>NZ_JANFAK020000093.1 GCF_024721315.2 Streptomyces sp. Isolate_45
GCCCGGGTGGCGCCGCCGCCCGGCGGACGGCTCCCGCTCCACGGCCGTCCCACGGGGCGGGCGGCTCCGTCAGAGCCAGCCGTTGCGTCGGAAACCGCGGTGGATGACGAAGCAGGCGACCGCCATGACGCCGAGGACCAGCGGGTAGCCGTAGGTCCAGCGCAGCTCGGGCATGTGGTCGAAGTTCATGCCGTAGACCCCGCAGACCATGGTGGGGACGGCGACGATCGCCGCCCAGGCGGTGATCTTGCGCATGTCCTCGTTCTGGGCGACCGTCACCTGCGCGAGGTGCGCCTGGAGGATGGAGTCCAGGAGGCCGTCGTAGGCGCCGATCTGCTCGGTGGCGCGCGTCAGGTGGTCGGCCACGTCACGGAAGTACGCCCGGATCTCCGGCGGGATGACCGGTATCGGCTGCGTGGCCAACTGTTCGAGCGGCCGGCCCAGCGGGGCCACCGCCCGCCGCAGTTCGAGGAGTTCCCGCTTGAGCTGGTAGATCCGGCCCGCGTCGCCCCGGCCGCCGTGCTCGCTGAACACCGCCGTTTCCACGGCGTCCATGTCGCTCTGCACCGCGTCCGTGACGGCCACGTAGTCGTCGACGACGTGGTCCGCCATGGCGTGGAGGACCGCCGCCGGGCCCTTCGCCAACTGCTCCGGCTCCGCTTCGAGCGCTTCGCGGACGGGGCCCAGGGTGCCGCGGCCGCCGTGCCGGATCGTGATGACGAAGTCCGTTCCGACGAAGGCCATCATCTCGCCGGTCTCGACGACCTCGCTGGTCGCGGTCAGCTCTTCGTGCTCGACGTAGCGGACGGTCTTGAAGACGGCGAAGAGGGTGTCGTCGTAGCGCTCCACCTTGGGCCGCTGGTGTGCGTTGACGGCGTCCTCGACGGCGAGCGGGTGCAGGCCGAAGAGCCCGGCCAGCCCGGCGAGCTCCTCCTGCGAGGGTTCGTGGAGGCCGATCCACACGAATCCGTCGCCCGCCTTGCGGACCCGGCGCAGGGCTTCGTCGGCCTCCGCGCAGCCGTCCTGACGGACGCCGTCGAGGTAGACCACGCAGTTGACGACGGCACTGCCGAGCGGGGAGCGGGCGGGGTGGCTGAGGTCGACGGCCCGTCGGTAGCCGCGGCGCACGGCCCGGCGCAGGCTGCTGAACATGGACAACGGCGTACTCCCCTTCGGCGGATCAGCGGCCAGTCTGCCACCGTCGCGGCCGGCCGCGGCACCGCCCCGCATCGGGAGCCCCGCATCGGGAGCTCCGCGCCGACCGGTGCGACGGCCGTCAGCCGCGGTCCACGAAGACGCTGGTCGACTTGACCCGGGCGGTGGCCCGGACACCCACCTCCAGGCCCAGTTCCTCGACCGCCTCCCGGGTGAGGAGGGACACGATCCGGTGCGGTCCGGCCTGGATCTCGACCTGGGCGTCGACGGTGCCGAGGAGTACGCCGGTGACGATGCCCGGGAAGGAGTTGCGCACCGAGGTGGACGCCGCCTCCTCGCCCTCCGCGCCGTCCTGCGCGGCCTCCACGCAGAACGCGGCCAGGTCCGGCCCGTCCACCATGCGCCGGGTTCCCTCGCGCCGGGTGGGGAACCGGTCGGCGTCGGCCCACCGGCGGGCGGTGTCGACGCTGACGCCCAGCAGTCGGGCGGCCTGGCCGATCGTGTAGGACTCCATGGCGGAAGCCTAGGGCCTGGTGCTGTGGCCGCCGCCGGCCGGGACGTCCGGCGGGAGCAGGGATTCCATTGCCGCGGTCGCGACGATCGCCGCGACCGCGGCCAGCGCCGGGGAGTCCAGCTTCCACTGTTGCCAGTACAGCGGTACGTCCAAGGGCGGCGCGGGTTCCAGCGGCACCAGCGCGCCCGTCTCCAACAGGGGCAGGGCCTGCGGCTCGGGGACCAGGCCCCAGCCGAGCCCGGCGACCACCGCGTCGCGGAACCCCTCCGAGGTCGGGATCCGGTGTCGCGCGGCCGAGGCCCCGGCGGCGCCGCCCGTCAGGGCGCGCACGTAACCGTCCTGGAGCTCGTCGCGCCGGTCGAAGACGATCACCGGCGCCTCGCCGAGGTCCCTCGCCCCCGTCAGGTGCCGGGCGACGAAGGCGGGGCTCGCCACGGGCAGGTAGCGGGCCAGGCCCAGCGCCCGCACGGTGCAGCCCGCGACCGGGTCGGGCGAGGAGGTGACGGCGGCCATCACCTGCCCCTCCCGCAGCAGCGCCGTCGTGTGCGCCTCGTCCTCCCGGTACAGCTCGAAGCAGACCGGCGGATCCCGCGGCACCCGGGTCAGCGCGGGCAGGAACCAGGTGGCCAGCGAGTCCGCGTTGACCGCGATCGGCAGGCGGACCGGGCCCAACCCGTCGGCCATCCCCATCCCGAGTTCGGCGCGGGCGTCGCGTTCCAGCCGGGCCAGCTGCCGGGCGAACCGGATGACCACTTCCCCGGACTCGGTGGGTCGCACGGGCTTCGTCCGCATGAGCAGGACCCGGCCGGTGCGCTGTTCCAGGGCCTTCACGCGTTGGCTGACGGCGGACGGGGTGACGTGCAGGGCCGTCGCCGCCGCGTCGAAAGTGCCCTCGTCGACCACCGCGAGGAGCGTACGTACCTGTTCGAGGGGAAGTTCGTCCATCACGAACGCTAAGGGTACGTAAAAATCTTTAGCTGTACTCACGCCACGCCGTTGCCTAACGTCGATCACATGAACCACGGCATCACCACAGCAGCCCTGGCCGGCTTCGGCACCGGCCTCTCCCTCATCGTGGCCATCGGCGCGCAGAACGCCTTCGTCCTGCGCCAAGGCGCGCGCCGGCACGCCGTGTTTCCCGTCGTCGCCATCTGCGCCGTGTCCGACGCCCTCCTGATCGCCCTGGGCGTGGCCGGGGTCGGCGCCTTCGTGACCGCCTGGCCGGCCGCCCTCACGGCGGTCGGGATCGCCGGCGGCGCCTTCCTGATCTGCTACGGACTGCTCGCCGCGCGCCGGGTGCTGCGCCCCGACCCGGGTGCGGCCCTCGGCACGGGCGGCGGCGCCTCCGCCGGGTCGGCCCGCGCGGCGGTGCTGACCTGCCTGGCCATGACCTGGCTCAACCCGCACGTCTACCTGGACACCGTCCTCCTGGTCGGGTCCCTGGCCGCCGAACGGGGCGACCTGCGCTGGGCCTTCGGCACCGGGGCGGTACTGGCCAGCCTGACCTGGTTCGGGGCACTCGGCTACGGCTCCCGGCTCCTCAGCCGTCCGCTCTCCCGGCCCAGCGCCTGGCGGGTGCTGGACGGACTGGTCGCCGCGACCATGGTCACGATGGGCGGGATGCTGCTCGTCCGGGCCTGAGGCCGGCGCGCCGCCCGCGCCACCCGCGCCGCCCGCCGCCCGAAGCGGCCCCGGTGGCCGCGGTGGCCTGCACGGCTCCGGTCCCCCGGAGGGCCGATCCGGGACACGTGGCCTGCCGCCGACGGCGCCGCCGTACGGATGCGGTAGGTACTGGTGCTGTACCGATGCGCGGACCCACCGCGCTCCGCGCGACCCCTGGAGCAACAGCCGTGCCCGACCGCCCACCCCCGACCTCGGCCCCGACCCCGGCGCCCCGGCGTTCGGCCGAGTCCGTGCGCGCCTACTACGCCGACCTGCCCTCGCCCCTGCTGGCCGCCACCGGCGTCGTCCTGGACGCCCGCGGGAAGGTCCTCGTACTGACGACCTCGTACAAGGACGACCTCGAACTGCCCGGCGGCGCCGTCGAGGACACCGAGACGCCGGAACAGGGGCTGGCCCGGGAACTGAAGGAGGAGTTGGGCCTGACCGTCCCGGTCGGCCGGCTGTTGGCCGTCGACTCCTGTCCGCCGGGCGCCCTGGGCCGTTCCCTCGTCGCGCACGTGCACCTCGTCGGCCCGCTCACCGACACCGAGGCCGGCGCCCTCGCCTTCCCGGACGGCGAGGTCACCCGGGCCGACTGGCTCACCCCCGAGGAGGCCGCCGCCCGGCTCCCCGCCCGGATCGCACCCCGGCTGCGCGCCGCGCTGGCCGCCCTGTACTCCGGTTCCCTCGCGCACCTGGCGGACGGGGTTCCCCAGCCGGGCTCCCCCGCCGGCCTCGACCCGGCCGACCGCGCCGCCCTGGAACACGCGGGCCGGTTCGACGCGGCCGGGCACCGCGCGTCCCGTCCCAAGGCCCTCACCGCGGCGAACGTCCTGTTCACCGACGGGCACGGCCGCGTCCTCCTCGTCCAACCCGGCTACGGGGCCCCGAACCGGTGGCTGCTCCCCGGCGGCGGCGTCGACAGCGACCTCGGCGAAACCCCCCGGGCGGCCGCCGCGCGGGAGGTCCGCGAGGAAACCGGCCTGGACCGCGCCCCCGGCCGTCTCCTCGGCGTCAACTGGTCCCACCGCCCCGGATACCCCGCCCGGGTCCGGTTCCTCTACGACGGCGGCGTCCTCGGCGCCGCCGAACTCGCCGGGATCCGGCTGCCGCCCGACGAGCTCGTGCGCTGGCGGACCGCACGCCGCAAGGAACTGCGCGGCCTCGTCAAGGGCTCGCTGCGCCGCCAGATCAAGGCCTGTCTCGACGCGCTCGCGGACGGCACCGGGCCGCTGGAACTCCACGACGGGCGGCGCGCGCACCCGGACTGACGGGCGGCCATCGCCGCGCCCCGGCGTCGCGCCGCCCGGGCGCGCCGCCTACGATGCCGACATGCGTACGTGGGCGGGGCGAGCGGAGGGTGCCTTCGGGCTGCGCGCCTCCCTGCTGCTCGTCCTGGCGGTGCTGACCGGCCTCGTCGCCATGCACGGCCTGGGCCCGGCCCCGCTGGCGGTGGCCGCCCACGCCCCGGCCCACGGAGCCTCCGGGGATTCCGGTTCCGGGCACGACACCCCGACGGTGGTGGACGTGTCGGCCGAGCCGTGCGCGTGCGTCCACGCCGGTGATCCGCAGGACGGCCCCGGCGGTCACGCCGAGCACGCCGACGCCACCTGCGCCGCCCCCGGCACCAGCGGCCCGCCGGTCCTGCCCGAGCCCGCCGTCGCGCCGGGCTCGGCCACCACCGCCGCGGCCGGCCCGTACGGCGTCCTCACCGGGGCGACGGCCTGCGGGCGCGCCCCTCCCTCACTGAGCGAACTCCAACTCCTGCGCGTATAGGGCTGCCCCCGCATGCCCGGCCCCGGGCCGTGTCGTCCCGTGACGACCCGCTCGTCCTCGACGGCCCCGTCGTCCTCGACGACCGCCCTGTGGTCGGTGCCCCTGCCGACGAGCCCCCATCCCCCAGCACGCCCTTCCGCGCGTGCCGCAGCACAGGAGTAGCACCACCATGACCGCTCAGCGTTCGCTGTTCCGTCGTACGTCCGTCGTCGTCGCGGCCTCGGCCGCGGCCCTCGCCCTCACCGCCTGCGGCGGTGGCGACGGCGACCGGGCCCACGGCGGCCACGGCTCCTCGCCCACGGCCTCCGCGACACCGTCCGCGTCCGCGGGAGCCGGCTCCACCGCCCCCGGGGGCGAGAACAACGCCGCCGACACGGCCTTCGCCCTCGGGATGATCCCCCACCACCGGCAGGCCCTGGAGATGGCCCGGCTCGCGCCGACCCGCGCGGGCTCGGCCGAGGTGAAGAAGCTCGCCGAAGAGATCGAGAAGGCCCAGGACCCGGAGATCAGGACCCTGTCGGGTTGGCTGGTCGCCTGGGGCGAGCAGGTGCCCGCCGAGGGCTCCGGGCACGGCGGGCACGACATGGCCGGGATGATGACGGCCGAGGAGATGGACGGCTTGAAGAAGAGTTCCGGCGCCGCCTTCGACAAGGCGTTCCTGGAGCTGATGGTCAAGCACCACGAGGGCGCCGTGGCCATGGCCCGGACCGAACAGGCCGGCGGGGCGTACGGGCCGGCCAAGGAGATGGCCGGTTCGATCATCGGCTCCCAGAGCGCCGAGATCGCCCGGATGAAGTCGCTCCTCGGCGCCGGCTGACCCTCCCAGCCGACGGACGGACGCGGCCGGTCCCCGAACCGGCCGCGTCCCCGCCCCGGGTCAGGGCCCCGGCGCCGTGCTCACCGGGTGAGCAGGTGGGAGAAGAAGCCGATCGACGGGTCCTCCGGGGTGCCGACGAGGAGCGCCCGGTCGAGCAGGCCGTTGTTGTACTCGCAGCTGGTCTCCGGGAGCATCACGCAGGCGTGGCAGGCGGCCAGGTTGGTGCCGCCGGCGCCCGAGGTCTCGGTCTCGACGCAGAGCGGGTCGGCGGAGCACCATTCGGCCTGGTGGACGGCCGAGCGCACGGCCTGGGCGAGGCGGTCGGTCTCGCCCTGGGCGACGAGGCCGCCGAGGCTGCCGGCGGAGTCGCTGGTGGCCGTGTAGATCAGTACGCCGGCCATGTCGTCACCCGAGTAGATCCGCTCGCGGAGCGAGGCGGACGGGTAGCCGGAGTCGAGGCTCCATCCGTCGATCATGACGTGCGCGAAGGTGTGCAGCAGGGCCATGCGCGGGGTGGCCGGGGAGACCGGGACCCGTGTGGGGTCCGAGGCCCGTTCGGTCAGGACCCGCTGGTGCCGCTGCCGGATCCGTTCGACGCGTTCGGCGACTGCGGGCTGTTCGGCCCAGGCGTCGATCCTGTCCTCGTCGAGCCGCAGGAAGACCCCTTCGCCGTGGACCTCCATGGCGGGCAGCCAGTCGGTGGGGGTGAGGGAGAGCTCCGCCTCGTGGCCCTCGGAGGAGGTCTCGGGGTCGATGACGCGGGTGAAGGCCTTGAGCGCGCGGACCTCGCGGAGCTTCTTCACGAGCATCGGGATGGCCAGGCCCAGGCCGGTCAGCGGCTTCGCGTCACCGGTCGGGGGCTCGCAGACGAACTGCTCGGTGCGGTGGTCGGATCCCTCCGCGTGGCCCTCGCACAGCCGCGCGTACTCCAGGTCGCGCAGGGCGCGGTAGCGCTGCTCCTGGTCGACGTCGGGGTTGTCGTCCCCGGTGGTGTCCTCGGCCTCCATCGCCGCGAGCAGTGTCATGACCTCCTCGGGGGTCACCGGGGGCGGGGTCCCGTCGAAGATGTACTTCAGGTGGATCTCGACCTCGGTGAGGGAGGAGCAGGTCCGGAGCTTGTCCCAGTGCTTGTCCAGGGCGTGCGCCCGGGTGTCGCTCCACGGCGGGATGGACAGGGCCGAGCGGAGCACCGGCTGCCACACCGAGGAGGAACCTCGCTGGAGGGTCCGGGGGGTCCGGGAGCAGGGGAGGTCGGGGGCGTCCCGCAACCAGGGGCGCTTGCCGTCGCAGCGGATGTTCAGGTCCTTGAGGGCGCCGCTCCGGAAGGAGCCCTCCATCGACACTTCCGGCACCCCGCAGGAGCAGGAGAGGACGACCGATCGGAGCGATGAGGTGCGGCCCGAGGACGCCAGGGTCATCCGGCCCCCGCAGAAGCCGGCCCGGCCGTCGCCGCGTCGGCCCCGGTGCAGCCATTTCCAGTACGGGAAGTCGGCGAGGTGTCCGTCCTCGCAGGCCACGACGAACCGGGACGGCACCAAGGGCTCGGAGCACTCGGCGCACTCGTTGCGCCCGGGCGGCGAGTTGAACTTCCGTACGTGGTCCAGGGCGTGGCACTCGGGGCAGTGGTGCCACAGCGGGAACCGGCGCACGCGGACGCCGTCGCGGCTGGCGTCGCCCGAGGCGGGCGGGAGGCGGAACCGGCGCACGCCCAGCACTCGGGCGAGGCGCGGCTCGTGGATCACGGGGGCTTCGTCGCGGGGCCAGTACTCCTCGGCGGAGTCGATGCCGGAGACGATGAACGACTCCTGCTCCACCGCGATCAGTGATCCGACCCCGTAGGTGGTGATGGCCTGGGCCCGACGGACGGCGCCCCGACGGGGCAGGCCGCGGGCCGGGGTGGCGGAACCGTCGGCACGTCGCCGACCGCGGGAGGGGGGCGGGGTCATCGGGATGCCTCCATGAACAGGGCGGACTCGGCGTCGACGTCGCGCAGGGACCACAGGGTCTCCCACGCCTCGACGTCCTCCATGGCGTCGTTGTAGGGCTTGAGCAGCGAGGGGACGTTGCGGCCGCGCTTCGGTTCGTAGTAGAGGCCGCCGTGGACCTCCGCCTCCGCGTACCACCAGTCGACGAACTCGTCGAAGGCGGCGGCCACGTGGGCGACCTCCTTGGCCGCCGTCCTCTCCGGCGAGACCCTCTTCACCCGTTCGAGGATCTCGGGGCGGATCCTCTTCCTCAGTTCGTCGACGAAGAGGTCGATGTTCCCCGCGGCGTCGTCGGCCCGGGCGGCGGGGATGAGGATGCGGGCCAGGGCGACGACCACCGCGTGCAGGCCGCGGTCACGGGCGCGGGCCGAGAAGGGCGTCACCGAGGTGGACTCGACCTCGCGGTAGAGGGCGGAGTGGAAGTGCTGGAAGTTCTCGTAGTGGGAACGGTCGCGGGAGCGGCCCGCGTTGAGCATCACGGCCACCAGGCCGGGGTGTGCGCGGCCGACGCGGCTGGTGGCCTGGATGTACTCGGCGGTGGTCTGCGGCTGGCCCATGACGGCCATCAGCCCGAGGCGGTCCACGTCGACGCCGACGGCGATCATGTTGGTGGCCAGGAGCACGTCCACCACGTCGCCGCCGGGGAGCCGGCGCTCGATCTGTTTGAGGCGGGTCGGGATGTCGCTGGCGTCGACCCGGCTGGTCAGCTCGGAGTGGTTGGCGACGACGCGGGCTCCGCAGCCGTCACGATCGGCCAGGTGCTCCAGGTGGTCCACGACGTCGTCGTGGACCTGAAGTTCGGCGGCGGACAGCAGGCGCAGGCTGTTGAAGTAGCCGACGAGCGTCCAGTACGCGTCGCGCACCTCCTCGGTGGTGTCGGTGCGCATCGCCTGGTGGAGCAGGGTGGCGTAGGTGCGGATCAGCAGGGTGGACTGGCTGGTGCCGGGGGCGAGCAGTCCCACGTAGCGGCGGGACGCCTTGTCGCGCGCGGGGGTCTCCACGGCGAACCAGGAGTCGCGGGAGTCCAGGCCGGCGGGCGGGAACTGTCGTACGTCGCGGGCGAACAGGGCCTTGCCCTGTTCGGCGGCGCGGCGGATGGTCGCGGTCGAGGCGATCACCTTGGGCCGGTCGGCGAGCAGGTCGACGGCCGTCTCGTACAGCCCGGTCAGCGTGCCCAACGGGCCCGAGATGAGGTGCAGTTCGTCCTGGACGATCAGTTCCGGGGGCGGGGTGCCGTCCTCGCGGTCACGGTTGAAGAGGGCTGCGGTCCGGGCGCGCCACGGCATCGAGGCGAACTTGTCGACGGTGGCGATCACGAGGGTGGGCCGGGCGTGGTAGACGGTCTCGTCGACGAGGTGCACGGGCAGCCCGTCGGCGAACGCGCAGCCCGTGCCGGGGCAGCGCACGTCCATCCGGACGGCCTCCCGGTCGACGGCGTAGTTGTGGGCGTCGAGGGCGGTCCCGCACCAGGGGCAGGCGTGCAGTTGGACCGGGTTCTCCTTCTGGAGCACCTTCCCGGAGCGGGCCGCCCCGAGCTGCGCGGAGGTGACCTCAAGGGTGTTCGGGGTGGCGGAGCGGCCCACCCACATGCCGACGGAGATCTCCTCGTGGCCCAGTTCCCCGGGGTCCTCGCGGCGCATCCGCTCCATGGCGCAGATCAGGATCGCGGCGCGCTCGAACTGTTGGAGGGTGAGGAGCCGCAGCGTGTACCGCATCAGTACGGTGACGCCCGCGCCGGCCGCGCCGAGGCGCATCCGGCGCAGGAAGGTGGTGAGTGCGATCAGGCCCAGGTACGCCTCGGTCTTGCCGCCGCCGGTGGGGAACCACAGCAGGTCCGACACGCCCCGGTCGGGGTGGTTCGGGTCGTCCACCCCGGCCAGGCACAGCAGGACGAAGGCGATCTGGAACGGGCGCCAGCGCGCCGAGGTCAGGTCCGGTTCGCCGACCCGACCCTCCTTGACCCACGCGCTCCGGGCCCGCTGGGTCGCCATCGCCCGGTTCGCCAGCCGGAACGCCCGCATCAGGTCGGGTTTGTCGCGCAGCAGCGCGATGCCCTCCCGGAGCCGTTCCAGGGCCAGCCCGCAGGACGTGACCTGGGCGGACGCGGCCTCCTCGTACGAGGTTCCGGTCAGCGCCGCGGCTTCGGCGCGCTTGCGCGCGATCCACCTCTCGTACCCCGCCGCCAGCCCTTCCAGAGCGGCGAGCACCTCGCCGTCGGGGGCCTCGGCGAGGCCCAGCATGGTGAGGGCCCGGTCGTCGATGTCCGGGTTGGAGTCGGTGAGCAGCACCTCGTGCGCGGGGACGAACTCGGTGCGGACCTCGGCCACCCCCGCGCGCTCCACGTCGGTGACGCCGACCGGGGGCGGGGTCCAGTCCCACACCGCCGCACAGCCGTGGCCGGTGGCGAAGGTGGGCGCGTGCCGGTGCAGCAACCGGCTGGTCTCCAGCTCCGGGTCGACGGCGGACAGGGTGACGGGACGTTCCACGAACGCGCTCGACCCGTTGGCGGCGCGGACCGTCAGCCCGGTCTGGAACAGGGCGAAGGCGTCCTGGAGTTCCCGCTCGCCGACCTTCTGGATGTTGACCAGGGTGACGGTGACGGTCACGGTGCCGGTGTGCCGCGCCGGGCGGCGCACGTGCACTTCGAGCCGGGCCGTCCCGTCCATCAGGTCGCGCGACGCCCCGCGGCCCGGGTAGGTCACGTCGACGGGGGTGTCGGGCAGGTCCAGTTCCACCCGGCGCCAGCGTTCGCGCTGGTCGGAGGTGGTGCGGGCCTCGCTGCGGCGGGCCGATACGGTACGGCCCTCGGCGTCCTGCGGCTCGTACGCGGCGGCGCGGGCCGAGACGACGATCTCCCGGCACACGGCGAGGTCGACCGCGAAGGTCAATCCCACCGTGGACGGACGCCGGTCACCCGCGTTGGGCCGCTCGACGGCCGGCGCGGACTCGTCGAGGTGGTCCGCCCCGGTGACGGGCTCCTCGTCCAGGCCCTCCTCCTCGGCGGCGTCCTCCTGGAGGCGCAGGCCGGCCGCGGCGTCCGCCGGCCGGGGGAAGAGCACGCCCATGGGGTAGCGGGTGATCGGGGCGTCGTGCTCCAGCACCTCGGCGCGGTCCTCGGCGCGGTCGTGGGCTTCGGGGCCCAGCAGCTCCCTGCGGAGCCGGGCCACGAGGTCCTCGCGGACCTCGTAGTGCGCGGCGTGCCGCCCTGCGTGGATGGTCATCGCTACTCCTCCTGGGCTCCGGCGGGACGCCGGAACCGTCCGATTCCACTGATGCGCGGGGCGATCCACACCCCGTGGGTGCCCAGGCCCGCGTTGGCCCCGGCGGCGGTGCTGCCCGCGACCGACTCCAGGCAGTCGATCCGCAGGCCGCAGATCTCCGCGGGCCAGCGGATCTCCCAGGTCGTGCCGACCTTCAGCGTCGAGTACAGGTCGCTCCTGAAGGCCTCGGAGGCGTCCCCGATCTCCCGTCCGTCGTGCAGCAGCGCGTACCGGGGGCTCTGCCAGGGGCCCATGGGGAGGTCGTCGCGCAGTCGGAACGTGACCGCGTCCCCCGGCCGTACCCGCTCCAGCAGGTACCTCTGGGCGTCGGCGGCGTCGTTCGGGGCGTCGGCGGGTTCCACGGCGGACACGTCCGCCGCCCGTACCTCGACGCCGTCGCGCCGCCACTTGTGGTGCTGGTTCGGGACTCCCCGGTACCAGCGGCCGGTCGGCTTGTGCTTGAGGACCGTCACCGTCTCCGGCGGGGCGACCCGGTACAGGTCCTCCCGGGCCCTGGTCATCGCCACGTAGAGGGCGCGCGTCTCGGCGGGGACGTCGAGGTCGATGGTGCGGCGGCGCAGGTCGGCCACGGTCGGCGGGGTGAGCAGCACCACCCGGTCGAACTCCAGGCCCTTGGACCGGTGCACCGTGGACACGACGAGCCGGGCCGGTTCCGGGTCGGCGAGCTCGTCGGGGAAGCGGCGCTCCACCACCAGCCCGCGCAGCCGCGCCACGTCGAGCGTGCCCCGGCCGGTGCCGCGCGCCGCGACGCGCAGGGCCCGCCAGACCCGGTCCGGGTCGGTGCCCTCGGGCAGCGGCATCCCGCCCAGCAACTCGCGCAGCCGCGTCTCGGTGAGGGTGGCGGCCGCAGTGCGGCGCAGCAGTTCGGCGGCCCAGTACGGCACCGGCCGGTCCTGGAGCGAGCGGCGCAGGGCGTGCGGTACGCCTCGGGTGTGCAGGGACTCCGAGACGACCAGCGCCTGCCGGTTGTCGCGGGTCAGGATCGCGCAGGTGCCGGGGTAGGACCTCAGCGTGTCCAGGGTGAACGAATCGTCGAGCGGGCCCAGGTCGGGGAGGTCGAGTAGCAGCGCGCGCAGCTCGCCGTGGAGCCGTTCGGCAGCCGCGTCGGCGCCCTCGGGGGC
Source organism: Streptomyces sp. Isolate_45 (assembly GCF_024721315.2). Classification (GTDB taxonomy): domain Bacteria; phylum Actinomycetota; class Actinomycetes; order Streptomycetales; family Streptomycetaceae; genus Streptomyces. The sequence continues at coordinate 12,312 of NZ_JANFAK020000093.1, forward strand.
ACTGCCGATGCCCTGCAGCGCGTGGCCGAGCGGGAGCGCGGTGCGGGCTTCGGGGGTGACGGCCCGGAAGTTTCGCGTCAGCCGCAGCTCCACCAGGTCCTCGGCGTACGAGGCGCGCACCCAGCGGAGGAAGAGGTCGGCGCGGTCGGCGTACTCCTCGGGGTCCTCGATCTGGAAGTCGTAGATCGCCTGGGCGCCATCGCCGACAAGGGTGAACCCGCAGGATTCCTGGAGGCGGTCCAGGAGCGACTCCACCATCTCCCGGCGCGCTCCGACCAGGTCCTGCACCTCGTCGACGATCACGTGGGCGGGCGGGCCGGACTCCAGGGCGTCCAGGGCGCCCTTCTCGATCGCGTCGGTGGCCGCCCTGATCCGCTCGTCGAAGGAGAGCGCCGACCACTCGCCGTCCGGGTGTGCCTGCACCAGCAGGGAGTACGCCCAGGAGTCGAAGGTCTGCACCCGCACCCGCCGGGCGTGCTCGCCGTGGCGGGCGATCCGGTCCCGCAGCTCGCGGACGGCCGCCCGGGAGAAGCTGAGGACCAGCAGGTCGGAGGCTTCGAGGGCCTCGTCCGGGTCGGTGTGCCCCACGAGTGCGTCCATGCGGCGCACCAGCGTGTGGGTCTTGCCGGCGCCCGCCCCCGCGGTGACGAGGAGGCGGGTGTCCCAGGGCTGCTCCACGACGGCCCGCTGCTCGGGGGTGAGGAGCGGACCTTCCTCGGGAGAGAAGGTCACTTCTTGCTCCACAGGTGCTCGAACTTGGTGAAGGCGAGGGTGGTGTCGAAGTTCCGGATGTTGTCGCGGACGTTGAGGATCAGGCAGGTGTCCTTGCCGCCGTTGCGGGGACCGCGCAGGCCCCGTCCGATCATCTGCTGGTAGACGTTCGGGCTGTAGACGGGTCGGGCGACGACCACCGCGCGGGTGGCGGGGGCGTCGAATCCCTGGGTGAGGACGCCGTAGTTGGTGAGCACCCGCACGCTGCCGTCGCGGAACTCGCGGACGCGGGCCCGGCGGTCGTTGTCGGAGGTGGTGGAGTCCACGGAGGACGCGGAGATCCCCTGGTCCTTGAGCCGGGCCGCGAGGTACTTGGCGTGTTCCACCGAGGTGGCGAACACCAGCACCGGCCAGTCCGCGGGCATGGCCGCGATCTCGGAGACGATGCGGCGGCTGCGGTCGTGGTCGTCGGCCAGGCGCTGTTCGGCGGCCTTGGACAGCAGGCTGAACTGTTCGGTGCTCTGCCGCTCCTCCCGGCTCAACTCGATGGTGCCGCCGGTCAGTTCCCGGTGCTCGACCTGGGCCAGCACGCCCAGCTCCTGGAGGTGCCGGTAGGGGTCCCCGGAGGGGAAGACGCCCTCGTCCAGCCGGCGCGCGCCGAACCGGTTGACCAGGCGGCCGGTCTCCTCCTCGTTGTGGCCGCGGAACGGGGTGGCGGTGAGGCCGAGCAGGTGTCGCTCGGTCCTGTGCTGGGTCAGGCCGAGCAGCGTCAGGATCTCGGTGTAGCGCGGGCCGGTCGCCACGTGGGCCTCGTCGACGACGACCAGCGCCGCGTCCCTCAGCCAGCCGTACCGGTCGTTGTCCAGGCACGACTGGAGTTTGGCGTCGGTGGCCACGACGAGCTGGGGCCCGTCGGTGACCGGGGCCGCCTCGTTGGAGGTCCACAGCCGGTTGATCGTCAGTCGGGTGCGCGCGCCGGCCTTGCTCCAGACGAACTGCCAGCTCTGCACGGCCTGCTCGCACAGTTCCTCGGTCTGCGCGATCCACAGGATGGGGCCCTTGAGTTCGCCGGCCTGCTTCACCCAGCGGATGACGGCCTCGGCGGTGACGCGCGTCTTGCCGGCGCCGGTGGGCAGCGACAGCATGGCGCGCTGCGGTGCCAGCCGGTCCAGCATCTCGAAGATGTTGAGGGCGAGCCGTTCCTGGTAGTCGTGCAGGCGCGGGAAGTCGCGGGGGCCCTCCACCATGAGGCTCTGGTCGAGGGTCGGTGCCCGGTGGCCGGCGAAGGGCGCCGGCAGGCCGAGGTCGGCGACGAAGGAGACGGCCGCCGAGCCGCCGGTGTAGGACGACGGGGCGGTCGGGAAGCGCTCCAGGATGTCGCGGGCGTGGGTCTTGAGCACGGTGTCGCCGTGCGCGTTGAACGCCAACTGCGCCGTCCGGCGCCCCGTGGGTTCCCGCCCGCCCAGTTCCTGGGTCTCGGCCTCCATCAGCCCGGCGGGCAGCCGGTCCCGCAGGGCCTCCGCACCGATCAGCAGCTCCAGTTTGGCCGTCACGTCCGAGGCCTCGCGGATCGCCTTGAACGCGGACCGCACCTTCTCGTCCTGCTCCTGGCGGACCTGCGCCTCCAGCACCGCACGACACCCGGCCTCGCCCAGCCGCAGGCCGATCTCACGGTCGACGGCCCGGAGCGCACCGAGCCGGTCCAGCGAGTCCAGAACCTTGATCACGTTGCCTTGGCGGGCGCTCTCCAGGGACCTCGGGCGGGCGCCGTTCGGGGTGCGGACGACCTCTTCCAGGGTGGAGCACCGCAGCAGGGAGTACGTACCGACGGAGGCTCCCATCCGCTGGCGCAGCGTCGGGAACTCCTCGGACAGCGGGACCGCGGCCACGCTCGACTCGTGGCGGGTCTCGCGGCTGACGACGTCGTCGTGGCGGAGCATGCCCCACTGCTCGACCATGAGGTCGGCGGAGCCCCCGTCCGGCATCAGCAGCGCCGGGACCCGCTCGGCCCGCAGCGAGCGGTACTCCTCCGGGTTCGCGGCGACGGCGATCTCGCCGTCCTCCCGGGTGTCCCAGGCGTCACCGACGCGGCAGCGGGTCAGCGATCCCTCGGGGAAATCGATCTCCAGGCGGGTCAGCAGGGCGTAGGTGGACCCGACGAACGCGTCGTCCTCGCTGGCCTGGAGCTTGCCCAGGAGCTGCTCCCACTGCTCGGAACGGACCTTCTCCACGCTGTCCGCGAGGCGCAGCTTCCGGGCCTTCTCGACGCTGAGCGAGGTGACCGGGAGCACGTCGCGGTAGGCGGCAAGCTGCGGCCCCACGGCCTCCTTCAGCGGCTTGACGCCCTGCGAGGTCTCGACCCTGCCGTGCCGGGACAGCATCCAGCGGATCGGGGACGGGGCCTGCTGCCGGGTGGCGACCTGCGCGCCGATCTGCAGCGTCCAGTTCTCGATCACCCCGTCGTCCGGCAGCACGCGCAGGAACGCCGCGCGGGCCTCGTCGGAGAGCCGGGTGAGGAGGTGCAGGGGGCCGCCGACGGCCGTCCCCTCGATCTTGGTGCGGGCCAGGGTCGGACGGCTCGCCCGGTTGTCGAGCTTGCGGCAGTACGCCGCGTGCATGGCCTCCCGGTACTCCTCGAACCAGTCCTCTCCCTCCGGGCGGTGGCCGGCGCTCGGGCGTTCCCGCAGGCCCACCTCGCGGAAGAAGCCGGTGTCGTCGGAGTGGAAGGCCATGTCCACCGCGATCGCGGGGTCGCTCTGCGCGGTGACGACGGCGCCGGGCAGCATGCAGTCGCGCATCGTGTGGAACCGGCCGTCGGCGGTGCGCACCATGAGGGTGCGCGTCGCGTCGGGCACCCGGCTGATCACCTCGTGTCCCACGGCGAGGGTGCCCGCCTGGTGGAAGAGGTCCCAGAAGCGCTGCCATTCCCGCGGGCCGTAGGAGCCCAGTCCCTGGTCCAGGACGCTCAGGAAGCGGCCCCGGACGTCGGCCTCCTGGATGCCGAGGACGGTCAGCGCGGAGGACAGCGACGGGTCCTCGGACAGCGCGCGGTCCACGTAGACCAGCGACTCCGGCAGGCCGTCCTCCTCGGTGCGGCGGAACACCTTGCCGCGTACGGGGGCGACGAGGCCCTCCTCCTCGGTGAGCACGATCCGGGCCGTGCACGCCAACGGGGCGCAGGCGGCCTTCGATTCGACCATGTCGGCGACGATCCGGATCGCGGTCTCCGACGCCGCCGCCGTACCGTCGGACACGAGGGCCTCCAGCCATTCGCGCACCGTGGCGCGCGGCTGTCCGGTCGCGGCGAGAACGTGCTGGATCTTGCCCGATCGCAGGTCGGTCGCTTCGACCGAGGGGTGCACCCAGTTACGGGGACGGCCGGCGTAGGAGTGCCAATTGCGCAGCCAACGGTTCTGCGAGGTGTTGTCCGGTCCCAGGTCGGGGTGGATGCTCAACTCGCCGGGCGTGCGCAGCACTCCGTCCTGGTCCGGCAGGGACGGGTTGACGGCGGCGGCGGCCCAGATCTGCTCGGTGAGCAACCGGTCGGCCCAGCTGATCACCTCGGCGCCCTTGGCGCGTCCCGGCAGCAGCGGGAGGTACGCGCCGGGGTCCTCGGCGGGGGCCAGCTCCGGCAGGGACGCGATCACGAGCCGGGCCGCGACCTGGATCATCTCGGTGTTGAAGGGCGAGGAGTCCAGCAGGTTCTGCCGGTCCTCGTTGGTCTTCCACGCGCCGTTGAGGATGCCGCTGAGGGTCATCTCGTACTTGGTCGGGAAGAAGGACCAGAACCGCCCGCGGCCACGGGCGTCGGCGGCGCTGAGCAGTCCGGTGCGCTCGTCCCGGCGGTACTCGGGCACCGCCCAGGCCACGTCGATGGAGAGGCGGTCGTGCAGTTCGCCGGCGTCGCGGCGGGCGGCGGCGGTCGGTTCGTGGGTCCGGGTGAAGACCCGCCACTTGGAGTCGACGGGCGGCTTGCCGGTGCGCTCCTCGTGGATCGCGCGTCGGCTCCCGTCCTGTTCGCCCCTGAGGGTCCGGCGGGCGATCGGGCGGGGTCGACGGTCCTCCAGGGTGACCTGGCCGACGTGCGGGGAGAACAGGTGGAACCCTGCCGGGAACTCCTCCCGGACCTCGTGGCTCGCCTTGGCCTGGTGGCCGTGTATGTCCTTGCCGAGGCGGTCGGCCGCACCGTCCAGAAGCGGCATCCGGACCACCGTCGTCGCCCATCCCAGGAGTTCGTCCAACACCTGGTCGTGGAGGCGTTCGGCGTCCATGTCGAGCTCGCGGGCCATGCGCAGCACGGGCGCCTCGAACCCCTCGCCCAACCGCTCTCGGACTCCTGGCACGTTGTGGATCTGCGCGTACGACCAGGCCCGGTCGAAGCCGAAGCTGCCGGTGCGGCTGAAGAACTCGGGGGTGTCCGTGACCACCAGGACCGACTTGACGCCCACGCCGAACCGGCCGATCTGACCGCCGCGCTTGCGGGACATGCTCATGCGCAGGATGGTCTCCGCGCCCTCGGCGGTCACCGGGTTTCCCTGGTTGGCGCAGTAGAGGTGCCTGTCGGTGAGGACCACGTGGATCCGGCCGCCGGGCTCGTCACGGATCTCGTCGGCGGCGTTCTGGACCAACTCGAACAGCTGGCGGTCGCCGTAACCGCCCTGGGTGATGCGGCGCTCGCCGTTGGCGTGCTCGGGGATCAGGCCCGGGTCGACGCGGTAGGTCTCCAGAACGCGAAGGGACTGTTCGGTGACGGTGCGGATCACGGGGGACTGCGAATCGGCCACGAATGGTTCCACTTCAGGACGAAGGGGTGGACGGGGAGAAGAACGGTCGGTGCTGTCAGCAGGCAAAGTGCGCGGGAAACAACGATGGCGACGCGCTGGCGGCTGATCCGGTTCCGTTCCGGTCCGTGCCACGAGCGGGGGCGAAGAGGGCACAACTGTGCCCAAGAGGAAGGTGGTTGGGCCCGATGTTCACGGGGTGGCCGAGATCAACTCAACCATGTGTCAACGCCGTTGGGCAAGAGGCTTCGCCTCGGCGGCGCCACCCCCGAAGCCCCCGACATTCAGGGCGTTCCCCCCGGAACCGGACAGCCCCAATTCCCTTTTCACACACGCCGACAGACCTCGACCCGACCGATCGCCCCACCTGTCAAAGAGAAATTGACAAGCCGGCCCTCCGTCAACAGCCGTGCGGTACGGTGACTTCCACCCAGTGGATCAAGTGGAAGCAGGTGGCACGTGAGGGCGGCTGAGGAGTTCGGTCCCTGGCTGGCACGCCAGCTCAAGAACGCCAGGAAGAGCCAGACCGAACTGGCGGAGGAACTGGGCATGACCCGGGCCGCCGTCTCGGCCTGGATCGTCGGCCGTTCCGTCCCGCGCGACGACGCCATCCGGCGCATCGCCGAGATCCTGCGGACCGACCTGGAAACCATCCACACCCGCAGCACCGACGCCCAGGCCGGGTTGCCCGTCTCCTGGTACCACCGGCCCGGTCACCGCGACGGTGGCCGCGAGTACGGCAACGCGGCGGCGTTCGCCTTCGAGGCCGACGTCTCGGTCCTGGCCCGCGAGGCCACCCAGAACAGCCTCGACGCCCGCCTCGACCCTGCCGAACCCGTTCGTGTCCGCTACACCCTGCACGAGCTGACCGGGGAGGCCCTCGCCCGCTTCCGCGAGGCCATCGACTGGGAATCGCTGCTCCCCCACTACGAGGCGCTCACCGACGGCAGCGTCAAGCAGGGCAAGGTCTCCCGGACGGTCTCGGCCGGACTGCGTGACATGTACCAGCACGACCGCCTGTTGCTGCTCCGCGTCGACGACTACAACGCCACCGGCCTGACCGGCGGCGACTACGACAACGGGCTCTTCGCCGCCGTCGTCCGCCGACAGCTCGACAGTCACAAGAAGGACGCCGGAGCGGGCGGCTCGTACGGCCTGGGCAAGGCCACCCTCTGGGCCAGCAGTCGACTCGGCCTCGTACTGATCAACTCCACCCTCTCCGAACCGCACGAGGGGCGTACCGAGCGCCGCGTGATCGGCCGGCTCGACCTTCCCTGGCGCCAGGTCGAGGGCGAGGAGTTCGCGGGCCCGGCCTGGTTCGGGCGTCCGGACCCGGACGCCAGGGCCGCCGACGTGGCGCGCTCGTGGTGGGCCGACGAGGAGACCGTCGAGCAGCTCCACCTCACCCGGGAGAGCGCCGCGCCCGGCACGTCCTTCCTCATCGTCGGTGCCCACGACGTCGCCAGCCTGGCCCCCGTCACCGGCGGCGCCGACGACGAGGAGAGCACCGAGGACGACGACTCCCTGCACCGCATGCACGCCCGTCTCGTCGAGGCCCTCGGCCGCAACTTCTGGGCCGCGATGACCGGTAGCGGCGACCACAAGCCGCACCTGGAGGCCTCCGTCCGCAGCTGCCGCAACGGCGAGGTCGTCATCGCCGAGGAGCGCGTGGACCCGGTCGTCACCCAACCCTCCCGCACCCGCGCCCTGCGCGCCTTCCTGGAGGGCAACACCGTCGAACGCCTCACCGCCCCCGGCCAGGTGGCCCGCGCCACCGTCCCGCTGAACGTGCCCCTGCACGGCGGCCAGGTCCGCGGCGGCGTGCCCCACGAGGCCGTGCTGCTGATCACCCATGCCGAGGACGCCGACGGCCGACCCAACCGACTGGTATCCATGCGGGGCAACCGCATGACCGTCAAGGACAGCGCCGTCACCAACGTCCCGATCGGCACCAACGCCTTCCAGGCCGTCCTCCTCACCGGCCGCGCCGCGGGACCGGACGCCCCCGGCGCCGAGCACGCCGAGGAGTTCCTGCGCGCCTCCGAACCGCCCGAGCACAACAAGTGGGGCCAGACCGAGGAACTCCGCCTCGCCTACTCGCCCTCCGCCCACCGTCGCATCACCGCCCTGACCGCGGCCGCCAACAATTCGGTGCGCGAGCTGGTCGCCGTGCCCCGGGCCAAGCGCCGCAGCGGCGGCGAGGCCAAGATCGCCGGGCGGCTCAAGGTCGGCGGCGGCGCCGCGAAGAAGGCGCGTCCCACCGGGGCCGCCGTCCTGCCCGAGCTGGACAACGTGGACGCGCTGGTCGACGAGACCGGAGCCTGGTCGGTCACCGTCGACCTCCGGGTGTCGGCGGGCGTCGACACGGACCGCCCCGTCACCCCGGTCGCCAGGTTCGACGTGCGCTCCGGCCCCCGTCCCGGCGCGCACTGGAAGGAACTCGTCGCCGTCAGCGGTTGCGAGGTCGTCGACGGTGCCCTGCGCCTGACCCCCGGCGTCCGCAAGGCCGTCTTCCGGGGGGTGACCGACGAGGCCCGCCACCCGGTCCGGGCCCAACTCACCGGGCTCATCGTCGAACTGCGCACCGGAAAGGGGGAGCAGGCGTGAAGGTCTACCCCTACCGGCGGCTCACCGGCAACGTCTCCTGGCGCGTCGACAGCGCCGCGATCAAGTCCGAGGGCGAGCCCTGGGAGGAGATCGAGAGCAAGTACGTCTCCGCCGTCGAGCGCGTCGTGGCCCTGGGGCCCGACGAGGACCGCCCCGACTGGGACAGGGCCCGGCTCCGTCTCTCCGTCGGCCTCCCGGCCAAGGCCGTGGAACCCGGCGGGCCGTGGCAGGACGTCAAGGTCGTCGCCGTGCTCACGGAGCGCGCCACCAACACGCGCACGGCCGTGGAGTTCTCCCCGGCCTCCGACGACGGCCGCGAGCGGACCGCGGAGCTGTACCTGCACCGCTGCGACCTGCTGGACCGAGCCTCGCTCGACGTCCACGTCGTCGCCACCGTGGACGGCGTCCGCGGCCGGGTGATCGCCACCTCCGACACGGAATGGTTCGTCGACGTCATCGAGGCCGCGCCGTCCCTCGCCCGCGAACTGGACGTCAAGATGGTCGGGTTCGCCTCGGGGGCCGGCCGGCTCCAGCGCTACAAGGACTCCCCCTGGGTCATCGACACGACGGGGCGGATCCCCCTCGTGCGCGTCAACACGGACTTCGACGGGCTCGGCGACCTGATCGGCGCGGACGGCGGCAACGGGGCGGAGAAGACCGTCCGGGAACTCCTCCTCGCCCAGATGTGCTCCGACGTCTGGACCGCCGTCTTCCATTCCGCGGTCGGCGAGTTGGAGGTCGAGGAGGACGACACCCCGCTCTTCCCGCACGGCTGGCAGGGCGAGGTGCTCCGGGAGATGCTGCCCGACGTGTACTCCGACCGCAGCCCGGAACAGGCCCTGCGCGAGGTCCACGCGGCCCGCACGGGCGTCTCCTCGACCGGTTGGGGGGAACTCCAGGCGCGGATCCACTTCGCCGCCTCGCGCCGGGCGGGCCTCCCGCGGACGCTCTCCACCACCATCCGCGACCTGGAACGACTCACTCAGGGGGACGACGCATGACCGACCGGCCCAGCTTCTTCCCGGAGCGACTCGCGCTGCTGCCCAACGCCGAGGCCGCGGAGTTCCTCACCGAGGGCCTGCTCACCGGCCGTGAGGACGTACCGAGCATCAAGCTCAACCAGGTCACGGAGCCGCTGCCGCACTCCGACCGGCGCGGCGAGCTGCTCCCCGTGCGGGATCTCGCCGAGGACGCCATGGCCTACTGCCGGGCCCAGGGGCTCAAGGCGACCCAGGCCGACGCGTGGCTCGCACCCCGTCTGCACGCCGCCCTGCGGATCACCCGCCGGGAGGCGGCCGACCCCGGCTTCTGGAACTACCTCGCCCTCGGCGTCGCCCCCGACTACGCGGTCTGGCGGCACCTGGCGGAACCCAAGGACGGCAAGGTCGCCAAGGTGGCGACGGAACGCTTCCGCGGCCAGTACCACAAGCAGGCCTTCGCCCGCCTCTGGTGGGCGGCCGAGCTCTTCCGTGACGGCGGGGACTACGCCCCCGTCGTGACGGCCTGCGGCAACCAGGACATCTTCAACACCGCCCTGCGGATGGCCGTGGTCAACCACCGGCCCACCGCCCAGGCGATCGTCCGGCTCGTCGCGAAGGGCGTGATCACCACCGGCCGTGAGGTCAACGCCCTGGTCGGTGCCGTCAACGCCTCCGCCGCGACCCTGATGTACGACGTGATCGCACCCGACGCCGAGCGGGAGTCCCGCCCGCTCCTCGACTGGATCGACGAGGCGGAGGACGCCCGCCAGGTCTCACGCACCGAGCTCCCGTCCGGCCCCGCCGAGGAGCCGGCGCCGGAGCTTTCCGTGAGCACCCTGGTGGACTACTTCTCCGACCTCTTCGCGGACGCTCCGGCGGAGGCGGCCTCGGCCGCGGCCGAGGACTGACCTTCGGGCCTCGGGCAGTTGGGGCCACAGCCGTCCGGGGACCCGCACCCCTCCTTGCGGAGGGTCGCCCGGTCCTCGGCGGCCGCCTCGGGCCAGTCCTCCCGCAGTCTTTCCTCCGGCGGGAGCGGCAGGGCCAGGGCGGCGGCGAGGACGTGCATGCCGAAGAGCGGCGGCACCGCGTTGCCGACCTGCTGCGACTTGTCGCCGCCCGACCAGGGGTAGTTGGGCGGGAAGGTCTGGAGGATGCCGGCCTCGGAGATGCGCAGCCGGTCCGGCGTGTGCGGGGTGCCGTCCGGGTGCCGCACGGCGTTGCGGGAGACCTTCCCCGTCACGGTGAACGACGGCTGCCGGTCCGTGCGGATGCCGCGCTTCTTCGGGTCGCCGCCGCTGCCGTAGTTCGACACGATCTCGAAGGGTGCCCGCCGGCCCCCGGGGCGCCCGTCGTCGTCCTTGAGGACCTCGCCCATCGAGACCCATGGACGCAGCGGCCGGCCGCCCTCGATCCCCGCCGCCGGCAGTTGGTCCCGGCCGTCCGGGGCCGCTGCCGTCCCGTCGTCGGGGCCGCCCCGCAGCGGCTTGTGCGGGTTGTAGGTGTGATGCGTGGCGCGGGGAAGCGGAGGGGTCCCGTGCCCTTCGAGCCGCGCGATCAGGATCGTGCGGCGGCGGGTCTGCGGGACGCCGTACGCCTCGGTGGGCAGGGTCTCGACCTTGGCGACCTTGTACAGGACCTTCGTCCCGTCCGGGTGGGGCAGGCCCGCTTCCAGGGCTTCCCGGTAGACGTCCCACAGGGCCTTGACCGCCGGCACCTGCTCCAGGACGATCACGTCGAACGGTCGCCCCGCCCGGTTGCGGGAGCCGAGGGCCGCGATCGCGTACCGGAGGGGCTCCAGGACCAGAGCCGTCCTGGGGTCGCCGCCCAGCTCCTTCAGCTGGGCGTCGATCTCCTCCTCGGGAACGCCGCTCACCAGCGCGTGAATGACCTGCTTGACCTCGTCCAGCGCCTTGCGCCCCGCGCCGCCGCCGGCCACCGAGTAGGTCTGGCACGGCGGACCGCCGGCCAACACGTTCAGCTCCTCGGGGAGGTCCTCGAACCTCTCCCGACGCACCGCGCTGACGTCCGCGTGCCAGGTCCGGAGCCCGGCCTTGTACCGCGTCTCGCAGGCGTCCTTGTCCCACTCGATGCCGAGCGAGGGCACGTCCAGCATGTGCGCGGCTATGTCGAGCCCACCCGGACCGGCGAAAAGGTCCAGAATGTACGGATTCTCAAGGAATCTGGCGGCGGCGTCCGTGCTGGTCATGTGGCGAAAGTTTAGCGTGCGGCCACCCGTGCGACCGACGTGGTCACGAGGACCACTGCACCGCCCACGAAGGCGACTTGGGATCGAACCGCTCCCCCGCCGCGCCACTCGCCCCCGCCCGGCCCGGAAATGCGTCAGGGCCATCGAAAGATGGCCCTGAATTTCGCAAATGTCCGACATCACTGTCGGGACGACAGGATTTGAACCTGCGACCCCTTGACCCCCAGTCAAGTGCGCTACCAAGCTGCGCCACGTCCCGATGCCCGTTGACCTGGGGTTTCCCCTGGTTGAACTGGCAGGAGAACAATACCGCACTTCACGGGGTGCTCGCGCGCCTTTTGCGACGAGGCCGGATCCGACACCTTCGACGGACACGGGGCTTGACCTCAAGTTCGGTTGAGGTTGCACGGTTCCTGTATGACACAGGCAACTGCGGACCCGGGGTTCCGCCATGAGGACCTGGGCGCACTCATCGCGCTCATGACGGGGGCCGAGAAGCACGGGCCCGCCGCCACTTCGACGCTCGACGTGCTGTGGGTGCTCTACGACCGGGTGCTGCGCGTCGGGCCCGACCGCGTCGAGGAGCCGGGGCGCGACAGGTTCCTCCTCTCCAAGGGGCACGGGCCGATGGCCTACTACGCCGTGCTCGCCGCCAAGGGGTTCTTCCCCGTCGATCGGCTGAGCGGTTTCGGGTCGTACGACTCCCCGCTGGGCCACCATCCGGACCGGACCCTGGTCCCCGGTGTGGAGATCGGCAGCGGCTCGCTGGGGCACGGGCTGCCCCTGGCCGTGGGGAGCGCGCTCGGGCTGCGGGCGCAGGGGCTGGACGACCCGGCCGTGTGGGTGCTGATCGGCGACGCCGAGCTCGACGAGGGCAGCAATCACGAGGCCATCGCGTACGCCGGCTCGGCGGGCCTTGAGCGGCTGCACACGGTGGTGATCGACAACGATTCGGCGACCCACGGCTGGCCAGGCGGGATCGCCTCCCGCTTCGAGGCGGCGGGCTGGTCGGCGGTGACCGTCGACGGACGGGACCACGCGGCGCTGCACGCCGCCTTCACCGCACCGCATCCGGGCCGGCCGCACGCCGTCGTCGCCCGCGTCGAGAAGAAGTTCTGAGGGAGGGGACGTCATGGACACCATGCGGGAACGGTTCATCTCGGTCACGTCGCGGTTGCTGGAGGAGGACCCCCGGCTCGCGCTCGTGCTCGCCGAGATCACCATGGACGGATTCCGTCCGGCCCAGCAGCGGCATCCCGACCGGGTGATCAACGTCGGGATCAGGGAGCAGTTGTTGATCGGGGTGGGCGGAGGGCTGGCCCTGACGGGGCTGCGGCCGGTCGTGCACACCTTCGCCAGTTTCCTCGTGGAGCGGCCCTTCGAGCAGATCAAGCTGGACTTCGGCCACCAGGGCACGGGCGGCGTACTGGTCAGCTCCGCCGGCAGCTACGACTGGCCGGCCGGCGGGTTCACCCACATGGCACCGGGGGACGTGGCCCTGCTGGACACCCTCGACGGCTGGACCGTGCACGTGCCGGGGCATCCGGACGAGGCCGAGGCGCTGCTGAGGCACGCGGGCGCCGCCGGGGACGACAAGGTGTACGTCCGACTGTCGCAACAGTCGAACAGTTCCCCCCGCCCGCTGGACGGCCTGCGCTGGCGGGCCGTACGGGAGGGACGTGCCGGGGTGGTCGTCGCCGTCGGACCCCTCCTCGACAACGTCCTCGCCGCGACCGAGGGGCTGGACGTCACCGTCCTGTACGCCGCCACGGTCCGGCCCTTCGACGACGCGGCCCTGCGCGCCGCCGTGGGGCGTGCCGGGGCGGACGTGGTGCTGGTCGAGCCGTACCTGGCGGGCACCTCCGCGACGGCGGCCGGGGCCGCCCTCCTGGACGTCCCGCACCGGGTCCTCCCGCTCGGGGTCGGGCGTGCCGAGCTCCGCCGGTACGGGACGATGGACGAGCACGTCGCCGCGCACGGGCTGGACGCCGGCTCGCTGCGGCGGCGGATCACCGACTTCCTCCGCTGACCGCCCGGGGGTCGGGCCCCGTCAGCCGCCGCCCAGCTCCGGGTGGGCGGCGGCGAGTCTCTTCGGGGCCGCCTGCCGCCAGGAGTCGGTCAGGATCCCGCGCAGCTCCCCGGCGTCCGCCACGGCGGCGAGCCGGACCCGCAGCCACGCGTAGTTGTCGTCGTGACCCTCGCGGAGGAAGAACTTCTCCGGCTCGGCGGCGATCAGCTCGGCCCGGTCCTCCTTGGGGCACTTCACCCCGATCGAGGTGTCGTCGTCCGCGAGGGAGGCGAAGACCTTGCCGCCCACCCGGAAGGTCGGCATGCCCCAGGCGAGCTTCTCGCTGCTCTCGGGCAGCGACAACGCGATCGTCCTGACGTCGTGCGCCGTCGTGGCCATACCGGTGACCCCTTTCCCTCGATCCCGCTGTTTCCCTCGATCATCCCCCGCTCGCCCTCCGGCCATCGGTGGTCCTGGTTCCCGACGGCGGAGGCCGGCACCGACGATCGCCGTCGACGCGCGTCAGGGCCGGCCGTCCTCCCGGGCGTGCAGCAGTTCCAGCAGCTCCGCGGCCAGGGCCTTCACCGTGGCCAGGCCCTCGGTCCCCCACCGGCGCGGCACCAGGTCCACCGCGCAGACCGTTCCGAGCACGATGCCCCGCCGGTCGGTGAGGGGTGCGCCCAGGTAGGACCGCACCCCGCTCCCGTCGACGACGGCGTTGCCCGCGAAGCGCGCGAAGTCCCGTACGTCCTCCAGGACCAGCGCCCTGCGCCGCACCACCACGTGCGGGCACCAGCCGTGGTCGCGGGTGAGCACCCGCGCCGGGTAGCCGCCCGCGGGGACGTCCGGGTCGTGGTGCAGTCCGGCGAAGAACTGCCGTTCCTCCCCGACGAAGTTGACCCCGGCGTGGGGGGCCTCCAGGGTCTGCGCGACGTGCCGGGCGAAGGCGTCGAGCTCCGTGTCGGCCCGTTGTCCCAGGCCCATCTCCAACAGCCGGACGGCCCGCGCCGGCGCCTCCCGGTCCACCGGGGTGAGCAGCAGGTGGCCGGTCGATTCGTAGTACGTCATGGCGGTTCCCCCGGGTCCGGTCATGTGTGGGTGGTGACGGCCTCCGGGGGCGCGTGCGCGGCGGCCCGGTCGGCGGTCCGGGGCGGGGCCGGTGCGGGCTCCCGCCCGCCCGTCCCCGCCGTGGTCAACAGGTGGTGGACCGGCGTGGCCGGCACGGCGGTGGCCGAGCCGGCCAACCGCGCGTCGCACCGGACGACCGGCACCTCCGGGGCGATCCCCAGCGCTTCGCCGAGTTCCCCCACCGTGTGGCGGTGGGCGCCGTCGAACTCGTTGACCGCGACGACGAAGCGGATCCCGCGCTTCTCGAAGAGGTCCACGGCGGGGAAGCGGTCCGCGAGCCGGCGTGTGTCGGCGATCACGACCGTGCCGAGGGCTCCCGCGCACAGTTCCTCCCACAGGAACCAGAACCGCTGCTGTCCGGGCGTGCCGAAGGGGTGGAGGACGTGGCGGTCGTCCAGGGTGATCCGTCCGAAGTCGAGGGCGACCGTCGTCGACGTCTTCCCCACCGGTCCCGCCGGTCCCGCCGGCGGATCGGCCGCCTCCCCGAGTCCGCTCAGCAGCTCCTCGGTGCGCAGGGGTTCGATCTCGCTGACCGCGCCCACGAAGGTGGTCCTGCCCGCCCCGAACCCGCCCGCGATCAGGATCTTCAAGGTCGCGGGGCGGGGCCGGTCCCCGGTGTCACAGTCGTCTGCGCAAGCCATCGAGCACCGCCCTCAGCAAGGTCTGGTCGTCGGCCGCGAACGAGGGGTCCGCACCCGGGAAGCGGGGCGCCCTCGTGCTGACGGCCCCGTGTTCCATCAGGTCCGACAGCAGCACCTTCACCACCACGGCCGGGAGCCCCAGTTGCCCGGCCACCTCGGCGACCGTCACGGCCGCCGCGTCCGCGCAGATCCGCAGCGCGAGGGCGTGTTCGGGCCCGAGCGGGGCCCTCGGCCGCACCCCCGTCGCGGCGACCAGGGACAGCAGGTCGAGCGCCACGGCCGGCCGGGTGCGGCCTCCGCTCGCCGTGTACGGGCGGGTCACCCGGCCCGCGGAATCGTCCAGCCAAGGTGCGTCCTGCTGCGTCCCGGCCCCGTGCGCCCCCCTCGCGCAGGCCCTCATCGCTCCGTCTCGGCGACGGGCCGGCGCGGCGGGGCGGACAGGTACGGTCGTACGCTCTTGACCAGCATCGCCATCTCGTAGCCGAGTACGCCGGCGTCGGCCTCGCGGTCCGCGAGGACGGCGAGGCAGGTGCCGGAGCCGGCGGCCGAGACGAAGATCAGCGCCGTGTCGAGCTCGACCACCACCTGCCGGACCTCCGCGCCCTGCGCGAAATGGGATCCGGCGCTGCGGCCCAACGAGTACAGGCCGGAGGCCAACGCGGCCATGTGGTCGGCGCTGTCGGCGTCGAGGCCGTGCACGCAGGTGGCCAGCCCGTCCGCGGTGAGCAGTACCGCGCTGCGCGTGTACGGGACCCGCTGCACCAGGCCGCCGAGCAGCCAGTCGAGGTCCGACAGGTTGCTCGTCCTCGTCGCCGCTTCGCCGACCATGGGGGTGCGCTCCTTGCTGAGGGTGGGGGTTCCGGGCGGGGCGTGGCTCATGCCTGCCGCTCCGCGGGCTCCGACTGTGCGAGGCCGAAGCCCCGTTGGAAGGCGGCCATCAGGCCCGGGTCGTGCAGGGGCTGCTGCGTGCGCGCCTCCGGCCGGGGGGCGGGGGCTTCGCGCAGTTCCGGTACCAGGTGCTGCTGGGCGCGGCGCCGGGGCAGGGACGGCCGGTCGGTGTCCGCGCGGGCGGCGGGTACGGGCGCGGCGGGTACGGGCGGCGCGGCCTCGGGCGCCGCGCCGGGGAACGGCGCCCCGGGCGTCGGTGCCGGGGTCCCGACGAGATGGTCGGAACGGTCCTGGACGTGCTGTCCGTGCCCCGGCCCCGCCCCGGGCACCCGCTGCGCCGGCGTCCGGGGGCGCTCGCCGGCGTCGGACCCGCGTTCCGTCCGCCAGGCGCCCGGCGCGGTGACCCGTACGGGCTCCAACGGCGGGACGCCCCCCGCGCCGGTGCCCCACGAGGTGGCCCGTGATCCGGCCGCGAGGTCGGCGGCGCTCGGCGCCTCCGCGCCCAGCAGGCCCTGGGGCAGCACGAGCACGGCGAGCACCCCGCCGTAGATGTTGGACTTGAGCTCCACGGCGATGCCGTGCCGCCGGGCCAGCGCCGAGACCACGAACAGGCCGATCCGTCCGTCGGCCAGCAGGTGCCGGACGCTGACCTGGTCGGGGTCGCCCAGCAGGGCGTTCATCCGGTGCTGCTCCTCGGCGGGCATCCCCAGTCCGCGGTCCTCGACCTCGACCGCGATGCCGGAGGTGACCCGCTCGGCCCGGACGACCACGTCGGTGTCGGGGGCGGAGAACACCGTGGCGTTCTCGACGAGTTCGGCCAGCAGGTGCACCACGTCGGCGACGGCGTGGCCGCGGACGGTGCCGCCCGCCGGGGGCACCACCTTGACCCGGGTGTACTGCTCGACCTCCGCGACGGAGGAGCGCAGCACCTCGCTCAGGTCGATCGGCCGGGTCCACTGCCGCCGGGAGGCGGCCCCGCCGAGTACGGCGAGGTTCTCGGCGTGCCGGCGGATCCGGGTGGCGAGGTGGTCGACGTGGAAGAGCTCCCTCAGCAGGTCCGGGTCCTCGACGGTGTCCTCCAGGCCGTCGAGCAGGGAGATCTCGCGGTGCACGAGCGACTGGAGCCGGCGCGCGAGGTTGACGAAGACCTCGACCTTGCGGTCGCTGTCGGTCGGCGCGGCCGGCGTGGCGAGCCGTACGAGGGTGGTCCGGGCCTGTTCCCGGGCGCCGCGCAGCTCCTGGGCCAGCAGCCAGAACTCGTCGACGCCGGCCGGATCCGGCGCGGCCGGCGGCCCGCTCGGGCTTCCGCGTACGGGACGGGGCGGGGTCTCGCCGCGTTCGAGGCGTTCGGCGTCCGTACGCAGCTCCTGGCGGCCGCGCACACTGGACCGCCGCAGCGCCTCGCAGCGGTCCCGTACGCCCTTGGCGGCGCGCTGGGCCCCGAGCAGCGCGGCGGCCAGGGCTCCGACGACTAGCAGGGCGCAGCCCGCGAGCACCGGCCACAGCCGGGCGTCCCGGTCACCGGCGCCACCGCCGAGCTGGAGCGTGAAGAGCACCGCCGCGGCGCCGCTGAGCGCGGCGGCGAGGGTGGGCAGCACGGCGGCGCGGATCAGCTGGGGGCGTGTCTGCCGGCGGGGGCCGGCAGCGTGTCTCGACGGGGAGTGGCGGGCGGCGCGGAGTCCGGACATCGGCGTCCTCGGTACGTGGGGCCCGGCCCCCAGTCGGTTCCCGGGGCCCGGTGTTGATCACCGGATACCCACGCTAGACCGCACGCTCCCACCCCGGACGCCGAGTTGGGGAACTTCGCCCGGGTGCTTCCCGCTCCCGATGGAGCGCTCGTACGACAGCCCGAATGCGCCGGGAGCGCGTACGCCCATATCCTGGGGGGCGCGCACCGCGGGCCCCGCCGGCCCCGTACGCCCCCTGCCCGGCGGCTCGGCTCAGTCCGGGGCCTGCCCGGGGGTGTCGGCGAACGGGCTCGTGTCGAGGTGTGCCAGCAGGTGCGCGGGGTCGCGGAAGACGGCGCGGGCGCCCGCCTCCTCCAGATCGGCGCGCGGGATGCCGCCGCACAGCAGGCCCACACAGGTGACGCCGGCCCGCGCACCGGCCTCCATGTCCCAGACGGTGTCCCCGACGAACACGGAGTCCCGGGCGGATGCCTCGGCGAGGGCGAGGGCGTGCCGCACCGGCTCGGGTGCGGGTTTGCCCTCGCTCACGTCGTCGGAACTCGCCGTCGCGGTGATGGCGTCGTCGGCGGCCACGGCCCGCCTGAGCGCGTCCAGTTCGGCGTCCTTCGCCGAGGTCACCAGCACGACCCGCCAGCCCCGGCGGTCGAGCTCGCGCAGCAGCCGCGCGGCGGAGTCCAGGGCGGGGAGCCGGTCGAAGTAGGTCGCGTAGAGGGTGGCGTGGGCGGCGCTGAGCGCCTCGTCGTCCTTCGGGTCGCGGCCCTCGCCCAGCAGGTGCGCGAGCAGATCCTCACCCGGCAGGCCGACCGCCCGGTGGATGTCGTGCGTCGGCACGTCGTGTCCCGCCTGCCGCAGGGCCTCCCACCAGCAGATGACGTGCAGGTGGTTGGTGTCGGCGAGGGTTCCGTCGACATCGAACAGGGCGGCCCGGTTCATGCGCACCTCCTGGGGTCCCGTCGGGGCCGGACGTGAGGTGCGCCTACCCGCGGTCCCCCTCCGCACTCCTCGGGCCCCGGGCCCTCGGGGGCTTCGGCGGCACCCGGACGGGCCGGGGCGGCCGGGAACGGCAGCCCGCCCCGGGGCTTCCGGTCGTCCTCGCACTCGGGCCGCCCCGCCCGGGAGCGGTCCGTCACTTCGCCGCGACCAGGTCGGTCAGGCCCGCCGGCCGGTCACGCCTCCCCCACCAGATCGAGCCCCGCGTCGGGTTCGACCGCCTTGTCGCCGCCGGTCCTGTCGGGCTCGTCCCGGTAGTTCACCCACCTCTCCCATGCGAATCCGGGGGCCGCGATGGGCCGCCACCACGGGTCGCCGGGGATCTTGCCCGCGGGCTCGAACGGTTCGCCCGGCTTGGGCATGGCCACGGCCTGGCCGACGCTGCGGGCGGCGATCATGGTGCGCTCGGCCGGGTCGGACCACGGGTGCGGGGCGAGGTTGAAGGTGCCCCAGTGGATCGGCAGGAGCACGCCGTGCGCCGTGCCGCCCTGGAGGTCGAGCTGGGCACGGATGCCCTCGTCGGGGGTCATGTGGATGTCGGGCCACGGGCCGGGGTCCGGGGTGCGGTCCTCGTGGTTCTTCGGCCAGTACTCCGAGTAGGCGCCGATCTGGATCATCGTCGCGTCGAAGGGGCCGTGAGCGGCGCCGATGTCCTTGAAGCCGGGGAAGTAGCCCGTGTCCCCGCTGTGGAACACCCGGTGCTCCTCGCCCGCGACGACCCAGGATGCCCAGAGGGTGAACTGCTGATTGCGCAGGCCGCGGCCACAGAAGTGTTGTGCCGGGGTGGCCGTGAGGGTGAGGCCGGCGACCTCGGTGGCCTCGTTCCAGTCCAGCTCGCGCAGCCGTCCGGCCGGGACGCCCCAGCGTTCCAGGTGCGCGCCGACGCCCAGCGGGACGGCGAAGACGGTGTTCGTGCCCGCCAGCGCCTTGATCGTCGGCAGGTCGAGGTGGTCGTAGTGGTCGTGGGAGATCACGACGACGTCGACCTCGCCCAAGGAGGCCAGCGGCACCGGCACCGGGTGCAGGCGCTTGGGCCCGGCGAAGGGGTAGGGAGAGCAACGCTCTCCCCAGACGGGGTCGAAGAGGACCCGGCGCCCGTCGATCTCCACGAGCACGCTGGAATGGCCCATCCACGTCACCCGCAGGCCACTGACCGGCGGTTTCGCCAGGTCGGCCAGGGTGGTCGGATGGACCGGGATCGGCGCGGCGGGGCTGCGGCGGACCCGCTGCTCCTTGTGGAAGTAGACCCGGGCGAACTCGGCCATCGACCCGGAGGGCCTGGTCCTGCCCTTCACCGGGTTCTGGAAGACGCCGTCCGCGAAGTTCGGCGAGCGTCGGATCCGCTCCAGCCGCGCGCCGGAGGGGTCCGCCCCGAAGGCTTCGGAGCGCAGGGCGCGCAGCCTGGGACGCAGGGGAAGGGAGCCGGTCAAGGCGCCTCCTCAAGAGGGTGCGGTTCGAGGTGGCACGCTAGTACATGCACGACCATCCCAACGCGTACCGGCCCGCGAGGATTCCGCCCGGCGGGAACCCGCCGGGCGGAACCGGGGCGCGTCCTGCTCCCGGGGCGCCCTACAGGGGCAGCAGGTCGGGGCGCTTGGCGGCGACGTGGTCGCCGGAGGACTCGCCCCGCAGCCGGCGTCCGATCCACGGCACGAGGTGCTCGCGGGCCCACTGGATGTTGTCGCGGGTCACGTCCACCGACCCGCGCGGCGGCGTCGGCGGCCACGGCTGGTCGGGGTCCGCCGGGATCCCGTAGCCCAGCACCTGCGCGGCGCGGAGCGCGACGCGGGTGTGGCCCTCGGGCGAGAGGTGCAGCCGGTCGCCGTCCCAGGCCCGCCGGTCCTGCACCGAGCGCAGCGACCAGAGGTCGAGCACCGGGCAGTCGTACCGGTCGGCGATGGAGCGGACGTGCGCGCTGTACGTGGCGACCTTGCCCCGGAGGTGCCTCAGGACCGGTACGCCCCGCGTGTCGAAGCCGGTGGTGATCATGACGAGGCCCACGGCCCCCGTGAGGTCGGCCACGGCCCGCTCGAAGCGTTCCGCCACGTCGTCCGGGTCGCTGCCGGGCCGGATGATGTCGTTCCCGCCCGCGCAGAAGGTCACCAGGTCCGGTGCGAGGGCCCGGGCCCTCGGAACCTGTTCGGCCACGATCTGGTCGAGGAGCTTCCCCCGCACGGCCAGATTCGCGTACCGGAAGTCATGTTCGTCGCGCTGATCGGCGAGGAGCACGGCGAGGCGGTCCGCCCAGCCGAGATAGGAATCCCCGGGTCCCGGGTCTCCCACGCCTTCGGTGAAGCTGTCCCCGATCGCCGCGTACGAGCCGATGGTCTTGAGTGTCGTCGTCGTCGCTGCCACGGGAACACATCCTTCACCGTCGCAACCAACCTACGCCAACGTAATGAGGGGTTGACGGACCGTGATCTGTACCACGCGGGGGATAAGGAATAAGTACACGTGAGGCCGGGACCCCCCTCGGGTCCCGGCCTCACGCGTGTCCGTGTCCGACGGCGGGTGCCGTCAGAGGCTGGCGCCCTTGGAGCGGAGGTAGGCCAGCGGGTCGATGTCCGAGCCGTAGGACGGGCCCGTGCGGATCTCGAAGTGGAGGTGCGGGCCGGTCACGTTCCCGGTGGCGCCGGAGAGGCCCACGCGCTGGCCGCCGGTGACGCTCTGGCCGGCCGCGACGGACAGCGAGGAGAGGTGCGCGTACTGGGAGTACTTGCCGTCGGCGTGCTTGATGACGACCTCGTTGCCGTACGAGCCGCCCCATCCGGCGGAGACCACGGTGCCCGCACCGACGGCCTTGACGGTGGTTCCGGTGCTCGCCATGAAGTCGACGCCGGTGTGGTAACCGGAGGACCACATGCTGCCGCCCATGCGGTAGGCGGTGGAGACGCCACCGGCGACCGGGGCCACGAAGCCGCCGGCCTTCGAGGGGCTCGACGGGGTGGAGGGCACGGCCTGGCCGGACCCGGCGGGCTTCTGGGCGGGGGCGGCCTTCTTGGGCACCGCAGTCGGGGCGGAGGAACGCTCGCCGGACGCCGCAGGCCGGCTGGAGGACCGCTCGGAGCGGTCGGAGCGGGCGCCGGAGTCCGACTCGGAGGCGGAGTCCGGGGTGGAAGCGGTGGGCGCCGGCTGCTTCTTGGCGGGGGCCGGCTCGGCGGCTGCCGAGCCCGGGGCGCCGAGGGTCAGCCGCAGACCCGGGTGGATGAGGGAGGGGTCGCTCCCGACGGCGTCGCGGTTGTCGGCGTAGAGCCGCTCCCAGCCGCCGGTGAGGTTTCGCTCGGCGGCGATCTTGGAGAGGTAGTCGCCGGCCACGACCGTGTAGACGGAGGCGGGCGCGGTGGGCGTCGCGGTGGGCGTGACGGCGGCGGCCCGGGGCGCAGCCGGGGCCTGCGG
>NZ_JANFAK020000094.1 GCF_024721315.2 Streptomyces sp. Isolate_45
CCCGCGGAGCGGGTTCCTCAGCGCTGCGCGCTGAGGAAGAGATCCGGCTCGCTGCGCTCACCGGAAGGCCGGCCCTTCGGGCCGGGGTCCTGCGCTTCGCTTCGTACTGGTTCGGGCTTCGCCCGAACGGCCCGCTGCGCGGGCTGAGGTGACCCCGTTTCACGGGGTCCGGGCTTTCGGCCCGTTGGGGTGGGTCCGCTTCGCTCCCCCACCCTGGGTCCTTCCGGCTTCGCCTCCAGGACCAGCCCGCTGCGCGGGCAGCAGCCGGCCTTCGGCCGGGGACCCTTCGCTCCGCTCGGGATCCCCGGGGCGCGCTTCGCTCCCCCAGGGGTCCTCAACCCGCTTCGCGGGTTGAGGAGTTGAAGCCCTGCGCTGCGCTTCGGTGTACGCCCGTGCTATCGATAGCACGCCCAGCCTCGCGCGTGGTTCTGCTCAAGTACTGCATACGCCCCAGCGCCGTACTGCAACCTACAGGCGTGGTTGAGATCCAGGCCTCGCACGTTGTAGGTCGCCCAGCCAAAGGGTGCGCCAATCCACATTGAGTCCAGGCAGCGCCATCCCCTCGCGTGGTTCTCAACCAAGCGGGCGACACTGCCGTCCCCCGGAGCGACTGTCCTCTGACAATAGGCTCCCAGGTCGATGCCACCGCGGCGAGTGGCCGCCGAGGCAGACGGAGCCATCACGGCCAATCCTGACGTAACTACGACCATGACGGCCCCTGCCCTCAACCAATTCCGTAGACCCATGCCAGCCACTCCCGTCGCCTCAACGTCCCGCCCCTTCGCGGCCCGAGAGCAAGTCTGCCCTCGCTAGACACGGACTGGAGACCCATCGGACCACCCGAACACAAATGCGAACAATGGCCGACCGGCAGGCTGCATCAAAGGATGGGGACTGTGTAGGTTCCCGTGGAAACGGTCACCTCCTACGTCTGTGACTGTCTATCTATATAGATAGACAGTCCGGCTTGCCCGGCAACTTCCGCAGTGGCTCTGACCTGCCGAAACCTGCGTCCGACATGGGCCGGTCGGGGATGATGGGCGCATGGCGCACACCATGGTTCTGAAGGCGTTGTTGCGCAGGCGCTCGTCGCCCAAGTCCTCCTCGTGGCGCCGCTCCATCTCCTGCGGGCGCTCACCGCCACGCGAGGGAGTACCGGGCACCGGGCGCACCGGGTTCTGACCGGGTCGCTGCGGGCGCTGCTGCTCCTCGCGGCCCTTACCCGGCTCCTGGCGCTTGTCCTGCTTACCGCCCATGACATCACGATCGTGACCAGCGACAGCAGCGGCAACTCCGCGGACAGGCCGTTCACCGTCGCCGTACTCTGACCCTCGCCACACCCGGCCGGACCGTGCCGCGCCGGCCTCGGCGTTCTCGTTCGGGGAACGGTCACGTGGACCGTTCCTACAAACGCACGCGCACTCGAACATGACGCGGCCCCGGTACACCGTGGTGTACCGGGGCCGAAGTCGGACCGGTCGTACTGCACCAGAGCGCTCTGGGCACCGGACCTGACCCGCACACCCATGTCGGCACGGACTGCCTACTAGCCTATCCACGCCCGGCCGGGGCCGCGCCCGGGCCGGGGTCAGTTCCATCAGTTCCATCCCGGGCACCGGCCCAGCCAGCCGTCCGCGCGCTTCTCGCGCGCCCAGGCCGCCGCCGCTTCCTCCCGTTCGCGGGCCTCCCGGGCCTCGCGGTCGGCAGAGGACTGCACGCCCCCGCCGAAATGCCGAGATGGACGGCTTCTGCAGGAAGGAGCCCGCGGCGAGGACCCACGCTGGGTCACCCTGCCGCGCTGCCGCGCTCCACCAGCGAGACCAGGCTTGCCACTACGAGTTGGACCCCCACACCCTTCGTACCGCGATCCTCGACGCCGCCGTCACCCTTGGCGCCCGCCTCTGCGGGCCAGTAAGGCTGGACGGCCGGTGCTCGGTCGAGTGGGCGGCGAAGCGGCGGCTGTACGGGTGGCGTCGCCCGTTCGCCCCGCATGAACGGCCACGAAGAGACGGGCAGGCGTGCTGTGCTGCGTAGAAGCCACGACGGCCGTAGCCAGGCGGGCGCGGATTTCCGAGCCGGTCTCATGGACGACACGGAGGATGCATGTCCCGTTTTCAGGGCAGCCGGCGATCCCGAACCACCCTCACGAGTCTTGTGGGCGCAGTGCTGCTGTTGCAGTCGATACTGTGCGGTGCCGAGGCGGTTGTCTTGGTGACACCTCGCGTCGACTGGGATGCCATCGCCCGGTGCGAGTCCGGTGGGAACTGGCGGGCCAACACCGGCAACGGGCACTACGGTGGTTTGCAATTCACCCGGTCGAGCTGGAAGGCCGCGGGCGGCCACAGATACGCGGCCAGAGCAGACCTCGCGACGAAGCGACAGCAGATCACCGTCGCGGAGAGACTGGCCCGCATGCAGGGCATGGACGCTTGGACGTGCGCCCGCCGATAGAGTCGACCCCCGCGACCGGCCATGGCGGGGTCTCTCCAGCTCCCTCACCTGGGGGCATAGCCGGTGGCCGCCGAGGCCGGCGGGCCGTCCCGGTTATACGCAGTGGTAGTCGTGGGCGCTGTTGCCGACTCCGACCAACGTCAGGGGCAGCCGCCGAAATAGCGAAGGGGATCGGGAGAACCGCGGCGGACAGGGCAACACCGCAGATCACAGCACCACTATGGGTGTTCGCCGCCCCCTGCGAACGAGGTCCCCTCCTCCACATCTCACGGCCCTCTACGCACACCGCGACTCGACGTCCGGGTAAGCCGTCACCGCGTACGCCCCGCGCCCTCGGCCGGTACAGGAGATGGGGGCCGTCCTTCCAGGAGGTGTCGGTCCCCAGACGGGCCGGGTGCGCGCCGAGGAGACCGGTGCCGCCCTGATCGCGGATCCGGTCCATGCGGGCCGCGAGCAGGGGCCACTGGCGGGAGTCGACCAGGAGACCGGACTCCGACTCGGGCAGGACATCCTTTACGCGCCGACGATCGCGGCGTGCGCGAGCCGGTTCACGCCGAGCTGCTCCAGCGCCTTCGTACGCTCGCCCAGGTCCACGCTCCGCAGCACGTCCAAGGCCCTCGGTCAACGAGCCCCGAGATCGGTGCACGTCCACACCATCGCCGCGTCCCCACGGGCCCACCGCCTTCCACACCGGCGCAGCAGCGCGGGCAGGGATGGCGCCGGCCCGCGCGTCCGCACGGCCCGCCGCTCCTGAGAGGGTGTCCGCGCTCACGTGTGGGCAGCGCTCTCGAAGTCGCGTTGGACAGCCTCCCTGTCGGATGCCCCGGGATTCAGCGCCGTGGGCCGCCGGTCAGAAGGCGTTGCGGGAGATTTTGATGAGTTTGCATTCGATCTTGTCTGTCGGCTTCGCGGCCTTGGCCACCTCGAATGCCAGGCCTCCGGCGTTCTCGTCCGTGTACTTCTGGCCGGGTGCAAGGTTTTGTCCGGTGGAGAGGATGTCGCTCTTCTTCTCGCCGTTGACTGTGATCTCTCCCTCGGCGATGTAGGTGAAGCGGCGGTCCCCGCTGTTGACGTACTCGATCTTGACGTCGAGTTCCTTGATTCCGAACTCGCCGTCGCTCACCTTGCAGGACGTGACCTTCGCGTCGTTGGCGATGTCGGTCGTGCCTCCCTTGGATTCAGTGTCGGCTTTCGCGGCCCCTCCCGGCGTGACGACCGCTGAATCGTGGTTCTTGTCGAGGTCCTTGCCGACGTCCTCGGCTGCCTTGCCCAACAACGCAGTACAACCGCCAATGAGGATCAGGCCGAGCAGGGTGGGCACGCCGCAGCCGAGCGTCACTTTGAGGCCAGTACTCATGCCCTGCTTCGTTGCGGGGGGTTGCCCGTCCGGCTGACCGGGCTGTGACTGCGTAGACATGGAACGCTCCAAGGGGGTCTGCGTGAGCATCGCTCAGGCAAGAGAGGAAACAGAGGTGCACTCGGGCGCGAGCCCAACCGTCAGCGGCCCCGAGCGGGCTACCGAAAGGGCGCAGAGCCATCGGGCTTTTCAGCAGCCCGGAGTTTCAGGGGCCCACCAGACCAACGTCCTCACATCGAGGCGGTTACCGGCACCATGCGACAGCTGCCTGAAGGATCCGAGAATGGCCGGATCCGACGGCCTGTGGCCGGGCTTGGATGTTCGGCGACGGCCCTGGACGGACGCCACCGCAAGCAGTGACATCTCGCGTGAGGCGACCGGTTCACAGATGCCCCGCCCCGCCAACCTCAAATCCATGAGGAGGGAGACTTGACCACAACCCGAGCAGGAGCCGGAACTGACCTGTTGCGCGTGCTGCTTTCCCTGACCACCCTTGAACGGGCCTTCCCGAGTGACCCCGTGAAACCCTGTCACCGGGCCGGCCATCGCGGCCCCGCCGGTTTCAGTCGCGGGTGTGCCAGGCGGGTTCGAGGCGGTCGAGAAGGATTCGAAACGTCGCCGTGGCCCGGTCCCAGTCACCGTCGGCGAGGGGCGTGTAAAGCAGGCCGAGGAGGGTGTCGACCAAGAGCGTCGCCTCGCACCAGGCCCTGCCGTCGGACATGCCCAGGCCCGTGAACGCGCCCGCCAGTACCCGTCTCCATTCGGTGAGCAGGTCTCGCATGAGCGGGCCGTACCGCTCGCGGTCGAGGACGCTCGCGGTCAGGACTTCAAAGGTCACGGGCAGAATGTCCCGTCGTTCGGGCGGGGTGGTGAACTGGCGCCAGGCCTCGTCCAGCATCGTCCTCATGGCTGCGGGATCCGTGGGCGCGCCCGCGACCTCGAGGGCTCGGCGCAGGACCAGCAGGGGGCGCCCCTCGTCCTGGTCCAGCGCTCGGGCCACCAGCTGCTCCTTGCTACCAAAGTAGTACAGGAGCATGCGGTCGCTGGTCCCCAGCGCCTTGGCCAGCGGGCGCAGGGAGAGATCGGCCAGCCCCTTGTCGGTCACGTAGGCGCGGACCTGTCGCAGCAGGTGGTCGCGTTTCGCCTGGTCAGCCGTGCGTCCCATGCGCCACCTCGATCCCCGATCACTGTCCAATATGAGAAATAGTTACTGTACCGACCGCTACATGTATATTTAAGTGTAGCGGTTGCTACAACTAGCGCTTGGAAGCGCGGAGCACCACCAGCCGAACCGGGAAGGGACTGATCACGCATGGCCGGCCAACAAACCGACCACGCAGAGGCACGACGCACCGAACTCCAGGAGAGCCGCATACCGGGGCGCGGATGCCTTCGCCCGTGTTCGGTTCAGCGCACACCAGGCCGGAGCGATGTCATCCGCCCTCGGTGGGCCGCGCGGCAGATGGCGATGTGGGCGCGCACCCTGAACCCGCACACCGAGAGCCGCGCTGTCCTGCGAAACACCTCCTGGCCTGTCGCCCGCGCGCCGGAATCGGTCGGCCGCGCGCGTCGCGACCTCACCGTCCAGCTGACAATGTGGGCCTTGCACAACTGATCGACACGACTCAGCTCCTGGCCAGCGAGCTCTTCACCAACGCCCTGCGCCACGCCCGCGGCCCCATCCACGTCCGCGTGAGCCTCCACGGCGACCTCCTGCGATGCGAGGTGGACGACGCCGACCCGCACGGCCCGACCCGCCGCAACGCCCCCACCGACGCCGAAAACGGCCGCGGCATCGAACTCGTCGACTCCCTCGCCCACAACTGGGGCACTCAACGCACGACCACCGGCAAAACAATCTGGTTCGAACTACCCCTCCCGGACGAGCCCAACCGGCTGTAAAGCGGGGGGCTCCATGTCGTTCGTCAAGGACGTGTGCCTGGTATGCGGGCGTGGGGGATGGCCATCCGGCGAGGTTGATGGTGGCGCTTCAGGGCTCGTAGAAAGTGCCGTCTCGGAGCATGGCGAAGAGGACGCTGATGCGTTGGTGGGCAAGCCGGTCCGTCCGGAATGAACGCGATCATCCGACGCCCATCGAACTTCTGCTCGTACACCGCCTTCGAGGCGAGGGGAAGCGCGGGTGGGACCTCCTCCGCAGCCTGCACCAGCATCAGCTCCCCCGGCGCCGCAACACCGTCCCTCCACCCTTTCCGACCGTCGTACACCCCGGGCCCGGACCACCCGCGCGCCTGATCCGGGGCGCGGTCCCGTCGGTTCCGCTCATGACAGGACCCGGACGGCGTGACTACGGGGCGCGCCGTCCGGGTCCTGTCCGGGCCGTCGTCGACACGGTTCCCACACGCACCGTCCCACGCCCGGTCCCCCACCGCCTCGCCGACTGTGCCGAACGGATGACGCCGGGACCCGCGAACGCGACGGGGCAGCCGGCGTTCGGAGCCAGCCGGTCGGCCGTCAAGCGGCCGAAGTCCCGCCCGTGGCCTTCGCAGCGCGGGCCGTTCGCCTGCTCGCCGAGCCGCGACCTCGACGTCGGCGCCTTCACACCGGCCGCAATATCCGGCAGTCGAACCCGCATCGGCTCATCCGGCGCCAAGTCCCAGCGAGGCTACGTCGCGGTCCACTCCGCGCCGTAGTGGCGCAAAACGTCCTTGGTCCGCTACGGCGGCAACCGCCGGAACCCAGGCCGCCGTGAGACCGCAGTGCCCGTCAAACCATGGCGAACCCCGGACAGCAGGCGCCTCGGACTCAGTCGGTGTCGATACCGCGCGCGGCGAAGACGTCCGCCGCGTTCGGCACGGCCAGGACGCCGTCCTCCACGAAGGTGACCTCCCGCAGGTTGGGCAGCAGCGCGAGGTCGTCGAGCGAACGCACGTCGAACAGGTCGTCCTCACCGTCCCAGGCGGGGGCGCAGTGCCGGAAGACGTCCGCCCCCGCGTCGAAGCACAGCTGCTCGACGCCGTCGAGCAGCTCGGCCGGGATCTTCAGGGCCTCGAAATAGGCCCGGGACTGCGGCAGCACCTCCGCGTGGAGGCTGTTCTCCAGAACATGGGACGTGGGGTCGCCGATTCCTTGTTCGGCCAGCCGGGCGGGCAGGTCGTAGACGGGTAGGAGCGGCTCGGGGCCGTACATGAGCTCCTCGATGACGAGCAGCTTGAGGTTGAAGTCGCGGAAGTGGCTCATGGGAGATGAGTACCAGAGGTACGACGCGGTCCGAAGCCCGGCCCCGGGTCAATAAGGCGCCCACTATGCCCTCGGCAGGGGCAGCCAGGCTGGGGTCGACAGACCTTATTTACCGGCGCACGCGCACTCCGTCGTCTTCTTGACGATCGGGCGCGGCGAGGATGAGATCGGCGGCGTGGTGCGGGCAGACGGGGGTGTGCCACGTCACCGAAAGGAACTCGCCGTCGGCGCTGAGCGTGCGCGCTCCACCTGTGGCCGCGGTGGCCCGACAGAAGTCGCAGAAGGCGACCTTCAGGGGGAACGGGGCCGCCGAAGGGCGGCATCGTGTCGTCGGTTCCATCGTCCACTCCTGCGGGTACCGGCGCAGTCGGCACCTCTCCCCTACCCAGCAATGCCCCCAACAGC
Organism: Streptomyces sp. Isolate_45; assembly: GCF_024721315.2. GTDB lineage: Bacteria > Actinomycetota > Actinomycetes > Streptomycetales > Streptomycetaceae > Streptomyces. The sequence goes on from NZ_JANFAK020000094.1 coordinate 7,412, forward strand.
CACAAACGGGCGGGGTAAACCCATCGAAAGCCGGCAACAGTGCGACCGCACCACTCCTCCGGATCAGGAGAAGGCCCCGGAACAGGGGGGCGTCCCGGGGCTCATCGCGGCACCGCAAGGGGCGAGCGGTTGCGCATCTGACGCGACGATATGGATAAACGATTCAGCGGCATCCCGGTTACGGCCACACCGCGCCATCACCACTGCCAGCCGCACGACTTCCCTGTACCTCGGTTCGGCGGCCATGGGGAGCTCGAGGCGCAGCCGCACGATGCGCAGCGAAGGTCTCCACACGCCTCGGTCGATATCGTTGGTCCGCGCCAGCTTCCGCTACCAGCTCGAAGAACCAGCATCAGGTTGAGCGACCGCCCCAGGTGACCGTGGATCGTACGCCCTCCGGGGATGGTCGGCCGGCCTGGGTGAGGTGGTCGCGAGCACAAGCGGCGGTCAGCTTGAAGGACTTGGTGCGGCCGACGGCACGGAGCCAGCGTCATGTTCGAGCGTCCGAAGGCGAGCAGCTACGGCTGCCGGCAACCGGCCGGGCCGACATCCTCCGAGTGGGACACGCCCTGGGGTCAGGGCTCGGCATATGGTGTGCTCAGTCCGTGAGGAAGGCACCTTCGCGGCATGTGTGGCAGACGAAAACGTAGCCCAGTTGGCCGCCGAGCTTCATCGCAGTCAGCGAGGAGATCCCTTCCTCCAGATGCGCCGCGAAATCCATCGTGCCGGCACAGGAGGGGCACGCGGGCAGTCGGTCGTCCTCTAGGTAGGAGGGGCTACCTCCGAGCGACCCGAGCACTTCGCGCTGCTTCCCGAACCGCTCTTCGGGTTCCCGCTTCCACCCCGCGCGGGCAAGGTCGTATGCGTCGGGCGCGACTTCGTCGTGGTCGTCCTGGTCGTCGTACTCATCGGGGTCGAGCGTCACGACCTGGGTACGGATGGCCGAGGTAGCGGGTAGCAGCGCAACTCCCGACGCGGGCACAGCCATCGGCTGCAGCTCTCGCCGGGGAAAAAGGTAGACCCGGTTCGCGCCGGAGGCAGGGGCCCAGAATTCACATGCGCCGGGGTCGTTCTGGCACACGAATATCGACAGGACGCCGTCCTCGACGGGGAGATGCGCGAAGAACTGCAGTGGCCCTCCACAGCCGGAGCCGCACATGGGCCACGTGAATCCCGCAGGCGCCAGCGGCACGCCCCCGGTACGCGGGACGTCGGAGTCGGCCGGTGCGGTGCCGTCGTAGATCATCAGAGTAGTCTGCATGGCGCCAGGCTACGGGGCCGATGACTTGGCCCGCCGTGCCAAGCGGTCTTGGGGCCATGCTGCTGCGCTTGACGGGCAGCGGAAGGAGCGAGCAGCCCGCTCCGCGCCGGACCGAACGTCGCCGTCATCGACGCAGGGCCCAGGTCCGCGCGGAGCCGTGACGATGAGGCGTCGCATCCGGTCGTCATCTGTCGTGCCGACAGGGAGCGGTGTAGCCGGACCGGAACCGCGTCTCCACCGTGATCCTTGTGCTTCGGCGCAAGCGCCGGTCTGCCACGCCAACCGGAGGGGCCGGCGTCCGAGGATCCACCCATGACCTGGAGTAGGACGTGAAAGCAGCGGCGTCTACGCTCACCTCCATGCGATTCCCCATGATTGTTATAGGCATGGCAACAGTGACCCTGCTCAGTGCGGGCTGCAGCTCCGCCGAATCCGGCCAGGGCGGTGCCGCGGACGGTGCGGTGAAGGCTTTGCCGGTGGCCATAACCGGCCCGCAGCCGGACGTGCATATGCGCGGTGGCGACGCTCTCCGGGTCAGACCGCTACCCGAAGTCGGCGCTCCCTTCGTGCAGAAGGTGGAGCACGCTCTGCGCGAGGATGCGCTCAACACTGCCAAGGTCGTAGGTGAGACCAGCGCGAAGTGCCCCGACGGCGTGATGCAGAAGGCCGGCGCGGTCAGCCAGTGTGTCGTCACCTACTCGGGAGCAGAAATCCCCTACGAGGTCAAGATCAGCGACAGCTACAAGGCCGGCAGCAGCATCATCTCGTACACCAAGGAACCCAAGCAGGGCCTGCTGGTCGGCAAACTTGTCTACCAGATGATCAACGAGAACTACGGTTCCGAGTCCGGTCGCTCGGACGCCAGCAAACTCGCCTGCGACGAACTCCCCGCCGCCAAGACAATCGACTTCGGCGCCGACACCGGCTTCAAGTGCCAATACTGGGGCCAACACGCCAACAAGGGCAAGCCCGGCTTCACCACTCTGCAAATCAAGATTGGCGGCAAGGGCTACGCCTACAGTTTCGAGGAAATCAAGTAGTCCCCGATGGAGCCTGAGCCATATGTGAGTCGCGCCTCGGATCGGGTTCGCGGTGTTGGTGGTGTGCGAACTTGCCGGGCACCGATGTCAGTTGGCATTAGCGAGGACGAGATCGGCTGCTGGACTGGGTAGGTCCGACAGCACTGCCGCCGACCGCACGGTGCCAGGGTCTGGCTGGTGCCCGTATCGCGACACCAACCGGCACGGCGGCTGTGATGGGGAGCCCGGCCGCTCCGGCGGAATGCCCGGAGCGGCCGGAAGTGGGCGGCCGTCCGCCGTGCGCGGGTGCCACCACCACCTACTCGTCACCGAGACACTGCGTCCCGACGGCACACGCCCCGAATCCAGTGACCTCGACTACCTGCCCGCCCACCGCATTGAGCCACACCCCCTGCGCTTCTGAGCCGCTCGGTGATCTGGTCGCCTACGACCTCACCGACAATGAATGGCGAGTGCGCCGCGTTCGGCCTTCCTTGCCTCTGCCCTTCCCGCACCGGCGCGCGACGGGAGCGATAGAACCCACGACCCAACAAGGGGACGGCAGGTGAGATGAAGCCCAGCGCATCAACGCCGGTTCGACGGTTTTCCCGCATTTGCCGGCGCCGGGCTACAACTGCGTCCGTTGTTGTCGTCCACGCCGGTCCAAGTCAGGTCTTCGGGGTCGGTGGCCCCTCCCAGTCAGGGGCATCAGGTATCGGTTGGCGCATTGCCCGGCTGCCGATGGTCGATCTCCCCATCACGGCCGGCGGGGATGGAGCTGGTGGCGTGCGGGGGACCGCGGCATGCACGGCACCAGTAGAAGGAGCCCTCGCTCACCTCGCCTACCCAACCCGGGCCGGAACGCCCTCCTGTTGTCGGGGCGCGGGACAGGCGTGGCGCACGGTGGGCGGAACGATGAGGACCGAACCTGAAGAAGCGGAATAGAACATTCGCACCTGCGAAACGATGCGGCGCCCCGCACGTCACACCCCCTCCGGCATCCGGGGCACAGACCCACCACGCCAACCGGGCCGGGGGCCGCCGAACGCACTCAGGAGCCGCGTTGGGCGGGCGTACCGATGAGCCGGTGCCGCAGTCGCGCCAGGTCGGGAAGATCAGCCGCATGCCGTCCACAGCGGTGGCGTAGGCGACGGCAGCCTCGACCCAGCGACGGCAGAGTTGCGCCGTGCACGGTACGAGGCGGCTGTCTCCATCGGTGCCGTCCATACGGATCGACCGCCTTCGACCAGTCGACCTGTGCGGCGAGCCACGCCAGTCGTTGCGCTGTCGCGTCCTGTGCGGACATACCGTCGCTCGCCGCCTTTCGTCAGCCTTGCGCGGTGAGGCCCAGGAGAGGCAAGGTCAAGAGACGATTGCCCCTGCGCCCGTCCCATGCTTCGTATACCAGCGCCTGCGGACCGGCGATGCGCAGACCGTCGCACAGGCCGGTCACCGTCATCCCCGCCAGTTCGCGGTAGGCGACCGAAGACGACGGCCAAGGCAGCTCGGTCCACCAGTTGTGGCCGTAGACAGTGTCCTCAGGCGGCCGCCAGCCCGCCTCGGCGATCAGCCGGCAGCCCACTTCCCCGGCGCGCAGCGCAAGCTCGAGGTGGTGATCGCCGACCAGTTCGGCCTCCACCCTTTCTTCAGTCTGCAGGAACTGCACGTACCGGCCGGTCTGCCCGACCTCTCTGATGATCAGCACCGAGCCAGCGGCCAGCGAGGCCAGCTGCTCGGCAAGTCGCTCGCTGAACCCGTCCCATTCCGTCACAGCAGCCCCTCTTCGTCTTCGTCCATCTGCCGAAGCTCCCCGTCGAGGGCCAGCCGATTGTTGGTCACCAGCTCCAGGTACACCGCGCTTCCTGAGTGCCGGAGGAGCAGGGTGGTGTCGGCGCCGGCCCAGTGGATCTCAGCATCGGTACCTGGCCTGAATTCCGTCGGTTCGCCCAGCGACGTGCGCAGCGCGGCGGCCATCCTCACGAACGCATCCAGACTCAGGGTCCATTGCCCTGCGTAGTCGGTCAGGCGCAGCCGGACCCGCTCAACCATCTGCTTGTCCTGCTGTGCTCTCCCCCGGCCGAAGGCGACACGGTCGACCCTGTCGAACCCTGTGTCGAGCAGGTCCCAACGCGGCCAGATCATCAGCGCCCGGCGAGGGAACTGCTTGGACCGCCTCGCGCTTTGCGTAGCGCCCAACTCCCACGTGCAATCCAAAGACCGCAACCGGGTCGCAAATTCGACAAGCTCGGTATCACTCAACGCACGCCATTGCGTCATACGCCTCAGGGGGCGGCTCGCCGGCCCGCCCCCCTGCCTCCTCACCCTCCACGCGATCACCCGCACCCAGCTGGGACCTTGCCGATCATGACACACCGCCGCTCCGACCGGATCGGCACGAGATGAGCCGCCCACACGGCACGAGTCACGCCATCCCTTGAAGGGCCGGTCGCGCCACGACGGGACCGACGAGGCCAGATCGGCACAAGGGACGTGCTGGCTCTCGCCCGGATGATGCCCTCTCTCGACGGGACGAGCCCTCGCAGAACGTAGGAACGGCCTACTCCGTGATCCCGCGAGTTCGCTACCCGCAGGAGCGGCGCCGCAGACTGGGGATCCTGTCCGTCGGGACCGAACATAACAACTCCGTTGACGGGCGCGGAGAGGTGGCCGGAGGCATCCGCTTCAGCCGAATCCCCATAACCGGCCACTCGCTCATGTTGTTGGACGGGGATCCCATGCCGCAATCCCAAGGCGTTGGCCCAGCGGTCGCGGATCGTGCTGCCGAGCGCGGAAGGCCATGCGGTGATGAAGGTGTCGCGGCGACTCCGCGCTGGTTCTATGCACGGGTCAGTTCCCGGTTCGCCGACCTGGTCTCGCTGGTGGAGCGCGGCAGCGCGGCGAGATGACCCGGCGTGGGTCCTCGCCGCAGGCTCCTTCCTGCAGAAGCCGTCCATGCGGCGAACTGCTGATCCCCACGATCGTGCTGCTGTTCGGGCAGGACATCAAGACCGCCGGCGGTCTCTCCCTGCTGGTGTCACTCAACGACACCGTCGAAGCCCGCACCCTGCACACCGTGCTGCCCCACGGTCCCTACGTGACGTCCACGAAGGGCGTACTGGGACACTCCCTCGGCGCGACCGGCGCCGTCGAATCCGCCCTGACCGTCCTGAGCATCCAGCACGCGCTGATCCCGCCCACCGCCAACCTCGAAGACACCGACCCGGACGTTACCCGTGGGCACCCTGCCCCTCTGCTCGGGAGGGCGCCGGGGTGCCAAGCGACGACACGGGCCCGCCGGCCCGTTCCATCCCGGGCCGGCACCGTGTGGCGGCCCCGCCACCTCGCCCGGTGACGAGGCCGCCGTCCTCTTCGAGGCCTTCGGAAGCGGATCCGGCACCCCGAGCCCGGATCCTCACCGATAAAGACACGGCCGGCTCCCATCCCCTCCGGACAGGAACACAGGGCGGGAGTGGCATGGCAGCAATCTTGATTTTCGGTCACTTCCGTCCCTCCGTGACTGAACGGTGACGGCCCGCCGGCCCGACAGTGTCGGGCGCGGCAGGAACAGTCGCTCCGCCCTTCTTGTCGGGCGAAGCGGGATTGTCACTCGTCGGCGACGGGGGTGTCGGCCGGCGCGGGCATGTTGTCGTACAGCCGCCGGCGCAGGTGGAGGAGAGCGTCGGTGTCGGCCGCCGCCGCGAGTTTCGCGAGCAGGTTCCGGATCCGCGGATCGTCGCCGTCGTGCACGGCCTGAACGAGCCCCTCGATGAGCAGACGGACATCGGGGTCGAGGTCGGCGGGGCCGGCCGTGGCCCAACCATGACCGGCCGGCCCCGCCGCACCGTACACCCCGCCCCTCGTCGCGTCGCCCGGCCCGGTGCTCACAGGTCCTCCAACGCGGTCGGGCCGGTGGGCGACACGGGGCCTTGTCCGCGGCAATCACGACGGTCGTCGTACGCGGCGATCCACGAAGTGGCTCTGTACACGTCGAAGAGCAGCGTTTTGAAAGCAGTTCGGGCGTCACCCTGGCTGTCGACGTGTACAGAGCCACACCTGCCCTGTTAGCGGCACGAACACGTTCGTGGGCGCTGGGCATCGCCGGGACAGGTGTCCTTTGCCAGCGTACGCAGTCGTCGGTGATGCGCTGACCTGACCGGGCTATGTTCGTTGACAGACGACTTGCGTCAGGTGGACCGCCAACCGCAGCTCGGGGAGAGAGAAGGTTCGACAGTGTCCGCAGAGCACCCTGAGACAGGGTTTCGGTTCGGCTGGCGTAGCAGCCACGACGCCGGCATGCCCGTTGACGACATGTGGTTGGCGATCAGCAAGGATCCGGACGACACCTGGTGCCTCGACTCCTACTTCATCGGACGCACAACACTGACGGGCGGCGCACCGCACGCCGCCGCGTTCGCCCACTGGCTGCTGGCCTGCCCACCCGAAGGCCCGTACGAGAAGGAGTTCATACTGATCGACAGCGAACCGCAGAGCGGATCGCGCCGGCTCACGGACGGTACTCGGCTCACCATCGAAATCCTGTTGGGCCGTGAAGAAGCGGGTGGACCCGAGTACCTCCAAGTGCTCTTGTTCGGCGAGATTCGCGACTACGCCTTTCCGGTGTGCGCACCGCTGGAATGCCAGCGGGTTCTTCGCCCCGAGCTGGAAGCCGCCGCGGCCCGACTCCTCGTCTCACGCGCCTAGGTTCGCCGGCCAAGAAGCGGGTCAAGGTCACGCCGACAGGGACGGCTGGGAGGGCCGGCGCAATCCGTCGAAGACATCCAGGTCTCGGCTGAGAGCCGCCTGGGCAAGCCTGCCCGCAGAAGGCTTGGAGGGCTTGCCCAACCCGACATTCGGCAGGCGGGCAAATTCCTGGCCCTCCCCATGACGGCCCCTGAACACGAACGTGCCGGGTCAACGCGCGGCGATGAGGCCGAGGCAGGAGACGATCAGGGCAACGGCCATCCCGGCCGCCGTAATCGGCGCTGCTCACGCGAGGGCGGCCTGATCAGACAGACAGACAGACAGTGGCAGACTGGCGGCACATCGGAACTCCGGCGGTCGGGCGACTTGGAGGTCCCCTTGATCATCGGGGGTTCGTTGCGTGCGTGCGGAACTGCCGCACTGAAGGTTCGTCACAACCCTGCGCCCTGGTGAATATCCAAGCAGGGAGGACCACGAATCGCCCCTGGGTCAGGGAGTGGCGATGAGTTCGCCGAGCCGCATGGCGAGCCACGGCCTGCGGCCGGAGGCTCGCATCTGGCCGCGCGCGATCGCCTTCCAGGTCGGCGTGCGCCGGAAGGAGACCAGCAGGAACGCGGGTGGCGTCGCCGTGATCCTGCAGTCGTAGGCGCGTGGCGGAGCATCGCGGGCCACCGTAACCGTTCCGTCGTCGACGACGACCGCCAGCCGTGGGCCGCCCTTGATGACGAGGTCGAAGGCGATGCTGACACCCCGTGCCTTCTCGGAGTCCAGGGCCAGTGGCATCGTCGTGGGTAGTGTCTGACCGAGTGCCAGGCGCGCCTCGTTCGGGCTGATCGGCCATGAGAGTCCGGCGCCGCGGGCGATGTCCAGACCGTGCACGAGGCTCTCGCTGAGCATGAGGCCTGTCACCGTCGCCAGCGTGATGTCCTGCCCGAACCAGGGCACGGCGACGGGGGTGTCCGGGGCGAGGTGTTCGGTGACACGCAGGAACACCTCGCCCCACTCGGCCACCAAGTCGCCAAGACGGTCCCTGCCGTTGCCGCCGAAGAGGCCTATCGATGCGGCGTTCATGGCCGCGATGCGCTCGCCGAACGACCCTTCCCCCGCCGGCAGGATGCTGTCCCAGTCGATGGACCCTTCGGCGCTGCCGGCGGAGGAGTACCCGACGTAGACGGCAGAGAGGTGCGAGCCGACGTCGCCCACCGTCCACCCGGGGACACCGGAGGCCGCGTCCAGGTCGGGGACGTCGCGCAGCAGCCGGACGAGCCGCGGGACTACGGCACCCAGCGCGGCGCGGGTCTTCTCATGCTCTGCGAAGGGATCGAATCCCGTGACGGTTCCCATACCACTCCCCCATGCTGCGGACCGGTCCGTAGGTTACCGCCGGGTACGACGGTTGCGACACTACTGTGCACACGCCGGTGTATCACCCGTGAGTGCTGTGCCCCTGGTTCGGGTTTCCGGCGCTTGATCGTGACCCGCCCTGGGCGACCGGACCGCCGAGCAGAGCACACGCGTACCTGCCCATGACCACTCTCCGGCAGCGCTCCGCCGCCGCGCTTGGCCTCGCGACGATCAACCTCATGACGCGCTGGCTCACCCCGAACACGGCGAGACACCCGGACCGGCCGGTCAGTCGAACAGGCGGACAGGCGGAGTTGGAACAGCTCGACGGAACTGCCTCGGTCCGGGCCCCTGTTCTGTGATCCTCGTCTCGGGCTGCCCACGGTGCGGGCAGCCGAACACCGGTGTGCGGTACAAACGTTCCGCGAGCCGGCCATGGCTCGAGGGGGGCGCCTGAGAGGTGCCGCGTTCCATGTTGGCCTGAAGCACACACCAGGGGATAGCAGCATGCCTCGTCCGCAACCGGCACCCATGCTGCCGACAGGAACTGCGCGTCGCCGCGCTCGCTGGGAGCGCTACCGTGTCACAGGGCCGTTCTCCCCATCCGACCTCGCGAAGTTCTGGGGTCTCATCGGCGGCCTGGTGGGTGTCGCGCTGGTCCTCGGCTGGGCCCTGGACGTGAGGGGCGGCACGGTCATCGTGCTGCTGGTGCCCTACGTGTTCATGTGGTTCGACGCGCGGCGCGTTCTCTTCCAGTTCGACTCCTCCGGCGTGCGCATCGGCAACGTCCGGTTGCCGTGGACCGATGTCACCGCCCTCGTCGTCGCCGAGTCGGCCGCGCTCGGGCCGCAGGTGCTGATCGGTACGCTGCTGCGCGACGGTGTGGCCGTACCAGCCGGAGCCGACGTGCCGCCACCCGATGTGGCGATGCCCGCACAGCTCCATGTGGCGCTCGAGCGCCGGAAGTTCGACCTCGGAGAGCTGACTGCCAAGACGCGGCGGTACGCGCCCGCACACGTGCGGATCTTCGAGGTGGGAACCTCGGCGGGCCACTCGTCCGTGGGCGGGGATCCGTACATGGATTCCGTTCGTCCGTACGCGTCCGTGCGGCAGCCGGGCCCGGCCGTCGGCGCCCTCCCGCCTGTCCTGCCGGCCGCCCACGGGCCTCGCTGGAGCCTGGTCACGGGAGCGATGCTGACATGTGCCGCGGTGTTGGCGGTGCTCGCCGCCGCGATGCCCTTGCCGGCCATGCTCTTCGAGCACGAGGACGGAACCTCGAAGGGTGGTGTCTTCCTGCTGACGGAGGACGTCCTGGGGTTGGACCTCTTCCCTGCCGTGGGCCCTTGGCGTGGGCTGCTGACCTGGCCTTCGTTGCTCTCATTCCTCGGCATGCTCACCATCGCGTGCCGCGCCATCCAGCCGCACGCACGCTTTCGTTTCCTCCGGGTCGTGGGCCTTCTGTGCGCCGTCACCTTTCCGCTGGTGCTGGTCGGAAACGACGTGATCTCGGCGGGCCGCGTCAGCAGCTTCGAATCCGGTTGGTGGGTGCTGCACCTTGCCGCGCTACTGGGGCTGGGCGCGTTCGTCGCCATGGACCTGACGCTCGCCCGGGGCCGTGTCGGCAAGTCCTGACCGCCGGCCGCCCGCAATCCTTTCGATCACCGACACAGGGGGAATCTTGAACACCCGTACCGCATTCGCCGTCCTCACCGCCACTGCCGCCGTGCTCGTCCTCACCGGATGTTCCGACACCAAGGAGCTCTCCTACGGCACCAAGGCGAAGAAGGACAACCTGGAGGTCAGCGTGGAGCGCGTGGTCGCCGGGACCTCCGACGACCTGTCCGTGCTCAAAGATGCGGCCCAGTATCAGGGCCGTACGCCGTACTACGTGCACTACCGCGTGACCAAGACCGACGCCGGCGACGTGAACGGACCCTCCTTCGACGTCACTGCGGACGGCGACCTGCTGACCCGGTTGAACATCATGAGCGCCTTCCCGCAACCCCTCGTGGGCCCGGACGGGAAGCTCAGCTACAAGGACGCCCCGAAGTTCGACAAGTGCCTCGACGAGCACGATTCCAGCAAGTTCAAGCAGGCCCCGGCCGGCGAGAGCTACGACGCCTGCTCCGTCTACCTCGCCGCATCGAGCTCCAGTACAGCGCCCGAGAAGGTCGAGTGGGTCAAGGGTGGCCTGCTGCGGCGCAGCGACGACAAGGCGTTTGCCGTCTGGAAATGAGCCCGCCCCATCGGCGTTCCGGGACTCCGGCCGGTCCGGCAGGTGGAGTCAAAGAGGATTCCTCGTCCGCCGGTGTGCCGTCGGGCTTCCTCGGTTTGCTGTCATACTCCGCAGGAGGCTGGGGCCGGCTCGGGGGTTGTTCCGGCGCCGCCTGCGGCCGCCGCGCCGGGGCGGAAACCATCGGGGCCGGCGGTGGTGTGGCGGCGGACGGCGGGACGGGGGCCGACGAGGGAGCCCGACCCCGCACGCCCGCCCGCGGCGGGGCGCATGTGGCCGAGCCTCCGCGACTGCCGGCAGAAGGGAGACGGCCTCCACCCTGCCGTCCAGGCCGTCGTCTTGCCCAACCTCGTTATGACACGGTGAACCAGCAGGTGAACATCACTCCGCCCCGGGGCGCCGTGCGCGGTGGCGGTCGGGGGCCGGCCGGATTGTCGGCCGGGACCGGGAGGGCGGGGTCCTCAGGGTTGGGCGCCGCCCGTTTCCGCGTGGTGCACGAGCCGGGAGAGTTCCGTCCGCGAGCGCACTCCCAGTACGGCGAAGACATTGCGCAGGTGGTGGTCGACGGTACGGGGGCTGACCGAGAGGCTCAGCGCCACCTCACGGTTGGTGGCGCCCTCGGCGACACGGCGTGCGATGCGCAGTTGCTGCGGTGTCAGCCGGGCCAGGCCGCCCACCGGTGCGGTGGCGGAGGCGTCACCAGTGGCCCGCAGCTCGGCACGGGTCTGCTCGGCCCAGGCCGGGGCCCCACAGCGCTCGAAGGCGACCAGCGCGTCCCGCAGCCGGTTCTTCGCCTCCGCGGGGCGGCGTCGGCGGCGCAGCCACTTTCCGTACAGCAACTGGGTGCGGGCCCGCTCGAAGTCGCCGTGCGCGGTGTCGTGCCGGGTCAGGGCCAGGGCATAGAGGGCGTCGGCGGTGTCGTCCGGCGGTGCGACCAAGGCGCGGCACCGGGCCAGTTGCGCCGGTGCCTGCGGGTCGGCGCCCTGGGCGGCCCAGCGGGCGAACTCCTCGACGGCCGCCCTGGCTTCCGTCGTGGCCCCGGACATCACGGCGGCTTCGACGAAGCAGGGCAGGGCGAGCATGCGTACGGCGAAGTGGCCGCGTCCGGGCCCCGGTCGGGTCAGGGGGCCGAGCCGGGCAGCGGCCTCGAAGGGCCTACCGCGGCACAGGTCCACGCGCGCCCAGGCCCATTCGGCCAGGGTGACGGTCTGGAGGAGGCCGTGCGGGCGAGCGATCTCCACGGCGGCTGCGGCGTGTACGGCGACGGCGGCCGCGTCGTCCTCGACCGAGGCGACCAGGGCGAGGATGGCGTGCTGACCGGCGGCCACGTTCCGCTGGCCGGCCCGGTGGGCGGCGCGGAGGCCTTCCTGCGCGTGGGTCCTGGCCCCCGCGTGCCGACCGGCGCGCAGCTCGGCGTACGCGAGGTGTTCGAGGATCCGGGGGGTGAGGGCGGCCAGCCCTCTGGCTCGCGAGACGGCCAAGGCCCGGGCGTTGGCCCGACATGCTGCCGGGATTTCGCCGAGTACCAGCGCGGCCACGCCGGCCCGCAGCAGGCGGGTGGGGTCGTCGTCGTGGAGCGCACGGTCGACCACGCGGCGCAGCGCCGGCGCGGCTTCGGTCAGGTGTCCGTCGAGCGCGGTGCGCAGGCCCGTTCGGTAGTCGCGCCGGGGATCGTGCGAAGGGGGCGGGGTCTGTGGGTCCGACCGTACGTGCGTCCCGTGTCGGGCCGGGGCGCATGGGGCAGCCGCGGACGGCGCCTCGGCGGTGGTGGGATCGTCGGGGAGGGCCGGGAGGGGTGCCTCGGCGAGGGCGGAGATGCAGGCGTCGGCGTCGCCCGCGGCCCACGCCGCGTCCATCGCCTCCATCCTGGCCTCCAGGGCGGCTTCCGCGTCGGACGGACCGAGCCGCTCCGCGGCAATGAGCAGCGCCTGGTAGGCGTCCCCGACCGGTCCGTCCCTGAGGGCGAGGCTGCCCCGGACGAGTTCCGTGCGCCCGTGCATCGTGTCGGGGGACGTGCCGTCCCGGGTGGCTGCCAGCAGCCGGCGTGCCCTGCGGGGGTGTCCCGCGAGGCGGGCGTACTCCGCCGCGGCGGTCAGGCGTGCGGTACGGGCATCCTCGTGGGCGGTGAGTTCGGCGGCTCGGGAGAGGGCTGCCGAGCGTTCCATCCCGGACGTCGGCGTGCCGGGAGCAGCCGCCGCGACGAGGGCGGCGGCGAGAGGGGTGTCGGGGCCTTGCGCGGCCAGGGCGAGGTGGAGCAGGTGGCGCAGTCGGTACCGGTCGGCGTCGATGACGGTGGCGAGCAGGGCATGGGCGGCCCGGCGCTGCGAGGACGGCACGCCGGTGTAGGCGGTCCGCCGGAGCAGGGAGCTACCGAACGTGACGCGGTGGCCATCGTGGTATACCAGTCTCGCCGTCTCGGCGGGGTCCATGGCGGCGGGGTCCAGTCCGGCCTCACGGGCGGCGCGCAGGATCAGGCAGGCATCCGCGCCGGCGGCTTCGGGGTCGGGTTCGTGGGCGGCGGCCGCCAGGAGCAGGAGTTGTCGCGTGGGCGCCGGCAGGGGGGCGAGCCGGCTGCCGAAGGTGGCCCACAGGGCGGCGCCGTCCACGAGGGGGCGGGGCAGCGGACGGTGGCCGCCGAGTTCGTCCGGGGTGAGGCGTTGCGCGAGGGCCACGAGGACGGCGGGGTTCCCTTCGGCTTCGGACAGCAGCTCCGAGCGTACGGACGTGTCCACGACCGCACCGGCGAGGTCGTGCAGCAGGGCGGTCGCCGCGCTGTCGTCGAGGGGGCCGAGGCGGACCAGGGGCAGCCCCGTGAAGTCGGTCTCGTCCGCCCGGTGTTCCGTGATCGTGAGCAGGAGCCCGATCGGGCGGTCCGGGTCCGGGTGCCGCGCTGTCGCGCCGAGCACGGCCCGTGAGGGCGCGTCCCACAGGTGTACGTCGTCCACGCAGACGAGCGGTGGCTCGCCTCCGGGGGCGTACTGTCGCAGCAGTTCGGGCAGATCGGCCGCCGATAGGCCTCGTCCGAACGCGGAGCGTGGCGGCGCCGCGCCCCACTCCTCGGCTGCCGCGCACAGCAGCGCGTGGATGCCTCCGTAGGGGCGGGGGTTGCCCGGAAGGAGGCGGGGGCGCAGCACGGGTCCGAACGTGAACTCGTGGGCGGCCCGGGCCAGAAGAGCGCTCCGGCCCCGTCCCGGCTCCGCGGCGAGGAGCAGTGCCCCGCCGCGTCGGGCCCGGAGTTGGTTCGACAGGGCTTCAACGGCTGCCGTTTCGGCCGTCCGGCCGTATATCCGGCAAGGACTTCCCACGATCGTCTCTCCGGTCACGCCGGTGAGGTTACTGCCGTGTAAACAATGGCGGAAGCCTGAACGCAGCCGGTGAAGAGCCCGAGAGGGCACTGCCTCCACCGGCCGGGGGCGGTTCAGGAGGAATGGGGGCAGTTTCCCCGGTACTCCTCGATGGTCGGGCCGGGGCTCGGCAGCGGGCAGAGGAATTGTTCGTAGCGGGTGTCGTTGTCGATGAACCGCTTGAGCCACGCGACGCTGTACTTGGCGATGGGGGTGTTGGAGGTGTTCGGAGTGAAGTGCGTGGCGTTGTTGAGTTCCACGTACGCCTTGTCGAGCGAGCTCGGCAGGCTCGTGTAGAAGGGTTCCGAGTGCGTGAGCACGGGTGCGATGGTGTCGCCGTCGGCCCCGACGACCAGGGTCGGTGTCTGGATCTCGGGCCAGGACTTGTCGAGGTTCCAACCGGTGAGCGCGATGGCCGCTTGCAGCGAGGGACGGGACTTGGCGGCTTCCAGCGTTCCGCCGCCGCCCATGGAGTGGCCCATCACCCCGAGTCGGCTGCTGTCGATCCTGGCGCGGACGGCACTGCGCTGGGTCAAGTAGTCGAGGGCGGAAAGTAGCTGCCGGCCTCTGCTGTCGGGCTGGTCGAGGGTGGTGAGCGTGTCGATGGTCATGACGACGAAGCCCTGGGAGGCCAGTCGTGGGCCGAGCCAGGCCATGGACGACTGGGTGGCGGTGTAGCCGGGTGAGATCGCCACGGCGCCGAAGGTGCCGTCAGCCGTGGTGCTGGGGTAGTAGATGGTGCCGCCGCCGAAGCCCGTAACGCCCAGGGAGGAGACGCTGGTCTGGGACACCGCGTAGGGCCCGCGGACGGCCTCGATGCTCGACGTGGTCGGCGCAGGGCCCCGCTCGTACGGATTGGCCGCGGCCTGGGCAGCGGATGCCGTGAAGGAGGCGAGTCCGCCGATGGTCACGAGGGCGGCCAAGGCGGACACGAGCGGCCGCAGCCGCGCCCTCCCGACGCCGGTGGGGTCGGCGGACCGGCCCTTCGTGGCAGCGGCGTCGCCGCCCGGGCGGGGTCGGGGTGCGTTCTCGGTGTGTTGCTGCTGCACGACGGAGTCGTCCTCTCGGTCGTGGCGGAGCCCGCCCGCCGGTACCCGGCGATGCGCCGAAGGGGGTGGGTCCGCCTCTTTCGCTGGCGAGACCACTGTCACGGCGCGCCCGGGAGGCGCACATCGGTGGAATCACCGGTCTCGCTGGCGAGTGCGGTCAGCCGCCCAACAGGCGATTGCTCATCGAGGCCTCGTCCGACGGAGTTTGCGGGGCTACCCCCGTCATCTGTTTCGCGGTCCTGCGATGGGGCCGCTGGCCTCCGGGCCCGGTCTGACTGTGTCCCCTCTGTCGAAGGCATGACCTGGGGGGTGGTGTCGCCGGGTCCGTGGGGTGCCGCCGGGGACGCTGATGAGAGACCCGGCCACCGCCCGGTCCGGCGCAATGCCGGGCGAAGACGTGGGCGGCAGGTCTGCATGACGTGGATGCGCCAGCACGGTGCCGTCGCCGAGGCCGGCATGGTCAACGACCCGGAAAGGGTGCGATGTCCGGCATCGAAGGCGTGGGAGTCTTCCTCGGGATGGACGTCGGCAAAACGGCCCGTCACGGCCACGGGCTCACCCCGGCCGGGAAGAAGGTCTTCTTGAGAAGCGCACCGCGGCGCTCCGGCCGTCCTACCTGCCGCTGATCAGATGCCGATGAGCGGCGCGCGGGTGCGTTGATCGGCTGGCCTAGCCGCGAGGTCGGGCCGCCTCTCGGGCTGCCGACCACCGTACGTAGGGGATCCCGCCGAGCAGCCCGGCCGCGACGGCGGCCGATGCCCACATGGCGACCGTCGCCGATTCTCTGACGGGAGCGGTGATGTCGAGTCCCACAAAATTCCAGACCAGAACGCTGCGGAGACGGATGCCCGCCGCCAGGAGATCCGGCTGGAGGCCGGCAAGGGCCTCCGCAGCCTGCGCGAGCATCTGCTCCACCGGCGGGGACAGCGTCATCTCCGGGGCCTCCCTCACACACCGGCCCCTGCATCCAGGGTCCCCGCCCGCAGCCGCTATGCCGAGCCGATCGCCGAATCCCGGCGCATCAGGGTCGGCGGCCCGGAGTCCGACGGCCCGGACCGAGAACCGAGCGCCCACCGGAGACCGTCCTACGGCCAGGCGCAGCAACGGGCCCTCACCCGCGTATCCACGGCCCTGTCCACGGCCAGCTGGTCGACCACCTCCCCGCCCGGCCAGTCCTGGCGGGACAGCACAGCGCCGTGCCTCCACCGGCCGTACCCCCGCACCCACAGGGCCCGGCGGTTCCCCGCAGGCCAGCACCACACCCGCAGCCGGCCGCTCCCGCCTTCGCGTTGCCAGGAGCGCGTGTGAGGCACCGGAATCGGCCGGGGAATCGTCGACCACCTCACATGGTGGGGCAGACACCGGACAGCGGCGGACAACGGTGGACAGCGTTCGTCTCCGTGTGGCCTGGAAGGTGGACAGCGGGCTGCCGGAGTCTTGGATCACGCCGGAGAGCGCACCGTCAAGGTGGCGCCGAAGGCCAGAGCGAACCTGCTCGCCACCCGTCCTGTCCTGCCCGTCTCGCTCCGGCGCTCCCTTGCGGCGGCTGCTCAGCGATCCGTCACCATGCCGCGGGTGGCCGCCCCCGCAACCCATGTCCCATACAAGTGACTTTTAACTTCCACCAGGAGGAACTCATATGAGTATCCGTCGGATGTCAGGTGCGCTCGTGCGCGGAGCCTGCGTCTCAGCCGTCGCCCTGCTGACCACCCTCGCGACCACGCTCCCCGCCCATGCGATCAACCGGACGGGCTGTGGGGGGCGAAGCGACTTCCTCCAGATCCACCTCACCCAGGGCGAGGTGCTCTGCTTCGCGAACGCTGGAGAAGTGCACGTCGCCATCTACGGGATTCAGTACATCTCGACCGGCAACAACGTGGTGAGGATCCGGTACAGGCCCGGAATCAACTCTGCGCCGATGGAGGTGGGTGTCGGAAAGTGGAGCACGTACTCGCTTGTCCAGGACCCGGATGGGTGGAAGGCCCCATTCCAGGCACACAAGATCGAATGGATCAAGATTCACTGAGCGCAAGTGCGGGCGTCATCCGACGCCCGCACCCTGAACCGTGCTGGGCCTGGCGTTGCCAGGCCGGAGCAGCGTAGCTATGGCAGCTGCCGACCGTCGTGGTCCCGGGAACCGGGACCCTCGACATCGTGATCCCGTCACCGGCCGCCTCACTCACCGCGGTCCACGACCAGCGCCGGACGCTGGAAGCCCCCAGATCAGCACCCTGCTGGAGGCCCACCCCCTTCACCAGGTCCTGACCTCGATGCCCGGAGTCGGAGTCAGGACCGCCGCTGTCTTGCTGGTCACCGTCGGAGACGGCACCAGTTTTCCCAGCGCCGCCCACCTCGCCTCCTACGCCGGCCTCTCGCCCCAACCACAAAGTCGTGCGGGACCTCGATACACGGCGAACACGCGCCACGAGACGGAAACCGGCAGCTCAAACACGCGATGTTCCTCTCCGCCTTCGCCTGCATGAACACCGACCCGGCGTCCCGCACCTACTACGACCGGCAAAGAGCCCGCGGCAAAACGCACACTCAAGCCCCCCTGAGACTCGCCCGCCAACGCATCAGCGTCCTCTTCGCCATGCTCCGCGACGGCACCTTCTACGAGTCCAGAACCCCCGCCATCACCCTCGCCGCATGACCACCCCAAACAGCCTCATACCCGGCACAACGTCCTTGATGAAGGACATAGAGACACCCCCGAGCCTCGTCCACTCCCCGCCATCGCCTTCGAGTCGGAGAACCAGGACGAAACGATCCTCGTGCAGGTCGCCATGCAGGTGGACGCGGACGATGGCATCCACACGTTCCACAATCCTCCCCCGGCCCGGAGAGCCAACCGGTTCGCAGACGGCAGTCGACGACGGTCCGCCCAGTCGACACCGCCTCCCGGGAGCGGGATGATGGAAACAATTGACGTATTCCACCGCACCCTCCTTCGCCGCCGGGCAGACGGAAGGAAGGCTGTGGACCGCCCGTCCGCTGACGGAGACGCACGGACGGAACGCGAGGGAGACGAGCATGTCCCCGAGAACAACAGCCGCCCCACACCACCGCTCCGGCCGGCCCGTTCGAGTATCCCTCGTCCTGGCCTCCGCAGGTGTCCTCGTGGTCGGCCTGGCCACCTCCGCCACCGCACAGGACCCGATCTACAACCCTCCACGCCTGGTGAGCCTCCAGCTCCAAGCACCCAACGTCACTGTCATATTCCGGGACAACTCCGAACCGGACACCGCCTTCTTCATCGAGCTGACGGAACGGGACAACCCGACCTACGCGAGGATTGACAAAACCCTGCCCGGCACCAACGCGCCAGGTGTGGGCAGGACCGTCACCCGGTCCGTCAACGCCGGCATCAAACCCGGCATCGCCTACTGCGCCACGGTCAAGGCCTTGGTGCACGCGGAGGACCCCGTCCTGTACGACCTGGAGGACGCCGTCACGGAACCGTCCAACAAGGTCTGCGCAAACCCCACCGACGCGGCCAACCCGGCCGGCTCGCCCAGCAACGCCTCGCTGGGCACGATCACAGGCGAGGCGGAACCGGCGGCCGGCACCAATCGCAACTTCTGGCTGCCGTACGGGAATGCCGGCGCCGAGGTCAAGGGCGCGGTGATCGAGGTGTCCACTTCCGGAGCTCTGTCGATACGGAGACCCCCGGAGAATGGCACCTTCAGCGGCTTCCAGTGCGTGCAGTCGGGAGCGGTGGCCGGCAGTACAAGTGGCGGCTTCCGCTGCACCGGTGGCACGCTCAAGGCCGGTGAGAAGAACCAGATTCCGGTGCTGGTGAAGGTGGGGACAGCTGGGCAGGGGGCTATCCACGCCTCGATCCGCGCACCCGGCGACACCAATCCCGGAGACAACAACAGCACGCACACCGTGCGCGTCAAGTGACCGAGCCCGGACGTGGACGCCGCGGACGCCCTGGTGCCTATGGCACCAGGGCCCCGAAGGAACTGCTACACCACCTGCCGGCCCTGGTACCACGCCGGCCTACTCATCCGAGTGCCCGACCTGAGCTCTGCCGGGATCGCGGTTGCTCGACCGGAGACCACCTCATTGTCGATGTTCTGCGGTACCCGGCTCGCGTGGCGTCCAACCGATCCTGATGGCGCCTCAACTCCTCCGTCCTTCCCTCTGGTGGCAACTGCTTACCTGCGGGAACTGCGGTATTGCTGTTACTGATCGTTTCAGAATGAGATTGGTTGCGGGGCTTGGCAGTTGGGTGTGGTGTCGGCAGGATCTGGGGTGTGTCTGATCTCGTGCCTGATGACCTGTGGGAACGTGTGGCCCCGTTGTTGCCGGGTCAGCCGGCCAGGCGGATTCGGTATCCCGGGCGGCTTCCGGTAGACGATCGTGCGGCGTTGAGGGCCATCGTTTACGTGCTGTGCAAGGGCGTGAGCTGGCGGGACGTTCCTGCCGAGCGGTTCGGCTTCAGCGATGTGACGGCTTGGCGCCGGCTTCGGGACTGGACCGAGGCCGGCGTGTGGCCCCGCCTCCACCAAGTCCTGCTGACCGAGTTGCGGGCCGCCGGGCTGCTGGACATGGATGACGCCGCGATCGACGCCTCGCACGTCAGAGCCCTCAAAGACATATCAGGGAGCCAAGAAGTCGAGCTGCCTGCCCGTCGGAGAGCGCGAGCAGTGGGCTGAAGGCGTGTTGTCCGTTGTAGCACTTGCCGGTCTGAAGACAGTGGTGGAGCCGGCCGAGGAAGCGGTTGAGCAGGTTGCGTTGAGCGGCGTTGTGCCAGTCTCCGTGTTCGCGCCGGCGCCGGTAGTGGGCGTCGGCCCCGGTGAGGCCTGGAGGGCGGCGAAAGCCCAGAGGAAGCCGGCGTTCATGAGCCGGTTGTTCTTGACGAAGCGGCGTCCGACGAAGCGTTTCTTCCCGGAGGCGCGCGTGATCGGTGCGGAGCCGGCATAGGATTTGAGGGCTCTCGCGTCGCTGAAACGAGCCCGGTCGTCGCCGATCTCGGCGAGCACCCTGGCGCCGAGCAGAGAGCCGAGGCCGGGAAAGCCGAGCAGGATCTCGCTGTCCGCGTGCTGGTGGAAGCTCTCTTCAGCGGCGGCGGCGAGGTCGTCCGCGGCCTGGCAGGCTGCGGTCAGTTGCGTGAGGAGGGCCTGTAGCTGCTTGCCGAAGGCGTCCTCGACCACCGGAATGTGGCGGGCGTACTCGGCACGGAAGACGGCCTGCAGGCGCTCGGCTTCGGCGTCGATGGAGCGGGTGCGTCCGCCGCGTTTGAGGGCGACCCGTAGCTGAGCGAGGGTGAGCCGGGCCGCTTTGGCCGGGGTGGGTGCCAGGGCGAGGACGGCGCGAGCGTCGGGCCGGGTCAGGCCACCCTTCTTGCTCTGGAAAGCGAGGAGTGCGGCGGGGAAGAACTCGCGCAGGAGTGAGCGGACCTGGTTGAAGATCTGCTGCCTGCTCCAGACGGCGTCTTGCTGGGCGCGGGCCAGCACGGTGATGGCCTGGGCGAGCTCGGAGTCGGCCGGCAAAGGTCGGTGCATGGCCATGTCGGTGCGCAGGATGTTCGCCAGGACCAGGGCGTCCCCGGGGTCGGATTTCTTGCGGCTGACGCCATGGCGGTCGCGGTAACGCGAAGCTGCGAGCGGGTTGATCGCGAAAACCTTGAGGTTCCCGGCGCGCAAGGTTGCCACGAGCGGATATAGGAGTTTCGGTACCGTCGCCGTGCTCGGCCAGGAGTTCCAGGAGCTTGTTGTACTGAGGTTTTCGGGTTGTCGTCGGGTGGTGACGGTTGATGATCCCTGCGGTATGCCAGTGAGGTGAGGTATCCGGAGGGTGGGGGCCTGACCGCTGAGCGTCGGGCGTTTCGTGAGGGGATCCGGCTTCAGGCCGGCGAGAGGTTCGCGGCGGGCGAGAAGACCACGGTGATCGCGAAAGAGCTGCGGGCGAGCGTGCGGTCGGTGGAACGCTGGCGCCGCGCCTGGCGCGAGGGCGGCATGGAAGCCTTGCGCTCGGCGGGCCCGGCGAACTCCCCGACCGTCACCGATGACCAGTTCACCGTGCTCGAGGAGGAACTCGGCAAGGGCCCCTCAGCGCACGGTGCGGAAGCACTTCGGGTCTTGGAGGGCGCGGCGCCCACAACCGGCTGCGGAAGTGGGACGCCGACGGCACCCGGGAGAAGGTCCTCATCGCACCCGGCCACGCCCGTGACGCACCCGCGTTCCCGAAGGGCACAGCACGATCAAGGGGTTCCGCGGCCGGTCGGCAGCGAGACCGACGTGGTCCTGGCCGACAAGGCCTATTCGTCCCACACGATCCGCTCCCACCTGCAGCGCCACGTGCATGGAGACGGCGGCGAGCAGCATGCCCCAACCCCTATACGATCCCGGCCCGCGAGCGCCCACCGTCCCGTATGTGGTCCCGTTCACACCTCGACACTGCGCCCGCCGCATCCGCTGCGGCGGTGGGTGCGATCTACTGCCGGAGAGGACGGTGGCTACGGCCGGAACCGGCTCTCCGGGGCCTGCGGTGAGGTCAGTCGAACAAACTCTCCCGATCTGCGTGACGTCGAGCAGCAGGCCGTCCAGGGGACCGCTGCGGACAATGGGCCTGTTCAGGGTATCTACTTCGGGCCAGCACGGCTGCGGACGGCTCCTTTCCCGAGTGATGGGCTGCCGTCTCCGATGGCTTGCCGAGCTCTGCGTCGATATGGTCCGCGCCCGGTCCGTCGAACTGCAGCGCGCCGAACTGCAGGCCGCCATCTTCCTCTTCACACGATTCTGTTCCTGAAACGTCGGCGGGATGCCGGCTGTCGCAACTGGGCACTCACGACAGCCGGCCTCGATACCCGGAGCCCGCCCGTGAACGCGTTCAGGCGTTCGGTGGGGGTAGGTCAGGCGGCCGCGAGGCTGATCTGGTCCTTGAAGATCACCCAGCGCTGGCCCTGGTCCTTGGCGTCGCACGGCTTGGTCGACACGTTCGGGGTGCTCCAGGCGTTCGCGAAGCAGTAGGCCGGGGCGTAGGCGAGGGTGATCTGCTGGCCCGAGACATTCCAGTACTGTCCCTGGTCCTTCGCGTCGCACGGCTTCACCGACACGTCCGAGGCGTTCCAGGTGTTGGCGAGGCAGTAGGCCGGGGCGTTGGTCAGGGAGATCTGGTGGCCCGAGAGGGTCCAGTGCTGGCCCTGGTCCTTGGTGTCGCAGGGCTTGGTGGAGACGTTCGGCGTGTTCCAGGCGTTGGCGAGGCAGTAGAGCCCAGGAGCACGTAGGACCGGAGTGGCGGTCGCCGCTGCCTGCGCCCCGGTCGCCGGCAGGAAGGAAGCGGTCAGCGCCAGCGCGGTGAGGGCGAGCGTCTTGCGGAGGGCGATTGCCATGAGGGCGAAATCCGTTTCTGCCGGAGAAGTGGGATTCGCGCCCGAACGCCCGATGGATTCCCATCCCGGCTCCGAACGCAAGACAATTGATAGCAGCAGCCAAGAATTGGCCAACGGTTTCTGCTCGGCATCTTCATCCCAAAGAGCCACAACATGTGATGACCCGACAGACAGCCGGGAGAACGGCCAGGGAGCGCGCCAAGACACCCCCACTCCCCCTGTTCCGCTCCTGGCGAGGGGGCCCAGCTCCGGAGGACGGGTTCGGCGAAGCCCACCAGGCGGTGAACGTCGTCCCCATCAGTGCTGAGGTCGGCCGTGTGAAGGTCGAGCGCAAGCCGGTGGCCAGGACCATCCTTCCTCACCCGCTTCGCCAGCTCCGAGACCGTCGTCCACCGCCGCTCCGCGCTGCGCGCCTCCAAGGTCATGCACGAACGCGCGTTCTCCGACGACAAGATCTCCTTCGCCTTCGACAGCGAGATCGCCGAGATCAAGGAGTCGAACGGCATGCTCTCCGGCGTGACCCTGCGTGACCCCTTCACCGGCTGGCTCGGCCTCGACCGCGAGGGCTACCTGAGGGTGAAGTCCCCCAGCACCCGCACCAGCCTGCACTGCGTCTTCGCCGCCGGCGACGTCGTCGACCACACCTACCGCCAGGCCGTCACCGCGGCCGGCACCGGCTGCTCGGCGGCCCTGGACGCCGAGCGCTACCTCGCCGCCCGCCACCACGAGACCACCACCCCGGTCGCGGTCGCCGCCACTCGCTGACCCCACCGCAGCAGCGGCCACTGCCCAACCAGCCCCGTCCAGGCGAAGGCCCTGTCCCCCGACGATGGCGCTGCGTCGCCCAGGGGAGCAGGGTCTGTCCGCATGCGAGCCGGCCCGGCGAGGGCAGGGCGTCATGGGGGGTATCGCTCAGGTGGCCGCCTTCCAGGTGCAGTCGACGGGTGACGCGTACGGCTTCGAGCAGCCGGCGGTCGTGGGCGACCAGCAGCAGGGTGCCGTCGTAGGCGTCGAGGGCGGATTCGAGCTGCTCGATGGCCTGCAGGTCGAGGTGGTTGGTGGGTTCGTCCAGAAGGAAGACGTCATAGCGCGACAGCAGGAGCGAGGCCAGCTGGGCGCGTGCGGCCTGCCCGCCGGGCAGCGAGGTCATGGCCTGCCCCAGGTCGATCCCGAGGCCGAGCGTGCCGGCGACGTGCTCGGCGCGCTCGTCCAGGTCGGCGCCGCCCAGCGCGAGCCAGCGTTCCAGGCTCGTGGCGTACGCCTCGTCCGCCCCGGCGACGCCGTCGGCCAAGCCTTGGGAGGCGCCGACGGCGTCGTCTACGGAGAAGTACGCTTCGCCCCGCAACTGCACGGCCGCCACGGAATGACCGCCGACGAAGCCGTTCAGGCAGTCGCCGATGGACTGGCCCAGGGCCGGGCCACCACCGGATTGGGCACCGGACTACTCCTGTGCTGCCTGCGCCACCAGAGCCCGGACGAAAGCCTCGCCGTCGCCGAGACCGCCGTCAGGCACCGGGACATCGTCACCGGCCTCGACCTCGCCGGCGACGAAACCCTGTACACCGCCCGCCCCCACAGGGCCGCCTTCGACCTCGCCCACAGTGTTGGCATGCCCTGCACCGTCCACGCCGGAGAAGCAGCGGGACCCTGCACACCCTGCACTGAGCCGACGAGATCCGGGACCCAAAGCAGGAAATCGACACCCTGCCCGGCCGCACCAAGGCCTCCGCCAAGGAACTACGGATGGCCGAGCAACTCATCACCGCCCTCAGCATGACCTGGGACCCGACCCGGTTCCACGACACGTTCCAGGAGAAGGTCGCCACCCTCATCGACGCCGAACAGGCGGGCGAGAGCGTGGAGAAGGCCGAACCCGCAGCCGAACCCACCGGCGCCGTCGACCTCATGGAAGCCCTACGCGCCAGCGTCGAACGAGCGGCGCGCCCGAAGAGCACCGGCGGCAAGACCACCGCCCCCAAGAAGGAGGACCTGGACGGCCTGTCCAAGGCCGCCCTCTACAAGAAGGCTGCCGCCGCCCACCTCCCCGACCGCTCGAACATGACCCGCAACGACCTGCTGAAAGCCCTCACCCTCACCCGACGTCACCGGCGGCCGTTGTCCACTGACAGGTGATCCTGACTCTTTGCCAGGCGAGTTTGACCGTCGCTGGGTTCCTGTCACTCGATCTCGGCCGGCAGCCAGTGCTTGGTGAGGGGCGGTGGGATCACTGATTGCGCAATGCTTCCCATAGGTCGGGGAGGGGGGCGTCGGGGTCCTCCCCTTCGGTGGACAGGCCGACGTAGGCGCGTAGGGCGGGTCGGGTGCCGGGGAGGCCGTATTGAGTGAACCGCTCGTGGAGATCTGAGCCGAACGGCATGGGCTGGAACTCCGCGGCGGTCAGCAACTCGGCCAGGACCCTCAGCAACTCCCGACGCCCAGGCGAGAGCTCGGTGAACACCGGGCTGGTGTCCGCGGGGTCGAACAGGGCTTCCAGCAGGTTCTCGGCGCGGACCGCCAGCGGACGGGGCACGAATTCGGTCTTCTCGATACGAGGCAGGGCGCGGACAATCTCCAGAAGGATCCCGTCCGGGTTCTCGGCAGCGCCCATCAGGTGCAGCAGACTGCGGACGGTGTAGCTGTGCAGGTCGCCGTCGTGATGGTCGGTGGCTGACTCGGGGGCCGGCCCGGCGCCGAAGGCCGCCAGCTCGGCGGCGATGCGCTCCGCCGGCGGCAGACCGGGCGCGGAGGCCGGGTGCGCGATCAGCAAGCGGGTCAGGGCGGTGGCGCCGGCCCAGCGCAGCAAGGGGTCCTCGTGGTCGAGGTGGTGCCGGAGTTGCCCGTCCGGGTCGTGGTCGGTGAGTAGCCCGACCGCCACGAGGACCGTGGCTATGCAGACCGGGTCCTGCTCGCCGTCGAGGCAGGCAAGCAACGGGAGCAGGGTGGCGGCGGCCTCCTCGGGGAACCAGCCGAGAAGGTACGCGGTCTTGGTGCGGATCTCCGGGTCCCGGTCGCTGAGCAGTTCGAGCAGGACGGGAAGCTGGGCGCGGACCGCGTCATAGGAGCGCAGTGCGCCCTCGCGGGCGTCGGCGGGATGTCCCGCCGCACAGTACGCCCGTCCCTCACGCAAGTTCTCCAGCCGCTCCTCGCCGGTCTCGGCGGCGATCTGCTCGTCGTACCAGCGCAGATTTTCTTCGGGGCTGATGGCCGCGGCGCGCCACGCGGCGGTGTCGATGCCGAGCGGGAGGTCGTACTCGTCGTGCCAATCAATGGCCAGACGGGTCAGCAGCAGCAGTGCGTCGGCCCGAGCGCCGACCGGGCCCGCGACAGCGATCCGTGCGAGGAACGACACGGCGTACGGAGAGGCCGAGTACCGGGTGCCCTGGTGGAAAATGTTGCCGAACAGGCTACGGAAGGCGCTCTCCCGGGCCTCCTCGTCCGGCCCGCACACCGTCCGGAGCTGGCCGGGCACATCCTCGGCGCTGCCGTGGGCGTGTCCCAGGGCCGCCCAGTCGATGTCGTCCAGCCCTGCCAGGAGATCGTCGGATCGTTTCATGATCCGTATGCTCGCAGGGACCGCTGACACCGCTCCCGCAGACGAACTGTCTCCTGGAGCTCAGCGGTCAAGCCCACCTGCAATCGGTCAAGATCGCCTGTCAAAAAGCAGCTGTCCCTGCCTGCGGGCGATCCTCCCGGCGGCTGGCCCGCAGCCCGGAAAGATCGGGGTCCTGCCCGGCAGGCCACCCGCCTGCGGATGGGAAGCCCGCGGATGGCCGACCCACCCTTCCTCGATACTCACCAGTACCGAGGCTGGGGCTCCTCCCACTCGTCCTTCGGAAGCATCTCGCCGTACAGCCGAGCGACATGCAGACGGAGCAGCACTCTCCGCTTCTCCGCCATCCGCCGAAACAGCTCCTCCGGGTCTCCCTCGGAGAACCACAGGTACTTCCAGGCCTCCTGGCAGATCGCATCGCCGGGCTCGCGGCACAGCTCCGAGATCTCCATGTGCCCGTCGGCCGCCACCCAGAACCTGTTCTCGTGATCCCCCGTCACCATGCGCGCCCAGGGCTTCGCCTGAAACCTCTGGACGCGTTCGTCGTCCCGATCAGCGAGCAGGCGCACGATCCGGTCCCGCGAGTCCCAGCCGTAGCCCTTCAGATAGCCCTCCGGCGGGTGCCCGGGAGAACGGCCCATCTCATCAGAGTCGGAGTAGGCCAACAGTTGCCCCATACCGTCGTAGAGGCCGATCCTTCTGCGGAAACCGAACCACTCACCGGCTTCCTCGTCGGTCAACAGCCGCGCCCCGTCCCGGAACCCACCCACGTCCCCACCGTTCAACCCCACACACTCCCCCGATACAACTCCAGCGACACGCCCACCGCACAACAGGCCTCCCCCACCATAGAGTGCCCCCGTACCTGGCTCGCGGCCGGGCGGAAGCCCGGCGAACGGGCCGAAGGCGGGGGGGGGGGGGGGGGGGCGCGGGGGGGGGGGGGGCCCGCCGGCGCGGCGACCGCCCGTGGAGCT
>NZ_JANFAK020000095.1 GCF_024721315.2 Streptomyces sp. Isolate_45
CCCCGACGGAGGTGCCCCCGCCGCCCCTGGAGCCGGACGCGGCCGCCTGGGCGCAGGCGCAGCGGGCCGTGCACGCCGGCAGCCAGACCGTCGAGGTCACCCTGCACGGGACCGGGGAAGGGGCGGTGGTCCTGCAGGACCTCCAGGTACGGGTCACCGCGCGGCGCACCCCGCCCGCCTGGAACGTCTACCAGATGTCCCAGGGCTGCGGCGGTGCCCTCACCCCGGCCGGTTTCGCCGTCAACCTGGACGCGCCGAGGCCCCTGGCGCGGCCCGTCGCGGGCAACGACGGAGGTGACCGGCTCCCGGCGCCGGCGTTCCCGATGCAGGTGTCGGCGGCGCGACCCGCCGTGCTGCGGGTGGTGGCCGCCGCCACGGGCTGCGACTGCGACTGGTACCTGGAACTCCGCTGGAGCGGCCCCACCGGATCCGGGACCCTCCGCCTCGACGAGAACGGGCGGCCCTGGCGGACGAGCGCCACCGCCGGCCGGCCCGAGTACGGCTTCGCGAGCGAGCAGGGCCGCTGGGCGAGGTAGCCCGGGAAGTGCCGTGGGCGGCGTCGTAGTCGCAGGTCAGCGGCATTGTCGGTGGGCGCGCCTAGACTCGGCGGCAGTGGAACCGCCATGACCGGGCGGAGCCGGGCGAGCAGGACGGGAAGGGGGACGACGACGCCGTGATGCCGCAAGAGCAAGAGCAAGAGCAAGCGCGGTCGCAGGCCCGGTCGCACGGCCGGCCACAGCCGCTGTCGCGGTCGGTGGCGGCCCTGCTCCGCTGTGCCCCGGTGTTCCTCCCGGCCGCGGTGCCCCGCGAGGGGCGGGTCGCGTTCTGGAGTCCCGCCGGGGAGCCGCTGCCCGAGGCCGGGAGCCCGTCTCCGCTCCAGGTGGTCCGGCCGCACGGCGACGGGGTCCGTACCCACACGGTTCCCGCGGTCTCCCTGTCCGTCACCGAGGCCCTCGCCGTCCTCGTCCACGCGCCGCGCAGCGCCTCGGCGTCACCCGCCGCCCGGGCCTGGGGCACCGCCGCGGCCCAGGCGCTGTCGCTGGTGGCGCGGGGTCGGCTGCTGCCCGGTGTCACCCCCGACGGCATCGACGCCTGGCGGGCCGGGCCGCTCGACGCGCAGGACGTCGGACACCTGCGCGCCGTCGCCGCCGCCCTGCCGTACGAGGGGTACGCCACCCCGCTCGCCGGGCGCCGACCTCTGACCCTGCCCGAACCGGAGGCCCTGGTGCGGGCCTTCATCGACGCCGTCGCCGACACGCTCCCCAGGACCCCTGCGGCGCCGTTCGCCGCCGGGCGGCCGTTCGCCGCCCGGGAGCCGCAGCGGGTGCCGGGGATACAGGAGTGGGCCGCGCAGGTCGCGGCCGGTGCCGACGCGGGGGTGGGCATCTCGCTGCGGCTCGACCTGTCGTCGTTCCGCCTGTTCGACGAGGCGGAACCGCAGGACGTGCGGCGCGCGGGCGCCGCAGTCGTCCAGGTCCACAGCCTCGCCGATCCGACGTTGGTGACCGACGCGGGGCTGCTGTGGGCCGGTGCGGCCGCCGCCGCGTTCGGGCCGCGCGCCCGGATCGATGCCGTGCTCGCGCTGCGCCGCGCGGGTCGGGTCTGGCCGCCGCTGCTGCGCCTGCTCGACCAACCGGTGCCGGACGCGCTCGCGCTGTCGGATCCGGAGTTGGAGGACCTGCTGGGCGTCGTCGCGCCCCGGCTCGCGGCGGCCGGAGTACTGGTCCACTGGCCGCGCGAGCTGGCCCGTACGCTGTCGGCGACCGCCGTCGTGCGGTCCACGGCGCCGGG
The DNA here is from genome assembly GCF_024721315.2 of Streptomyces sp. Isolate_45. Lineage (GTDB taxonomy): Bacteria > Actinomycetota > Actinomycetes > Streptomycetales > Streptomycetaceae > Streptomyces. The sequence goes on from NZ_JANFAK020000095.1 coordinate 1,792, forward strand.
TTCCGCCACCGACGGCACCGCCTTCTTCGACGCCGCGGGCCTGTTCGCCTTCTCCTGGGAGCTGGCCTTGGGCGGCGACCGGCTCACCCCGGGGGAGATGGACGCCCTCGCCCAGGCGCACCGGCCCGTGGTGCGGCTGCGCGACCAGTGGGTGCGGGTCGATCCGGCGCTGGTGCGCAAGGCCCGCAAGCGGGAGCTGGGGCTGCTGGACCCGGTGGACGCGTTGGCCACCGTCCTGAGCGGGACGGCCGAGGTCGACGGGGAGCCGGTGCCCGCCGTACCGGTGGGCGCGCTGGCCGCGCTGCGGGACCGGCTGACCGGGGACCTGCCCGCTGTCGCGCCGCCCGCCGCCCTCAAGGCGACCCTGCGGGACTACCAGCTGCGGGGGCTGGCCTGGCTGGACCTGATGACCTCGCTCGGTCTCGGCGGGTGCCTCGCCGATGACATGGGCCTCGGTAAAACGGTCACCCTGATCGCCCTGCACCTGCACCGGGACCGTCCCGAACCCACCCTCGTCGTCTGCCCGGCCTCGCTGCTCGGCAACTGGCAGCGCGAGATCGAGAGGTTCGCGCCGGGCACGCCGGTCCGTCGCTTCCACGGGGGCAGCCGCACCCTCGACGGCCTCGACGGCGGCTTCGTCCTGACCACGTACGCGACGATGCGCGCCGGGGCCGCCCGGCTCGCCGGGCAGAGCTGGGGCATGGTCGTCGCCGACGAGGCGCAGCACGTGAAGAACCCGCATTCGGCGACGGCCAAGGCGTTGCGGACGATTCCCGCGCCGGCCCGGGTCGCGCTCACCGGCACCCCGGTCGAGAACAACCTGTCCGAGCTGTGGGCCCTGCTCGACTGGACCACCCCGGGGCTGCTCGGCCCCCTCACCGCCTTCCGTGCCCGGCACGCCCGCCCGGTCGAGCACCAGCAGGAGGAGGACGGCGGCAACGAGGCCGCGGTGGCCCGGTTGGCCGCGCTGGTGCGGCCGTTCCTGCTGCGGCGCAAGAAGTCCGACCCGGGCATCGCCCCCGAGTTGCCGCCGAAGACGGAGACCGACCACCCGGTGTCCCTGACCCGTGAGCAGGCGTCGCTCTACCAGGCGGCGGTGGAGGAGGCGATGGCGGTGATCGGGGCGAGCGAGGGCATCGAACGCCGGGGCATGATCATGAAGTTGTTGGCCTCGCTCAAGCAGATCTGCAACCACCCCGCGCAGTATCTGAAGGAGGAGCCGCCCCGGATCCCGCACCGGTCGGGCAAACTCGCCCTGTTGGACGAACTCCTCGACACGATCCTCGCGGAGGGCGGCTCGGTCCTGGTGTTCACCCAGTACGTGACGATGGGGCGGATCATCGAGCGGCACCTCGCGGCCCGGGGCATCTCCCACCAGTTCCTGCACGGGGGGACGCCCGTGCCGCGCCGCGAGGAGCTCGTCGACCGCTTCCAGTCCGGGGAGGTGCCCGTCTTCCTGCTGTCGCTGAAGGCGGCCGGTACCGGCCT
>NZ_JANFAK020000096.1 GCF_024721315.2 Streptomyces sp. Isolate_45
CCATGCCCTCCGGGCCGCCTCACGGTCCCGGCCGTCCAACCACGTCAGGTAGTCCCGGTACGGACGCACCCGCGGCAGGGCCGACGCGCCGCCATCGGTCGCCGCGTACAGCGCGATCAGTTCCTGCCAAATGAGCGGCATGGACCAGCCGTCGACCAGGATGTGGTGGTTCGTCATCACCAGCCGGACCCGGTTCTCGTCCAGCCGGACGGCCGTGAACCGCAGCAGCGGCGGGCGCGTCAGGTCGAAGCGGCGGCCGAGGACCTCGGCCGCGATCCGGTCCGCCGCGCGGGACCGTTCGTCGGCGGCGAGGCCGGACAGGTCGTGCTCCTGCCAGTCGAGTTCGACCTCGGCCGGTACGACCTGCGCCCAGGCACCCGACGGGACCTGGTGGAAGCCGGCGCGCAGGTTGTCGTGGCGTCGAAGCAGGGTCTCGGCGGCCGCGCGCATGCGGGGCGCGTCGAACGGGCCGCTCAGGTCGAAGGAGATCTGGCCCACGTACACGTCGCGGGTGTCCTCGTCGTACAGGTTGAGGAAGAGGAAGCCCTCCTGGAGGGGCGCGAGCGGCAGGACGTCCCGCAGTCCGGGGACGACGGACTCCAGGTGCTCGATCTCGGCCTGCGTGACGGCCGGGTGGGTGACGTCGGACGGGGTGAGGCCGGCGGCGCCCGGGCGGCGGGCCTCCTCGACGAGGCGCTTCAGGGCGGCGAACCAGGCCTGTGACAGCTCCTGGACGTCCTCGGGGAGCAGCAGGGCCGCCGCGTACGTCCACGTCGCGACGAGCCGGGTACCGGAAGGGGTTTCGCGCGCCGAGGCGTTGAGGTCCACCGGGTGGGCCAGGGGCATGGCCCCGTCGATGCCGGCGACGTCCGCCCCGGCGACGGACCAGGCGGCGGCTTCGCCGGCGCCCTGGCCCATCTGCCCCAGGTAGTTGAAGCCGAACTCGGGGACCGGCAGGGCGGCGAGCACGGCGCGGCCGGCCGGGTTCAGGTGGCGCAGCAGGCCGTGGCCGAGGCCGTTGCCGGGTACGGTGCGGAGCTGTTCCTTGATGGCCTTCAGGGCGGGCACCAGGGCGGGAGCCGCGCCGAGGCGGACGCCGGTGGCGCCGCCGGACGCGTGTGCCGTCGGGTCCAGGAGCACCGGGTACATGGAGGTGAACCAGCCTGCCGTGCGGCTGAGTTCGACGCCGGGTACGGCGTCCTCGTGCCGTCCGTGGCTCTCCAGGTCCACCACCACCGGGGCGTGCGGGTCGCCGCCCCGGTCGCGCCGCCAGTCGGCGACGGCGACGGCGAACGCGGTCAGCAGGACGTCGTTGATGCCGGCGTTGACGGTGCCGGGCACCCAGGTCAGCAGTGCTTCGGTGGTCTCCGCGTCGAGCTCGGCGGTGACCTCCCCGGCGGCCGCGTGGGTGTCGCGGGTCCGGTCCACGCGCAGGGCCGGGGGTGTGCCGCCGAGGACGGTGCTCCAGTGGTCGAGCTGCTCCTCGGTCCGCGCGTCGAGGGCGAGGTCCGCGAGGGAGCGGGCCCAGTGGCGCCACGGGGTGCCCACCGGGGCGAGCGTGCCGCCCTCGTAGGCGGTGACCAGGTCGGGGACCACGATCCGCCAGGTGACCCCGTCCATGACCAGGTGGTTCGCGACGAGGACGAGGAGCCCGTCCCGGTCCGTTCCCCGGTCGATCCAGACGGCCTGGAGCATCCGGCCGGCGGCCGGGTCGAGTCGGGACCGGGCGTCGCGTGCCCGCCCGGTCACGGCGGCGCTGACCGCGTCGTCGTCGAGTCCGGTGGCGTCGAAGCGGGTCAGGCAGTCGGCTGCGGTCACGGAACCCGGCTCGGGCACGGTGACGGTCCAGTCGTCGGCGACCCGCGCCCGCAGGGCGTCGTGGTGGTCGAGTACGGTCCCCAGCGCGCGGCCCAGGGCCTCGAAGTCCAGGTCGGCGGGCGCGTGCAGGACGGCCGACTGGTTGAACGCGGCCCGGTCGGAGCCGAGGTCGGCGAACCATCCCATCATCGGCGTCGCCGGCGCGTCCCCGTACGGGGACACCTCGGCCCCCGTGACGAGCCGTCCGGCGCCCTCCGTACCGTCGGCGGCCGTGGCCGCTTCGGCGAGCAGCGCGGGCGTCTGGTGCTCGAAGACGTCGCGCACCGACAGGACGAGCCCGGCCGCGCGGGCCCGGCCGACCAGTTGGATGGAGAGGATGCTGTCGCCGCCGAGGTCGAAGAAGCCGTCGTCGATGCCGACGGACTCCTGGCCCAGGATTTCGGAGAACAGGGCGCACAGCTGCCGCTCGCGCGGGGTGCGCGGGGTGCGGCCCGAGGACTGCCCGGTGTAGTCGGGGGCGGGCAGCGCCTTGCGGTCCAGCTTCCCGTTGATCGTCAGCGGCAGGGCGTCCAGGGGGACGAACGCCGTGGGGATCATGTGGTCGGGCAGGATGCCGCGCAGGTCGGCGCGCAGTCGGCGCACGTCCGGGGTGTGTCCGGGCTCCGGTACGACGTACGCCACGAGCCGCCGGTCGCCCGGGTTGTCCTCGCGGACGATCACGGCCGCCCGGGCCAGTTCGGGGCGCTCGACGAGGACGGACTCGATCTCGGCGGGCTCGATCCGCAGCCCGCGGATCTTGACCTGGGTGTCGACGCGTCCCAGGTACTCCAGCTCGCCGCCGGGCAGCCAGCGCACCAGGTCGCCCGTGCGGTACATGCGGGTGCCGGGGGCGCCGTACGGGTCGGTCACGAAGCGTTCCGCGGTGAGCGCGGGCCGGCCGTGGTAGCCGCGGGCGAGGTGGGAGCCGGCCGCGTAGAGCTCGCCGGGGACGCCGGGGGGCACCGGACGCAGGGCGGCGTCGAGGACGTAGACGGAGCTGTTGGCGATGGGGGCGCCGATGGGCGGGGTGACGGGGCCGGACAGGGGCCGGCTCATGGTGGAGCAGACGGTGGTTTCCGTCGGACCGTAGGAGTTGAGCAGGATACGGCCGGCGGACCAGCGTTCCACCAGCTCCGGCGGGCTCGTCTCCGCGCCGACGACGAGGGTCGTGACGGTGGGCAGCGCGTCCTCGGGCAGCAGCTTGAGGACGGCGGGCGTCAGGCTGAGGTGGGTGGCGCCGAAGCGGTTCGCCAGCGCGGCCAGCTCCGGCCCCGGGGTGAGGCCGGCCGGTGCGACGACCAGGGTCGCCCCGGTGAGGAGGCCCATCGACAGCTCCCAGAAGGCCGCGTCGAAGCTGGGGGAGAGGTGCTGGAGGACCTTGCTGCCGGGGCCGGTGGCGCAGTCGCCGGTGAAGATGTCGAGGAGTCCGGGGAGTCCGGAGTGGGTGACGACGACGCCCTTGGGCCGGCCGGTGGTGCCGGAGGTGTAGATCATGTAGGCCGGGTGGGTGGAGCGGCGCGGGCCGCGTCGTTCCGCGTCGGTGACGTCGTGCGCGGGCAGTGCGGCGAGCTCCGGCCCGGTGGCGGGGCCGTCCAGGAGGATCCGGGGGACGGCCGTGTCGGGCAGTGCGGCCGCGACGGCGGCGGTGGTGACGATCAGGGTCGGGGCGGCGTCCTCGACGAGGTACGCGATGCGTTCCGCGGGGTAGGCGGGGTCGATCGGCACGTAGGCGGCGCCCGCCTTGAAGGCGGCGAGGGTGGCGGTGACCAGGTCGGCCGAGCGGGGCAGTGCCAGAGCCACGAACTGTTCGGCGCGCACGCCCCGTTCGATGAAGTGGCGGGCCAGCCGGTTGGCGCGCGCGTTGAGTTCGGCGTACGTCAGGCTGCCGTCCTCGGATTCGACGGCCGTCCGCTCCGGGGCGTCGGCGGCGTGCCGTTCGACGTACTCGGCGAAGGTCCGGGGGTCCGTGGAGCGGGGGGTGTCGTTCCACTCGACGAGTACGCGGCGCAGTTCCGCGGCGTCGAGTACGGACGGCTCGGCGATCCGCAGGTCCGGGTCGTGGGCCAGGGTGTCGAGCAGGCGCAGGAACCGTGCGACGAGGGAGCGGACGGTGCTCTCGTCGAAGAGGTCGGTGCTGAACTCGGCGGCGCCCGCGAGGCCGGCGGGGGAGCCGTCGGCCTCCCGGTGCTCGGCGAGTTCGAAGGCCAGGTCGACCTTCGCGACGCCGCTCTCGACGGGGATCGGCGCCACGGCGAAGCCGGCGGCGGACAGGGCCGCGAGCGCGTTCTGCTGGGTGGTGTCCAGGCTCAGGAGGACCTGGAACAGGGGGTTGTGGGACAGCGACCGGGTCGGGCTGAGCACGTCGACCAGACGCTCGAAGGGCAGGTCCTCGTGGGCGTAGGCCGTCAGGTCGGCTTCCCGCACGCGGTCCAGCAGTTCCCGGAACGTCGGGTCGCCCGAGGTGTCGGTGCGCAGGACCAGGGTGTTGACGAAGAAGCCGACGGCCTCGTCGAGGGCGTCGTCGGAGCGGCCCGCGACGGGGGTGCCGATCGGGATGTCGTCGCCCGCGCCCATCCGGTTCAGCAGGGTGGCCAGAGCCGCTTGGAGGACCATGAACACGCTGGTCCGGGACTCGCGGGCCAGTGAGGTCAGCCGTCCGTGCAGGCCGGCCGGGACGGTCACCGGAACCCGGCCGCCGCGGTGCGAGGCGACGGCGGGGCGGGGCCGGTCGGCGGGGAGCTCCAGCAGGTCGGGAGCGCCGGCCAGGGCCTGCTTCCAGTGGGCGAGCTGGCGGCCCGCCACACTGGCGGGGTCGGCGGCGTCACCGAGCCGGGCGGCCTGCCACAGCGCGTAGTCCGCGTACTGGACGGGCAGCGGCGTCCACTCGGGGGCGCGGCCCCCGGCGAGCGCGGTGTAGGCGGTCGCCAGGTCGCGCACGAGCGGCCCCAGCGACCAGCCGTCGCCCGCGATGTGGTGGACGGACAGCAGCAGGGCGTGCTCGGCCGGTGCGAGCCGGAGCAGTTCGGCGCGGACGGGGACGTCGCGGGTCAGGTCGAAGGAGTGCCGGCCCGCGCGCGCCAGGTCCGCGTCGAGGCGGTCCGCGGTGGTGTCGCGGACGGGCAGCTCGAAGCGGACCGCGTCGGGTGCGAGGACGGTCTGTCGGGCCCCGAGGGCGTCCTCGGTGAAGACCGTGCGCAGGCTCTCGTGGCGGACGACGACGGCCTGGAAGGCGCCGCGCAGCGCCTCGGGGTCGAGGGGGCCGGTCAGTCGCAGCGCGCCGGTGATGTTGTAGGTGGGGGAGGGCCCTTCGAGCCGGTGCAGGAACCACAGCCGCTGCTGGGACGAGGACAGCGGCAGGCGGTCGGGGCGCGGGCCGGCGGTCAGCGGGGTGCGGGCACGCTCCGCGTCGTCCAGGGTCGCGGCGACCCCGGCGACGGTCGGCGTCTCGAACAGCTGCCGGACGGACAGCTCCACGCCGAGGGCCGTACGGATCCGGCCGGCGAGCCGGGTCGCGAGGAGGGAGTGGCCGCCGAGGTCGAAGAAGCTGTCGTCGATGGTGATCCGGGGTACGGCCAGGACGTCCGCGAAGAGGGACGCGAGGATCTCCTCGCGGGGGCCGCGCGGTGCCCGCCCGGCCGCGCGCGCCGTATGGGCGGGGGCGGGCAGCGCCTTGGCGTCGAGCTTGCCGTTGGGGGTCAGCGGCAGGGCGTCGAGGGTGACGAACGCGGAGGGCACCATGTGCTCGGGGAGCTGGGCCGCGGCGTGGTCGTGCAGGGCCCGGGCGGACGGGCCGCCGCCCCGTGTCACGACGTAGGCGGCGAGCCGCAGGTCGCCGGGGACGTCCTCGCGCAGCCGCACGGTGACGTCGGTGACGTCGGGGTGGGCGGCCAGTACGGCCTCGATCTCGCCGAGTTCGATGCGGAAGCCGCGGATCTTCACCTGGTGGTCGGCGCGGCCCAGGTAGTCGAGTCCGCCGTCGGCGCGGCGCCTGGCCAGGTCGCCGGTGCGGTACATCCGGGTGCCCCGTTCACCGAAGAGGGCGGCGTACGGGTCGGCGGGGAAGCGGTCCGAGGTGAGGCCGGGCCGGCCGAGGTAGCCGCGGGCGAGGCCGGCGCCCGCCACGTACATTTCGCCGGTGACGCCGGCCGCGGCGGGCCGCAACCGCCCGTCGAGGACGTAGACGCGCAGGTCGGGGATGTTGACGCCGATGGTGCTCGCGGTGGCGGCCTCGGCCGTGGCGCGGTCCGCCGGGAAGTGGGACACGTGGACGGTGGTCTCGGTGATCCCGTACATGTTGACGAGGGCCGGGGCGTCCTCCGGGTGCCGCTCGTACCAGTCGCGCAGCCGGGACAGGTCCAGGGCCTCGCCGCCGAACACGATCGTGCGCAGCGACAGGTCGGGCGTGTGCTCGTGGTCGGCGGCCGCCAGCTGGTAGAACGCCGACGGCGTCTGGTTCAGCACGGTGACGCGTTCGCGTTCGAGCAGTTCCAGGAAGGCGGCGGGGTCGCGGGTGACGGAGTGGGGGACGACGACGAGCCGGCCGCCGTGCAGCAGCGCTCCCCACAGCTCCCAGACGGAGAAGTCGAAGGCGTAGGAGTGGAAGAGGGTCCACACCTGTCGCTCGTCGAAGCCGAACCAGTGGTCGGTCGCGGAGAAGAGGCGTACGACGTTGTGGTGCGGGACGGCCACGCCCTTGGGGCGGCCGGTGGAGCCCGACGTGTAGATGACGTAGGCGGTGTCCCGCGGGTCCAGCCGTCGGGTCCGCTCCTCCTGGCCGAGGTCGCCGTCCCGGAGGCCGACGGTTTCGTCCGTGCCGGTCGCGTCCCCGGCGGCGTCCGGGCCGGAGACGATGACGCGGGGCACGTCGTGGGCGGGCAGCCGGGCCGCGGTGTCCCGGTCGGTGAGGAGGACGGCGGGAGCGGCGTCCGACAGTACGTAGGCGAGGCGGTCGGCCGGGTAGTCGGGGTCGAGGGGCACGTAGGCGGCGCCGGCCTTGACCACGGCGAGCAGGGCGGTCACCAGCTCGGCGGAGCGGGGCAGCGCCAGCGCGACCAGGGAGTCCGGGCCGATCCCGCGTCCGGTCAGCAGCCGGGCGAGGCGGTTGGCGCGGGCGTTGAGCTCCGCGTAGGTGAGGGAGGTGTCCTCGAAGGTGAGGGCGGTGCGGTCCGGGAAGCGGGCGGCCTGCCGCTCGAAGAGCTCGGGCAGCGTGACCCCGGCGTCCCCGGCGTCCCCGGCACCTTCGGCGGGCGACGCCGTCGGGTCCGGCCGGTTGGCGTCGACCAGCAGCCGGTGGGCCTCGCCCGGGGCCAGCACGTCGACGTCCGCGAGGCGCGTCCCCGGGTCCGCGGCGACGGCGGCGAGGAGCCGCAGCAGCCGGTCCGAGAGGGCGCGGGCCGTGTCCGGGTCGAAGAGCTCGGTGCTGTACTCCACGGCGAGGCGCAGCCCGGCCGCCGCACCGTCGTCGTCCCGGCTCTCGTCGAAGGCGAACGCCAGGTCGAACTTGGACAGTCCGGTGTGCAGCGGCACCAGCTCGGTCCGCAGCCCCGGCAGCCGGCCCAGCTCGCCGAGGGCGTCCTGCTGGGTGGTGTCGAAGGTCAGCATCACCTGGAACAGCGGGTGGTGGGGTGCCCCGCGGTCCGGGTTGAGGGCCTCGACGAGACGCTCGAAGGGCACGTCCTGGTGGTCGAAGGCGGTGAGGTCGGTGTCGCGCACCCGGCCGAGCAGTTCGCGGAACGTGGGGTCGCCCGAGGTGTCGGTGCGCAGGACGAGGGTGTTGACGAAGAAGCCGACGAGGTCTTCCACCCCGGCGTCGGTGCGCCCCGCGATCGTCGAGCCGATCGGGACGTCCTCGCCCGCGCCGAGCCGCGTCAACAGGCCCGCGAGGGCGGCCTGGAGCACCATGAACACGCTGGTGCGCGTCTGCGTGGCGAGGGCGGCCAGCGAGCGGTGCAGGTCGGCGGGGACGGACAGGTCCAGGCGGGCCCCCGCGTTGCTGCGGCGGGCCGGGTAGGGCCGGTCGGTGGGGAGTTCGAGGCGTTCGGGCAGCCCGGCCAGGGTCGTCCGCCAGTGGGCGAGCTGCCGGTTGCCCTCGCCGTCCGCGTCGTCGGCGGCGCCGAGCAGCTCGTGCTGCCACAGCGTGTGGTCGGCGTACTGGACGGGCAGCGGCGCCCGGTCGGGTGCGGCCGCCCCGGCGAGGTGGGCGGCGTAGGCGGTGCCCAGGTCCCGGGCGAGCGGGGCCAGCGACCAGCCGTCACCGGCGATGTGGTGGAGCACCAGCAGCAGGACGTGTTCCCGCGGGCCCACCGTGAACAGCGTGGCGCGCAGCGGGGTTTCGCGGGCCAGGTCGAAGGGGTGGCGGGCGGCGCGGGCCAGGTCCGCGTCGAGCCGTTCGGCGTCGCAGGCGGTGACCTCCAGGCGGGGCGCCGCCCGCTCGGGAGTGAGGACGACCTGGTGGGGGCCGTGCTCGTCCTCGGCGAAGACGGTGCGCAGGCTCTCGTGCCGGGCGACGACGTCACCGATCGCGGCCGCGAGGGCCGCTTCGTCCACGGGCCCGGTCAGGCGCAGCGCGGCCGGGATGTTGTAGAGCGCGGAGGGTCCCTCGTACTGGTGCAGGAACCACAGGCGCTGCTGGGCGAAGGACAGCGGCAGCCGGTCGGGCCGCTGCCGGGCGGTGACGGCGGTACGGGCCCGGCCGGCGCCGGTGAGGGCGGCGAGGGCGGCCACGGTCGGGGACTCGAAGACCTGCTGGATCGACAGCTCGGTGCCGAGCGCCGTGCGGACCCGGCTGATCAGGCGGGTGGCGAGCAGGGAGTGCCCGCCGAGCTCGAAGAAGCTGTCGTCGATGCCGGGTTCGTCGACGCCGAGGACCTCCGCGAACAGGGTGCGGAGGATCTCCTCGCGCGGGGTGCGCGGGGCGCGGCGCCGCTCGCGGGTCGCGTACGAGGGGGCGGGCAGGGCCTTGCGGTCCAGCTTGCCGTTGGGCGTGACGGGCAGGGCGTCCAGGAGGACGAACGCCGAGGGGACCATGTGGTCGGGGAGCCGCTCGCGCAGCGGGCCGGTGAGCGCGCCGGGGTCGGGGCGGCTGCCGGCGGCCGGCACGAGGTAGGCGACGAGGCGCTGGTCGCCCGGCTGGTCCTCGCGCAGGAGCACCGCCGCCCGGTCGATCCCGGGCCGTGCCAGCAGGACGGACTCGATCTCGCCGAGCTCGATGCGGAAGCCGCGGAGCTTGACCTGGTGGTCGGCGCGGCCGATGTACTCCAGGTGCCCGCGGTGGTTCCACCGGGCGAGGTCGCCGGTGCGGTACATGCGGGTGCCGGCGGGGCCGTACGGGTCGGCGGTGAACCGTTCGGCGCTGAGGGCGGGGCGGCCCAGGTAGCCGCGGGCGAGCTGGACGCCGGCGATGTACAGCTCGCCGGGCACGCCGGGCGGGACCGGACGCAGTGCGGCGTCCAGGACGTACATCCGGGTGTTCCAGACGGGCAGACCGATGGGGACCCTGCCGTCGTCGGCGGCGCACGGCCAGTACGTGACGTCGACGGCGGCTTCCGTCGGCCCGTACAGGTTGTGCAGGGGGGTGTCGGTCAGGGCCAGGAAGCGGGCGGCGAGTTCGGGGGAGAGGGCCTCGCCGCTGGCGAAGACGCGGCGGACACCGGTGAGGGAGGCGGCGGCGGCCGGCTCGCCCAGGAACACGTCGAGCATCGAGGGCACGAAGTGCAGGGTGGTGATGCCCTCGCGGGCGATGACGTCGGTCAGGTAGGCCGGGTCCATGTGGCCCTCGGGCCGGGCGACGACCAGCGTCGCGCCCTCGATCAGCGGCCAGAAGAACTCCCACACGGACACGTCGAAGCCGGACGGGGTCTTCTGCAGGACGCGGTCGGAGGCGTCGAGGCGGTAGGTGTCCTGCATCCAGGCGAGCCGGTTCACGATGGACTCGTGCGAGACCACCACGCCCTTGGGGCGGCCGGTGGATCCCGAGGTGTAGATGACGTAGGCGGGGTGCCGGGGGTCGAGGGCCGGCCGGGCGGCCGCGGCGGTGCCCGTGGCCTCGGCGCCGTCGGTCGCCGCGGGGTCGTCGAGCAGCAGTCGGGGGGTGCCGTCGTCGGGCAGTCGTCCCTCGGTCTCCCGCGAGGTCAGCACCAGCATGGCGCCCGCGTCCCCGAGGATGTGCGCGATGCGGTCGGCCGGGTATCCCGGGTCGACGGGGACGTACGCGGCCCCCGACTTCAGTACGCCGAGCAGCGCGACGACCAGCTCGGCGGACCGGGGCAGGGCCACGGCGACGAACCTCTCCGGCCCGGCCCCGCGGGCCGTCAGGGCGCGGGCCAGCCGCTCGGCGCGGGCGTCGAGCTCGGCGTAGGTGTGGGCGGTGCCCTCGAAGACGAGGGCCCGCGCCCCCGGGGTGCGGGCGGCCCGCGCCGTCAGGAGTTCCGGCAGGGTGGCCGCGGGGACCTCGTGCGCGGTGTCGTTCCAGTCGGACAGGACGCGCCGGCGCTCCTCGTCGGTGAGCAGGACGGCCCGGCCGACCGTCGCGGTCGGGTCGGCCGTCAGGTCTTCGAGCAGGCCGACGAAGCGTTCCTGGAGGGAGCGGAGGTCCTCGGCGTCGTAGAGCTGCGGGTTCCCCTCGAAGTCGACGCGGATCCCCGACGCGGGGGTGCCCGTCAGGACGAAGTTGAGGTCGGTGGTCGGTCCTGAGCCGAGGCTGCGCATCACGCCGGGCGAACCGGCGAAGTCCACGGGTCGGGTGTAGGGCAGGACGTTGACGGTCGGGCCGAGCACGCCGGCGCCGCCGGACAGGCCGAGCTCGCGGTTGAGGTCCTCGCCCCGGTAGCGGCTGTGGGCCATCAGGGCGCTCAGGGCGGTGGAGACCTCGGAGATCAGCTCGGTGAAGGCCGTGTCCGGGCGGACCGTGAGCCGCAACGGCAACTGGTTGGAGACCATGCCGGGCGTGGTGCGGGCGTTGGCGCCGTGGCGGCCGGTCACGGGCACGGACACGACGATGTCCTCGGCGCCCGTCATGCGGTGCAGGAACGCGGCGACGCCGGCGATGACGACCCGCGCCCAGGAGGAGTCGTGCGCCCCGGCGACCTCGTCGAGGATCCGGGTCCGCTCCGGTCCCAGGCGCAGGCCGACCCGGGTGCCGGCGAGGGCGAGGCGGCTGCTGCGGCCGGTGAGGGAGACCGGGTCGGGGCGGTCGGCGAACAGGCCGGTCCAGTGGGCGCGGTCCCTCTCGTACCGGGCGGAGGCGCGGTAGGTCTCCTCGCCGGTGACGAGCCGGTCCATGTCGCCGAAGGAGGCGGGCGGCACGGCGCCGCCGGTCAGCAGTGCCGCGTACACCGCGGCGAGCCGCTCGTAGAAGAGGGACATGCTCGTGCCGTCGAGGACGATGTGGTGGACGCCCAGGTAGTACATGTGCCGGTCCGGGCCGAGCGTGAACAGGACGTGGCTGCTCAGGCCCGGGCGGTCCAGGGCCACGGGCGTCGCCCGGTCGGCCTCCATCAGGCGGAGCGCCTCGCCCTCGGGGTCCTCGTGCCCGGTGAGGTCGAGGTGCGGCAGCCGCACCGGGGTGAGGGGGCTGCCGTCCGCGGCCGTCGGGGCGTCCTCGTCCGCCCGGTCCTGCGGGGCGATCGGGCAGTGCACCCGGTGGGGGCCGTCCTCGTCGACGAGGAAGCGGGAGCACAGCGTTTCCGTCTCGGCCACGGTGTGCCACAGGGCGGCGCTCAGCACGGCGTGGTCGACGGGCCCGCTGATCTCCAGGCTGGACCCGGTCTTGTAGTGGGTGCTCCGCGGGTCCAGTTGCTGGGCGAGCCACACCTCGTGCTGTGCGCTGGTCAGACCGTGCCGAACGGCAGCGAACTCAGACACTGTCCCTCACATTCGTCCGCCGGAGCACCCGGCCATTGCGTGGTGCGATGCAATCTAGGAAATGCCGCTGGAGCATCATTCGATTAATGGGAACTTGGACGCTAACAACCCCCTGACGTGCAGGTCAACCGATTGTTCGGGCTTATCAAGGGGTCTTGAGGCTTTGGATATCCGGCAGATAGCCAGGGTATATGGCGGATTTGTAGACTGTTACTCGAATTCACATCCAATTTTGCTGGCAGAGAATGTCGGAGCCCTTTCCTCCGGGCTCTCCCGGGCATTCACCCGTTCTTGGAGCCGCCATGCCGCCGAGTGCCATCGCCTACGCCGAGCTGTACGTTTCCGACGACCGGGAAGCCGCGGGCTTCCTCATCGACAGCCTCGGCTTCGCGCCGGTGGCCGTCGCCGGTCCGGCCACCGGGACGCGTGATCGCAGGTCCACCGTGCTGCGCCACGGCTCGGTCACCCTCGTCGTCACCCAGGCCCTGCGACCGGACGGCCCGGTCGCCGCGTACGTGGAGCTGCACGGCGACTCCATCGCGGACCTGGCCTTCACCTGCGCCGACGTGACGGAGACCTTCGACCGGGCCGTGCTCGCCGGCGCGGCCGTCCACCACCGGCCCGAGCCCTCCCGGGTCCGCGGCCAGGGCGGCGAGTACGCCGTGGTCTCCGGCTTCGGGGACCTCCGGCACACGCTGCTGCCCGCGTCCGGGGGCCTCGTCGGGCACCTGCCGCCCGACCGGGACTGGGCCCTGCTGCCCGCCGCCGACACCGCCGACACCGCCGGCTCCGGGGCCCGGCCCGTCCTCGACCACGTCGCCGTGTGCCTGGAGGCGGGCACCCTGCGCAGGACGGCCGCCTTCTACGAGGCCGCCTTCGGGATGCCGTACTACTCGTCCGAGTACATCCAGGTCGGCGAGCAGGCGATGGACTCCATCGTGGTGCGCAACGCGGACGGCGGAGTGACCTTCACCCTCATCGAGCCCGACGACTCCCGGCTGCCCGGCCAGATAGACCGGTTCCTGGCCGCCCACAACGGCGCCGGAGTCCAGCACCTGGCCTTCCTCGTGGACGACATCGTCGACTCGGTCCGCACCCTGGGCGGGCAGGGCGTGGACTTCCTGAAGACCCCGGCCGCCTACTACGACCTGCTCGCCCGCCGGGTCGGCTTCCTCGCGGACCGGATCGCCGAACTGCGCGGCACGAGCGTCCTCGCGGACCGCGACGAGTGGGGCTACCTGCTGCAGATCTTCACCCGCTCGCCCTACCCGCGCGGCACGCTCTTCTACGAGTACATCCAGCGCAACGGCGCCCGCGGCTTCGGCAGTTCCAACATCAAGGCGCTGTACGAGGCAGTGGAGAGGGAGCGGGAAGTGGCCGGCCGATGACGGCCACGGCCCGCCCCCGCACCCCGCCCGGGCCCGCCGGGCCCGGGCGGGCGGCGTCCCGCCCCCGCCCCACGGCCCTGACCCCGGCCGACTTCGCCGAGCAGGCGCGCACCCAACTCCCGCCCGACGTATGGGATTTCATCGCGGGCGGGGCGGGCCGGGAACGCACCCTCGCCGCGAACCAGGCCGTCTTCGACGCCGTGCGCCTGCGCCCCAGGGCCCTGCCCGGCATCGAGGAACCGGACACCTCGGTGGAGGTGCTCGGCTCCCGCTGGGCCGTCCCCGTCGGGATCGCCCCCGTCGCCTACCACGGGCTCGCCCATCCGGACGGGGAGTGCGGCACCGCCGCCGCGGCCGGCCGGGTCGGAGTGCCGCTCGTCGTCAGCACGTTCGCCGGGCAGCTCCTGGAACGGGTCGCCGAGGCGGCCACCGCCCCGCTGTGGCTCCAGCTGTACTGGTTCCGCGAGCCCGGCCTCACCCTCGGCCTCGCCCGCCGCGCCGCCGCCGCGGGCTACCGGGCGCTCGTCCTCACCGTCGACACCCCCTTCACCGGCCGTCGGCTGCGGGACCTGCGCAACGGCTTCGAGGTGCCCGCCCACATCGGCCCGGTGAACCTGGCCGGTTCCGCCGCCGCGGGCGCGGCCACCCCGGGCGCGCACAGCCGGCTGGCCTTCGACCGCTCGCTGGACTGGGGCGCGGTGGCCCGGCTGCGGGACGAGAGCGGCCTGCCGGTCCTCGCGAAGGGCGTCCTCACCGCCTCCGACGCCGAAGCGGCCGTCGCCGCAGGCGTCGCCGGGATCATCGTCTCCAACCACGGCGGCCGCCAGCTCGACGGCGCGCCCGCCACCCTCGACGCGCTGCCCGAGGTGGTGGCCGCGGTCCGGGGCCGCTGCCCGGTGCTGCTGGACGGCGGCGTCCGCGGCGGGACCGACGTCCTGGCCGCCCTGGCCCTCGGCGCCCGCGCCGTGTTCGTCGGCCGCCCCGCGCTGTACGCGCTCGCCGCCGGCGGGACCGAGGGCGTCCACCGGATGCTCACCCTGCTGGCGGAGGAGTTCGCCGACACCATGGTCCTCACCGGCCACGCCACGACCGACACGATCAACGCGGCCACCGTCGTCCAGCCCGGACCCGGACGGCCCGCACCGGACAGGAGCCCCGGATGACGACCACCGCGGAGACCGCGGACCCCGGCCGGGTCCTCGACCCCGGCCCCGGCCGGGTCCTGAGCCGGACGGCACTGCACGCCAGCCTGTCCGATCCGACGCTCGACACCATGAACTTCCTCAACGAGGTCACCTCCCGCTACCCGGACGCGATCTCCTTCGCCCCGGGCCGCCCGTACGAGGGCGACTTCGACGTCGCGCGGATCCCCGGCCTCATCGACACCTACCTCGACCACCTGCGCGGCCTCGGCCACTCCGAGGACCGCATCCGCACCGCGCTCTACCAGTACGGGGAGACGGCGGGGCAGATCCGCGACCTGGTCGCCCGCATGCTGGAGGTGGACGAGGACCTGATCGTGGACCCCGCCGCCGTCGTCGTCACCGTCGGCTGTCAGGAAGCCATCGTGCTGGCCCTGCGCACGCTGTTCCGGGACCCCCGCGACGTGCTCCTCGTCGACAGCCCCTGCTACGTCGGGATCACCGGCGCGGCCAGTCTGCTGGGGATACCGGTCGTCGCCGTGCCCGGCGGCGACGACGGCGTCAGCCTGGAGGGACTCGACCGCGCCGTCCGGGAGATCGAGGCGGGCGGCCGCAGGGCCAGGGCCCTGTACGTGGTGCCCGACTGCTCCAACCCCTCGGGCGTCAGCATGAGCCGAGCGAAGCGCACGGAGCTGCTCGACGCGGCGGCGCAGGCCGACCTCCTCATCCTGGAGGACAACCCGTACGGGGTGTTCAGCACGGTCCGCCACCCCACCCTGAAGTCCCTCGACGCCGACCGGCGGGTCCTCTACCTGGGCTCCTTCGCCAAGACCGCCTTCCCCGGCGCCCGCGTCGGGTTCGTGGTCGCCGACCAGCCGGTCGAGAGCGCCGACGGTGGTCCGCCGACGCTGCTGGCCGCCGAACTGGCCAAGGTCAAGAGCATGGTGACGGTGAACACCTCCAGCCTGAGCCAGGCCGCCGTCGCCGGCCTGCTGCTGCGCGGCGGGGGCGGGCTGCGGCGCGCCAACGAGGCCTCGGCCCGCCACTACCGGCGGACCATGGCCCTGCTGCGGGACACCCTGGCGGAGGAACTGCCGCCGGGCGCACCGGAGTCGGCGGGCGTCGGCTGGAACGACCCCCGCGGCGGGTTCTTCCTGACCCTCGACGTGCCGTTCCCGGCGGACGAGGCGGCGCTGCGCCGGTCGGCGCAGGAGTACGGGGTGATCTGGACCCCGATGCGCCACTTCCACCTCGACGCGGCCGGCGACCGCCGCATCCGGCTCTCGTGCAGCTACCTGACCACCGCCGAGGCGGTCGAGGGAGCCCGCCGGCTGGCCCGCTTCATCAGGGACACCGGGTCGCGGGCCGGCTGAGACGGCAGGTGCGGGCCGGGCGTGCGGCGGCCCACCCCCCGGGGGCCGCCGGCGGCGGCCTGCCCCCGGGGCGTGCGGCGGCGGCCTACCCCGGGCCGCCGTCCGCCACCAGGCCCGCCTTGTAGGCGATGATCGCCGCCTGCACCCGGTTGCGCACCCCCAACTGGGCCAGGATCGCGCTCACGTACGTCTTGATGGTGCCCTCGACCAGGTGGAGGCGCTCGGCGATCTGCGCGTTGGACAGGCCCGCGCCCAACATCCCGAGGACCTCGCGTTCGCGCTGCGTCAGCAGGTCCGTGCGACCGCCGGGGTCCTCGCCGCGCTGGGCGGGCGCCCGGCGCAGGTCGGTCATCAGCCGGCGGGCGACGAGCGGGGACAGGCAGGAACCGCCGCCCGCCACCGCCCGCACCCCGGCGATCAGGTCCCGCGGGTCCGAGGCCTTCAGCAGGAACCCGGCCACCCCCGCGTCGAGCGCCCGCTCGATGTACTTGTCCTCCCCGAAGGTGGTCAGCATGATCACCCCGGTCTCCGGGTTGGTGCTGCGCAGCTCCCCGGCGGCGGTCAGGCCGTCCATCTCCGGCATCCGGATGTCGAGCAGGGCGACGTCGGGCCGGTGCTTGCGGGCCAGTTCGACGGCCTCGCGGCCGTCGGAGGCCTCGGCCACCACCTCGATGTCCGGGTCGGTGGTCAGGATGGAACGGACCCCCGCCCGGATGATCATTTCGTCGTCGGCGAGAAGTACGCGCATCGTCCGCTCCTCGGGCTTCGTTGTCACAGACTGTCCTTGGCCACCAGCAGATCATCCTTGAAGCACAACCGGTACATGCGGTTGGTGAGTTGGAGGACGTTCCCGCCCGTCCGGTAGTACTCGCAGGCCGCCCCCGCCGGCACCGGCGGTTCGGAGACGACCGGCGGAGGCTTGCTGATCCGGCGCTCGGGCAGCACCGCCGCCAGCTCCGCGCGCGGCTGGCCCGGCCTGATCCGCGCGTAGTCCCCCGGGTCGAGCGAGGTGAGCGCGGACGTGAAGACGTAGAGCCCGGCCAGCAGGGCGACGAGGCCCGCGCCGAGCAGCACGGGGATCCGCCCGGCCCGTCGCACGTCGCGCCGCAGCCGGGTCCGGGCCCGGCCGAGGGCCGCCCCCGAGTGGCTGCGGCCCGGCGGCGGCGCCTCCGGGTGCGGGTACGGCTCGGTGTCCTCGAACCCGCCGGCGCCCAGGGCCTCCCCGTCCGTCCCGTCGCCCCCGTCCGGGTCCGTCGCCGTCGCCGTCAACGGGGTGCGGGGCAGCCGCGCCAGTACCTCGAAGCCGCCCGATCCGGGGCCGGTCCGCAGCGAGCCCCCGGCCAGCCGGACCCGTTCGTCCAGCCCGATCAACCCGGAGCCACTGCCCACGGCGGGGGCTTCGGCCGGCTGGTCCGGCAGCTTGTTGAAGACCCACACGACGCTCTCGCGGGGGCGGTGGGTGACCCGTACGGTGATGGCCGCGCCCGGCGCGTGCTTCGTCGCGTTCGTCAGGGCCTCCTGCACCACCCGGTAGGCCGCCCGGTCGGCGAGCAGCGCGAGCGGCGGGGCGTCCTCGCCCTCCTCGACGAACCGCACCGCCATCCCGGACCGTTCGAAGCGGCGCACCAGCTCGGCGATCGACTCGTCGGAGGGGCTCAGCGGGGAGGGGCTGCCCTCGTCCCGGAGCAGTCCGATCACCTCGTGCAGTTGCTCGGCGGCCCGCGTGCACCGCTCGCGCAGTTGCGTGACCGTCGCCCGGTGCTCCTCGGGCACCCCCCGGGCCAGTTCGAGGGCCCCGGACAGCAGGGCCATGACGCTCAGTTCGTGGCCGAGAGAATCATGGATGTCCTCGGCGATCCGCGAGCGTTCCTTGAGCCGGGCCTGCTCGGCGATGTAGCGCTGCTTCCATTCCAGCCGCTCCGCGCGCTCCCATCCGGCGTGCATGAGGGCGGCGCGCCGGCTCCACCAGTAGCCGACCCACCACGGCAGGACGGAGGTGGCGAAGCCCACCATCAGCAGGCTCAGCCAGTCCTTCATCTCCGCGAACCCGGCCGTCACGGCCAGCCCGGTGAGGGCCACCGCGGCGAACACGGCGTGCGCCCGCGCGGGCGCGGTCAGCCTGCTCCCGGCGAGGAAACTGAGGACGAGGGCCGCCACGGCGGTCCACGCGCTGCTGCCCAGCCAGGGGTAGAGCCCGCACAGCGAGGCCGCGAGCAGCAGCGACAGCAGCGGCACGGTGCGTTCCACCGCGACCGCGGCGGTGATCATCAGCAGGGCCGCGAGCCAGGGCCCCGGGGCGGACGTGAGCCGGCCGGCCTCCAGCACCGCGGGCGCCAGGAGGACGGCGAGCAGCACCAGGGTGCCGCGCTCGCCGAAGGGGCGGGCTCCCGGACTCCCGGACACCCGCGCCACCAACCGCTCCGTACGCCGCCGAACGGCACGCCATCGCTGCATGCCAGCAAGCTACCCGGACCAATCGCAGTGCATCGGGCTTCTGTTGCTCGATGTACTGACGGACGAGCGACGGCGGAGCCCCGCCCACCGACACGGTTTCGAAGTCGGCGCGGATGGCACGCATGATCTCCGCAGCCCGCGTCGGGTGTGTGTCCGTGAAGACCTTGCGTCAGTACTTCGTCACGAAAACCAAGTGGGCGTGGAGGGCGGAAGTACAGCGCCGACCAGGGCAAATGTTCTGATGGGCGGTCATGAACCAGCTGGGTACGCTGATCGTCATGCAGCTCGGGTACTCCTTCCGGATGTATCCGAACGGTCCTCAGCGCTCAGCGCTCAGCGCTCAGCGTTGGGCGGGGCGTTCGGGTGCTCGCGGGTGGTCTACGACGATGCGCTCCGCGCTCGTGAGGCCGCCCGTGCGGAAGGTGCACCGTTCCCGAGGACGGGGGACCTGTCGAAGCTGCTGATCACCCGGGTGAAGAGGACCGAGGAACGGGCCTGGCTCGGCGAGGTGTCCGCCGTCGTGCTCCAGCAGTCCCTGCGGGACCTGGATACTGCCCACCGGAACTTCTTCGACGGACTCAAGGGCAGGCGCCCTCGCATGGGCGCGCCCCGGTTCAAGAGCCGTAAGGACAATCGGCAGGCCGTTCGGTTCACCGCGAACGCCCGGTGGAGGGTCACGACCGGCCCCACCTCGCAGGTCTGCTCGCAGTGCGGCGTGAAGGACGGACCCAAGCCCCTCGATGTGCGCATCTGGCAGTGCCGGGCGTGCCATGCGTGGCTGGACCGGGACATCAATGCGGCGGTCAACGTCGCCAAGGCCGCAGGACTTGCGGTATCAGCCTGCCGAGCGCGGGTAGGACCGGAACTTCTTCCGGCACAGCGCGAAGAAGCAGGAACCCACCGAGACGGTCAGCCGACGGTGGGAGGAATCCCCTGCCCGTAGTGAGGGGAGCGGAAGTCAAAAGAGGGTCGGCGTCGCCAAGACCTGTCGAAAGTCGAGTGCGTTCGTTGCCGATCGCCAGATGTCGGGGGCCCGCGGAATTCCTAGTGTCTGGGTATGCCCTCGGAAGGAGCCAGCAGGCGATGATCACTTTGGACCGACTCACGAAGCGGTACGGCGACAAGACGGCCGTGTCCGACCTTTCCTTCGAGATCAACCCGGGCAAGGTGACCGGGTTCCTCGGCCCCAACGGCGCGGGCAAGTCGACGACCATGCGGATGATCGTCGGCCTGGACTCCCCGACGACGGGCCGGGCGCTCATCGACGGCAAGCCGTACGGGGCGCTCCGCCACCCCCTGCGGGAGGTCGGCGCCCTGCTCGACGCCCGCGCCGGACACCCCGGCCGGTCCGCCTACCACCACCTGCTCGGCATGGCCCGGAGCAACGGGATCCCGGCCTCGCGGGTGAACCAGGTGCTGGAGACCGTCGGACTCACCGAGGTCGCCAAGAAGCGGATCGGTTCCTTCTCGCTCGGCATGGGCCAGCGGCTCGGCATCGCGGCGGCCCTCCTGGGCGACCCGAAGGTGCTGCTGTTCGACGAGCCGGTCAACGGCCTCGACCCCGACGGGGTGCGCTGGGTCCGCGAGCTGATGCGTTCGCTGGCCGCGGAGGGCCGCACGGTCTTCGTCTCCAGCCACCTGATGAGCGAGATGCAGGAGACCGCCGACCACCTCGTCGTCATCGGCCGGGGCAAGGTCATCGCCGACGCCCCCATCGAGGAGGTCATCGCGGGCAGTTCGCTGAACGCGGTGAAGGTCCGCACCACACAGCCCGACGTCCTGCGGCGCGAACTTGTCCGTTTCGGGATGAGCGTCGAGCCGGAGGACGGCGCGCGGTACGGCGAGTTGATCGTCGTCGGCGGCAGCCTGGAGCAGATCGGTGACCTCGCCTTCGCGAACCAGGTCCCCGTGCACGAACTGAGCCCGCGCAAGGCCAGCCTGGAGCAGGCCTACATGGAACTCACCGCTTCGAGCGTGGAGTACACCACCCCCGCCGTTTCCCTCGCCGCCGACGCCCAGAAGGTGTGATCGACATGACGACAGCAACCGCACCCCAGCTGGTCGGACCCGTCAGGGGCGGTGGTCTGCGCGGGGCCCTGGCCTTCGAGTGGACCAAGCTCTCCAGCGTCCGGGCGACCTGGTGGAACCTCGCCGTCGGCCTGGTCCTGACCGTGGGGTTCGCCGCGATGGTCGGGATGTCGGCCTCGGCCAGCGCGGCCAAGGGGGTCGACGTCGCCTCCCCGGCCCCGCACGCCGCCGCGCAGGCGTTCCTGATCTCCCAGCTCACCGTGGTCGTGCTGGCGACGCTGGCGCTGACCAGCGAGTACGCCAGCGGTTCCATCCGCACCACGCTCCAGAGCGTGCCGGCCCGCGGCCGGATGCTGCTGTCCAAGACGGGCGTCGTCGTGGCGGTCGTGGCGGTCGCCGGGTTCGTGTTCAGCGTGCTGGCCTCGCTGACCACCGCCGCCCTCATGGGTGAGGACGGCGCCTACACCGGCGGCGACCTGTTCGCGACGGCCCTCGGGGCGTCCGTCTACCTCGGCGCGCTCTCGGTGATGTCCATCGGCATCGGGACGGTCCTGCGCAGCGCGGCGGGCACGATCACCACGCTCATCATGGTCCTGCTCGCCCTGCCGCAGCTGATGACCGTCGTCGGCGCCAAGTGGCTGGAGACGGCGAGCGAGTACATGCCGAGCGTCGCCGGCACCGTGTTGATGACGCAGGACACCTCGCCGTACGGGAGCGGGACCGCGGTGCTGGTCCTGCTGCTCTGGTCCCTCGTCGCGGCCGTCGCCGGCCACGCGGTGCTCCGCAGGCGCGACGCCTGAGGCGCCGGGAGCGGGACCACGGCCCTGCGGGGCCGCACGCCAAGGGGCGTGCGGCCCCTTTCCCGTGCGCCCGGAACCGGAGGGGCGGACGGCCGCGGCGGGCCGCCGATAGCCGGGTGATACGCGCCCCATAACCGGCTCCAGGACAGTGGTCGACGGTCAGGACCGACGGATGGGAGGACGCCCGCATGCGCACCGTGGCGATCGTGGGCACCGGCCTCATCGGAGCCTCGGTCGGCCTCGCCCTGCGCAAGCAGGGCGTGACCACGTACCTGATCGACGAGGATCCGGCGGCGGCGCGCGCCGCGGAGGCGCTGGGAGCGGGGCTGGCGCAGCCGGTCCGGGAGCCCGCCGACCTCGCGGTCATCGCGGTGCCGCCCACCCGGGTCGCGGCCGCCCTGGCGGAGCACCAGCGGCTGGGCACGGCCCGCTTCTACACGGACGTCTCCGGCGTCAAGGTGCGGCTGCACCGGGAGATCGAGGACCTCGGCTGTGACCTCCCGGCCGTGGTCGGCGGCCACCCCATGGTCGGCGGCGGGTGGGCGGGACCCTGGGAGGCCCGCGCCGACCTCTTCGAGGGGCGTCGCTGGGTGCTCACCCCGAACGAACTCACCGACAACCTCGCGCTCAACCACGCGCTGGAACTGGTGGCCCTGTGCGGGGCGGTGTCCGTCCTGCTCGACCCCGAGACCCACGACCGGGTCCTCGCGCTCGTCTCCCACGCCCCGCACCTCATCGCCAGCCTGGCCGCGGCCCGGCTGCTCGACGTGGACGAGGCGGCCATCCGGCTGGCCGGTCAGGACCTGCGGGACATCACCCGCGGCACGGGCGGCAATCCGGAGACCTGGACGGACATCCTGACGGCCAACGCCGGTCCCGTGGCCGACCAGTTGGACGTTTGGGCCGCCGAAGTGCAGTTGCTCGCGCAGGAGCTGCGGGCGGTGGACCGGTCCACCGACGGCCTGCGGCCCGTACGGATTCCCGAGCTCCTCCGCTTCGGAGCGGCCGGCCGTGCGCGCATACCCGAGGACCTCGGGGTCCGTGAGGAGGGGAATGCCCCGGAGGGGCCCCTCGTACGGACGGCCGGGGGAACGTGAACGCACTCCGTTTCATCCGGGTGTGACCGCTCCGACCCTGTCGAACGTGCAGGGGGAACCGCGGAGAACCAGTGGCGAAAGGCCCGACGGACGGTAGGAGGGAAAGCCGGCCGATTTCCCCTCGCCCGGAATGATGAAATGGCGTAGCGGTCCTTCCGTTTCCTTTTTCGCCTCATAGCCTGACGGTGTTCGGATATCTCAAGGAGATGAACGCCGATGCCGTCGATCAGGTCAGCGCATTCCCCGCGCTCCTACGCCCTCGCCACGCTGTTCGCGGCCGTACTGGCCCTCGCGCCGGCCGCCGACACCGCCCGGGCGGGCGCCGTCGGGCCGTCGGGGCCCACCCGCGCCGCCGGACCGCGCCTGCCGGCCCCGACAGGCGGCCTGCCCGTGGGGCAGCGGACCCTGGCCCTGCGCGACGCGTCCCGCGAGGACCCGTGGGAGCCGGGCCGGGCCCGGGAGCTGATGCTCTCCGTGTGGTACCCGGCGCTGCCCTCCGACGCCCCGCGCGCGGCCTACGTCACGGCGCGGGAGTCCGGGATGATCCTGCGGCAGCACCGTGTCGGGGGCGTCCCCGAGGACCTGCTGAGCCGGACCGGCACGCACGCCCGTACGGGGCCGCCGGCGCTGCCCGCGGTCGGGGCCGGGCTGCCCCTCGTCCTGCTGTCCCCCGGTTTCTCGTTGCCCCGCACCTCCCTGACGGCGCTCGCCGAGGACCTGGCGAGCCGGGGCTACGCGGTGGCCGCGGTGGACCACGCGTACGAGGCGGCGGCCATCACCTACCCGGACGGCCGGGTGACGGGCTGCTCGGCGTGCCGGCCCGCCGTGCGGGGGACCGCGGTCGCCGCGACCCGGGCGGCGGACCTCTCGTACGTCCGGCGGCGACTCACCGCGGGGGCCGGCGCGGCGGTGGGCGCCGAGGGCCTGCCGCGGCTGGATCCCGCGCGGGTCGCGGTCGTGGGGCACTCCATCGGCGGCGCCGCCGCCTTCGAGGCGATGCGTCGGGACCCGGCCTTCGTCGCCGGGGTGAACATGGACGGCACCTTCCAACCGTCGGACACGGGCCCGCTGGAGCGGCCGTTCCTGCTGCTGGGCGCGGACCGGCACGGCCGGCCGGGGGCCGACCCGAGCTGGGACCTGGCCTGGCGCCGGCTCACCGGCCCGCGGGCGTGGTTCTCGGCCGCCGGGGCGGTGCACACGTCGTTCACCGACTACGCGGCGCTGACCGGGGCGACGGGCTCCGCGGCCGCCCGGGGCGGGCCGGCGGCCCCCGTCCTGCCCGCGGCGCGGGCCACCCGCCTCACCCGTGAGCTGGTCGCGGCCTTCCTCGACGGGCACCTGCGCGAGGGGCCCCGCCCCCGCGCCGACGCCCTGCTCGACGCCGTGGGGGCGCTCCATCCGCAGCTGCGCAGGCACGGGCGGTGAGTGCGAAGCCGGACGGATAACCGACGGAAACGCTGACTGCCTAGGGTCGTGACGCTGGCCATCTGGCCACCCGGCCGTCCGGCCCGGGTGGTGCCGGCGCAACCGCCATCCGACGTTCCCGGAAGGAATCCGACGTGACCAATCCGTTCGAAGACGCCGACGGCCGCTACCTGGTGCTGGTCAACGACGAGGGACAGCACTCTCTGTGGCCGTCGTTCGTCGACGTGCCGGCCGGATGGACGGCCGCCTTCGGTGAGTCCGACCGGCAGTCCTGCCTGGACTACGTGGAGAAGAACTGGACCGACATGCGCCCCAAGAGCCTCGTCGACGCGATGAGCGCCGAGGGCTGACCGGGCCGGCCCCCGCGGCCGGTGACACACGGGTGCGGCCCCTCCGTCAGGGAGGGGCCGCACCCGTACGGCGCCGGGGGTGCCCCCGGCCGTCGGCCGGGCGGGGGGTCAGAACACCAGGTCCGCGGCCCGCGGGGCGGCGGCGCGGGAGTGGACCGCGTGCAGTCGGATCAACTCCTGCCAGCGGTAGGACATCTCGCCCCAGGGGCTGCGTCCCACCGGCTCCAGGAGCTGTGCGTCCACCAGGATCTCGATCAGGTCCTCCGCGTCCGCCGGGCCCGTGGACAGCACCGAAGCGGCCTGCGGCACGGTGAACTCGCCGCCGTCCAGCCCGCTCAGCCGCTGGTAGGCGCAGGCCGCCTCGGGCTGGAGCTCCGCCACGCTGTCGTCGAGCCGGGCCCGCAGGGAGTCCTCCCCGATGCTCAGCTCGTCCAGGCAGTCCGCGGACTTCTCCAGGCGCCGTACGAGGTCGCCGACGTGCCAGTGCTGCTTGGTCAGCAGCTTGGCCGCGGCCGCGCGCAGCGCGAGCGGCATGTGGCCGCAGAGTTCGCCCAGTCGCCCCGTGGCCTCCGGGGACTCCTCGGCCCGGCGGTCGCGCAGCACACCGGAGAGGAGTTGCCGTGACTCCCCGGGCGACAGCGGCCCGATCCGCAGCACCAGGGCGCTGTGCGCCTGGAGGAGTTCGTCCAGGCTCGCGCGCCCCGTGATCAGCGCGCAGCTCCCGCCGCCGCCCGGCAGCAGGGGACGCACCTGGGCGTAGGAGGTGGCGTGGTCGAGGAGCACGAGCACGCGCTTGCCCTCCAGCCGGGTCCGGTACAGCCGGGCCGTCTCCTCGACGTCCGACGGCAGCGGGCCCGTCGCGCCCAGCTGCCGCAGGAAGCCGTGCAGCACGGCCGGGGTGCCGTTGCGCAGGTCCGCGAAGAGCAGGCCGTCGGGGAACCGGTCCGCGGACCGGCGTGCCCAGTGGACGGCGAGGCTGGACTTGCCGATGCCGGGGCTGCCGGTGAGGTAGGCGATCGGCGCGCCGCCGCGGGCCGCGGCGGTCAACAGCACGTCGTCCATGACGGAACGCTCGCGCTCGTGCCCGGTGAAGAGGGGGTCCTCCTCGGGCATCCGGGAGGCCGGCGGTTGGTCCGGCTTCGCGGGAGCGGTCGGGAAGCCGGGGACGGCGGGCCGGGGCAGTTCGTCGCGCAGGATGGAGTCGTGGAGCATCTGCAGCTCCACGCTCAGTTCCAGGCCGATCTCCTCGATGGAATGGCGAGTGCCCTCGCGGAAGGTGTTCAGGGCCTCGGCGCGGCGGCCCGAACGGTATTGGGCGAGCATCAGGTAGAAACGCAGACGGTCGCGCAGTGGATTCGTACTCACCAGTACGCGGAGTTCTCCCAGTAAGGCGTGGTGCTCGCCCAACTGGAGGCGTAGTGCCATGTGCTGCTCCACGGCCAGGAGGCGTTGTTCGTCCAGCCGTGTCGCCTCGCTCTCGACGAATTGCGCGTACACCCCGCCGAGGGCCGGCCCGCGCCAGAGCGACAGGGCCTCGCGCAGCGCTCCCTCCGCCTCGGCGTGCCGCGATTCGGCCGCCCAACCGGCCGACCGGTGGACCAGCTGCTCGAACCGCAGCGAGTCGAGCGTGTGCCCGCTGAGGCCCAGCATGTATCCGGGCGGGGCGGTGACGATGGTCTCCCGCTCGCAGCCCGCGGCCCGGAAGGCCTTGCGCAGGGCGGCGATGCAGATGGCGACCTGGGTGCGGGCGGTGCTGGGCGGCCGGCCGTCCCAGACCTTCTCGATCAGCGAGTCGAAGGACACGACCCGGTTGGGCGAGAGCAGGAGCACCGAGAGCACGGCCCGCTGTCGCGGTCCGCCGAGCGGGAGGCTCCGTCCGTCCAGCCGCACTTCGAGGGGACCGAGGGTCCTGAACTCCAGTACGGCATCGGGTACCGGCCCGGAGGGGTTTCGGGCCGGCCGTCTACTTTGCTCGAAATCTGCTATTTCCTGCTCTGCTGCCATGGTGTCGTGACCCCCGTCATTGATGACACGCGCATGAATCTCGTTCGTGGGAAATCGCCGAGGCGGAATATGCCCGGATGATCGATGTTCCGCTTCGGCGGCGGAGAGGTTGTGGGGTGTCACCCCTACCTTCGGTAAGGATACGGAACTGTCGTGCCCTCACCGCTTGACTCTCGATGGGGTCGGAGTTGTTTTCCGATCGCGCGGTGGAATTATCCCGTGTTGTCGGCGCTTTATTCCGGTTGTCGAGATGAAAAGGGCGAAAGGGACGCCCGGCGGGTGCCGGACGTCCCTTTCGCGTGGGCGGAACGGGGGATTGCCGCCCGGTGGGCTCAACCGTCGATAAGACGGCGACGACTACGAGCCCACACGAATTCGAGCACCAGGCCGGCGACCGCGGCCGCGGCCACCGCCGCTCCCGGTGCGGAGGTGCCGATCAGCTCCAGCTGGAAGAACTCCTGGAGGTACGGGACCACCAGGACGACGGCGAACGACGTCGCCATGGTCAGCACCAGCAGGACGCGCCACCAGGTGTACGGACGGGCCACGATGGCCAGCGCCCACAGGGCCGTCAGGAACAGCGTCAGCGTCGCCGCCGAGGTCTCCGCGTCCAGGTCGTCCGCGTACACCGACCGGGCGTACATGTAGGACACGGACGTCGCGAGCGCCGCCAACGCCCCCGCCGGCACGGCGAACCACAGGACCCGGCCCACGAAGTGCGGTCGGGCCCGCTCGGTGTTGGGGGCCAGCGCCAGGAAGAATGCCGGGATCCCGATGGTCAGCGACCCGATGAGGGTGATGTGGCGCGGCAGGAACGGGTACGGCACCTGGGCGATGACGACGATCAGCGCCATCAGCACCGAGTACATGGTCTTGGTGAGGAACAGGTTGGTGACGCGCTCGATGTTGCCGATGACCCGACGGCCCTCCGCGACCACCGAGGGCAGCGACGCGAAGCTGTTGTTGAGCAGCACGATCTGGGCCACGGCCCGGGTCGCGGGGCTGCCGGCGCCCATGGCCACGCCGATGTCGGCGTCCTTGAGCGCGAGCACGTCGTTGACCCCGTCACCGGTCATCGCCACGGTGTGGCCCCGCGATTGCAGGGCCAGCACCATGTCCCGCTTCTGCTGCGGACCGACCCGGCCGAAGACCGAGTGCTTCTCGACGGCGTCGGCGAGCGCCTCCGGGTCGTCGGGCAGGTCGCGGGCGTCCACCGGGGCGTCGGCGCCCGGAAGGTCCAGACTGCGGGCGACGGCCCCGACGGACAGCGCGTTGTCACCCGAGATCACCTTGACCGCGACGCCCTGCTCGGCGAAGTACCGCAGCGTGGCGGGCGCCTCCTCGCGGATGCGCTGCCTGATCACGACGAGCGCGCAGGGCACCGCGCTCGCGGGGACCGCCGACGGATCGTCCTGCAACTCGCCGAGCGGCCGCGAGGACCGGGCCAGCAGCAGCACGCGCAGGCCCAGCGAGCCGTGCGAGTCGGCCGTGGCGAGCACCGGATGCCCGGCGGGAAGCATCGTGTCGGGCGCTCCGAGCAGCCAGGAGTCCTCCTCGCCCGAAGGACGGGCGAAGGTCGCGCCGCTCCAGCGGCGGGCCGAGGAGAACGGGGCGTTCGCGCGCCGCCGCCAGCCCTCGGGCGCCGGGTGGGCGTCGATGATGGCCTGCATGCTGGCGTTCGGCCGTTCGTCGGCCGCGCCGAGCGCACCCAGCACCTCCTCGACGGGCAGTCCCGGCTCCAGCCGGATCACCCGGTCGACGTCCATGGCCGTCTCGGTGAGCGTCCCGGTCTTGTCCAGGCAGACCACGTCCACCCGGGCGAGCCCCTCGATGGCGGGCAGTTCCTGGACCAGCGCCTTGCGCTTGCCCAGTCGTACGACACCCACCGCGAAGGCCAGCGAGGTCAGCAGGACCAGGCCCTCCGGCACCATGGGCACCAGACCGCCCACCATGCGGCGGATCGCCTCGGGCACGTCGTCGTCGTTCACCATCAGCTGGGTGATGATCAGCGCGATGCCCGCCGGGACGATCGCGAAGGTGACGAACTTCAGGATCCGGTCGATCCCGTTGCGCAGTTCGGAGTTGACGAGGGTGAACCGCCGCGCCTCATCGGCGAGTTGGGAGGCGTACGCCTCGCGGCCCACCCGGGTGGCGGTGAAGGCGCCGGTGCCGGCGACGACGAAGCTGCCGGACATCACCGTGTCACCGGGCTGCTTGAGGACCGGGTCGGCCTCGCCCGTCAGGAGCGACTCGTCGATCTCCAGGCCGTCGGCGGCGATGACCGTGCCGTCGACGACGACCTTGTCGCCCTGCCCCAGCTCGATCGTGTCGTCGATGACGACCTCGGAGGAGCCGATGGTGACGCGCTTGCCGTCCCGCCAGACGCGCGGCCGGCTCTCACCGACGATGGCGAGCTGGTCCAGGGTCCGCTTGGCGCGCACCTCCTGGATGATGCCGATCATCGTGTTGGCGAGGATGACCCCGCCGAACAGGCCGTCCTGGACGGGGCCGACGACCATGACGATGCCGAACAGCACCCCGATGATCGCGTTGATGCGGGTGAACAGGTTGGCCCGGACGATCTCGCCGATGCTGCGGCTCGACTGGGCGGGCACGTCGTTGACCCGGCCGGTGGCGACCCGCTCGGCCACCTCGGCCGTCGTCAGCCCGACGATCTCCCCGGTCCGCGGCGCGCCCTGCGCGGGAACGGCGGCTCCGGAGCCGCCGCCGACGCCGGTGGCTTCGGAGCCGGCCCCTTCGAGCCCTTCCAACCGTCTCTTCATCCTCCGGTGCCCTCCGTGCTCGTCACTCCGCGGTGCCGTTCGCCGTGCACCCCGACGGTAGGAGGTCCTCCCCGGTGGTCACCAGGCACGAAGGACGTCCTTTTGAATTGACTTTCGACAGGGTCGGACGCCGCTCGTGGCGGGGTCCGGCGGGGCCGCGACGGCCGGCGTGCCGGTGCCGTACACCAGCAAGGGCCGATTGTGGGCCTGCCCGGCCTGTGCGCGACCGGAGTCCCACTTGAGCGGCACCCGATGCGGGACCTGACGCGGGACGGACGCCGGAGCGACCCGGGCCGGAGGCCGCGCGCGGGCGCGGGAAGCGGAAAACGGATGGATACCCAAGGGAAAGAGCCCGCTCCTAGCGTCGGCGGCGGATCCCACCCGGCCATCCCATGCATCCCGACGCGGAGGAGCCCCACCCCATGCAGACCACGACGAGCGGGTACCTCGTGCGCGGGAACGACGTCCGCGGCCAGGTCGACGAACTGGACCGGCTGCACCCGGACCTGCACGCCGTGACCGACCCCGGGCGGATCGCCGCCTGGGAGGCCGAGCTGCGCGACGGCCCGGTACGGCACGACGACTTCGGCGCCGACGCGCAGAAGAGCCGGGGCACCGAGTACGTCCAGGCCCAGACGCTCAACCCGCGGGCCCGCGCCACCGGCATCAGGAACCTGCTGGGGCTGGCCGGCACCACGCGGCCCGCGCCCGGGGCGGAACGTCCGGTGCTCGTCGACCTCCTCGGCGGCGACGGTCTCGTCCGGAAGGTGTGCGAGGAACTGGGCATCGGCGACTTCAACATCCTGACCTGCGACGCCTCCGAGCACATGGTGGAGTCGGCCTGGGCCGCCGGGATGCCGGCCCTGCTCCAGCGCGCCGAGCGGCCGCTGCTGCGGGACGCGTCGGTCGACGCGGTGCTCCTGGCGTACGGCTCGCACCACGTGGATCCCTCGGCCCGCCAGGAGTTGACCTCCGAGGCCTTCCGCGTGCTGCGGCCCGGCGGGACGTTCATCCTGCACGACTTCCTCGTCGGCTCGCCCGTCGACGTCTGGTTCGAGCAGGTCACCGATCCGTACTCGGCGACGGGCCACAAGTTCGCGCACTTCACCCGGGACGAGATCGAGGGCTACCTGGAGCAGGCGGGCTTCGACACCTACGAAGTGGTGGAGATCGACGACCCGTACACCGCGGTCGGTGCCACCCCGGAGGCCGCGGAGATCGAGATCGGCCGCTACCTGCTCAACATGTACGGGCTGGTCAAGGTCTTCGAGGGGCGCACCGAGGAGGAGGCCTACCGGTGGGTGACCGAGACCGCGAAGGCGATCTTCCGGTACCCGGCGGGTCCCGACGGGCTGCCCGGCGAGAGCGAGCTGGTCCGGGAGGAGGCCACCGGCCTGTGGCGCCTGACCATTCCGCGCCGCGCGGTCGTCGGCGTCGGACGCACCGCTCCCGCCG
Source organism: Streptomyces sp. Isolate_45 (assembly GCF_024721315.2). Classification (GTDB taxonomy): domain Bacteria; phylum Actinomycetota; class Actinomycetes; order Streptomycetales; family Streptomycetaceae; genus Streptomyces. Next base: position 30,018 of record NZ_JANFAK020000096.1, read on the forward strand.
CCGGCTGAGCCCGCGAGCCGCCCCCGGGCCGACCGGCGGGCCCGCCGCGGCGCCCCCGCCTCCGGTCGCACCCGGCCGGGGGCCGGGGCTAGCGTGGAGGGACCGGGGGGCCTTGGCGTTGTGCGGGCAGGAGGCCGGCCATGAGGACACGACGGTGGCGCAGGACCGCGCTGGGAGCGTCCGCGGCGGCTCTGATGGTGGTGCCCCTGGGGGCGGGAGCCGGCGTGGGGTACGCCTCGGACGGCGCCGTCCCGCCGGTCGTCGCCGCCGCACCGGCGGCCGCCGAGGACTTCCCGCAGCTCACGCCCGCCGTGGCGGCGCGGCTCGACGCGGCGGTGAAGAAGGTCCTCGCGGAGGCGGCGGTGCCCGGGGTGATGGTGGCGCTGTCGGCGCCGGGCAAGGGCGAGTACGTACGGGCCTTCGGGATCGCCGACAAGGCGACCGGAGCGCCCATGACCACCGACCTGAACATGCGGATCGGCAGCGAGACGAAGACGTTCACGGTGACGGCCCTGCTGCAACTGGTCGACCGGGGACTGGTGAAGCTCGACGACCCGATCGGCAAGTACGTCGCCGGGGTTCCGGGCGGCGACCGGATCACCCTGCGCGAGCTCGCCGGGATGCGCAGCGGGCTGTTCAACTACTCCGAGGACGAGTCCTTCTTCAAGGCCTTGACCAGCGACCCCCGGCGCGAGTTCACCCCGCGGGAGCTGTTGGGGTACTCGTTCCGGCATCCGGTGGTGTTCCAGCCCGGCGCGCGCTTCCAGTACTGCAACACCAACCTGATCCTGCTCGGGCTGGTGATCGAGAAGGTGACCGGGCGACCGCTCGCGGAGTACGTCAACAAGGGCGTCGTGGCCGAGGCCGGGCTGAAGCGGACGCTCTTCCCGGTCGGCGCGGAGTTCCCGAAGCCGCACGCCCACGGCTACACCGACCAGACGGCCTCGGGGAAGACGACGGACTCCACCGACTGGAACCCTTCCTGGGGTTGGGCGGCCGGCGCGATGATCTCCGACCTCGATGACCTGAGGAGTTGGGCGAAGACCCTCGCCACCGGCACCCTGCTCACCCCCGCCACCCAGGCCCAGCGGCTGAAGGTGTCCCCGGCGGGAGACCTCCCCGACACGGGCTACGGCCTGGGCATCTTCAACGTCGACGGCTGGATCGGGCACAACGGCTCCCTGCCCGGCTACGAGTCGCTGACCGTGTACCTGCCGCAGTCGCGGGCCACGCTGGTGGTGCTGCTCAACACGGACATCCCGTACCGGGGCAGCGAGCCCAGTTCGCTGTTCGGCGAGGCGATCACGAGGATCGTGACCCCGGAGCACATCTTCAGGCTGCCCGCCCAGCCCGTCACCGCGCACTGACGGCCCGGGGCCGGTGCGCGGCCCCGCGGGTCCGCCCGCGCACAATGGGGCCCCGGCACGTGCGGACCAGGGAGCATTCATGCGGGAGCAGGCAGCAGCGGCACACGAGGGCGCCCCGACCCCGGAGTGGGGCGGGCACGGCGAGCAGGGCGCGGACGGCGCGGCGGTCGTCCTGCGCGTCGCGGGGGAGGAGGACCTCGACATCGCGGCGGAACTCTTCAGCGGCTACCTCGACTTCTACGAGGTGAAGGTGGAGGACCCGGCCGGCCCGCGCGCGTTCCTCGCGGAGCGGATCGCGAAGGACGAGTCGCTCGTCCTGCTCGCCGAGGTCCCCGGGGTCGGCACGGTCGGCTTCGCGCAGGTCTACCGCGCCTTCTCCTCGCTCACCCTGAGCACCGCGTGGATCCTGAACGACCTGTACGTGGCCCCCGCCGGGCGCCGCACCGGCGCGGGCCGGGCGCTGCTGCGCGACGTGGTGCGCCGGGCGCGCGGCGCCGGGGTGGCCGGGGTGCAGTTGGAGACGGCGTACGACAACCTCGTCGCGCAAGGGCTGTACGAGTCCGAGGGGTTCGCCCGCGAGGAGTTCCACGTCTACTTCCACGACCTGGGCTGACCGCTGACGGGGACCTCGCCGAGGCATCCACCGGCCGCCGCCTACTTCGCGTCGGCGTAGCACTCCACGACCGCCGTGGTGAACGGGAAGCGGACCGGGGTGTCGCCGAAGGCGATCCGGCCCGCCCGGTCACCGGCGGCGCGGATCGCCTCCGCGACGGCCCCGGCCTCCTCGGCGGGACAGTGCACGATCACCTCGTCGTGCTGGAAGAACACCAGCTCGGCCCGCATCCCGACGGTCGCCTGGCGCAGTGCCGCGAGCAGCAGCAGCGCCCAGTCGGCGGCGCTGCCCTGCACCACGAAGTTACGGGTGAACCGGCCGCGGGCCCGGGTGTTGGTGGAGGCGTAGCTCGGGGTCCAACCGTCCTCGCGGTCCTGCGGGACCCCGGCCTCGCCGTCGTCCTCGGCGGGCGCGAACGGCGGCGGGCAGGTGCGACCCAGCCAGGTCCGCACGAGCCGCCCCTCCTCCCCGGCGCGGGCGGCGTCGTCGACGTAGGCCACGGCGCGGGGGAAACGGCGGCGCAGCGCGGCCAGGTTCTTCAGGCCGTCGCCGGAGGTCTGGCCGTAGACGGCGCCGAGCACGGCCAGCTTGGCCATGTCCCGGTCGCCGGAGAAGCCCTGCCGGGAGATGGCCGTGTAGAGGTCCTCGGGGCGGCCGGCCACCTCCATGAAGGCCGGGTCGCGGGAGATCGCGGCGAGGACCCGCGGCTCCATCTGGTCGGCGTCGGCGACGACGAGCCGCCAGCCGGGATCGGCGACGACGGCCCGACGGATCACCTTGGGGATCTGCAGCGCCCCGCCGCCGTTGGTCACCCAGCGGCCGGTGAGGGTGCCCCCGGGCACGAACTCGGGTCGGAAGCGGCCGTCGTGGACCCAGTCGGCGAGCCAGGACCAGCCGTGCGCGGTGTAGATCCGGTACAGCTTCTTGTACGCGATCAGTGGCTCCACGGCCGGGTGGTCCAGCTCCTGGATCTCCCAGCGGCGGGTGGACTTCAGCTTGATCCCGGCCTCGGCGAACGCCTTGATCACGTCGGCGGGGAGGTCCGGGCGCACCCGGCGCCCGAACGCGGCGGACACCTCGTCGGCCAGCTCGGCCAGCCTGCGGGGCTCGCCGCGCCCGGCGTAGCGCTCGCCGAGCAGCTCGGTCAGCAGGGCGCGGTGCACGTCGGCCCGCCAGGGCAGGCCCGCGCGGTGCATCTCGGCGGCGATGAGGAAGGCGGCGGACTCGGCCGCGACGAGCAGCCGCATCCGGTCGGGGTGGGCGGTGGCGGCGAGACGCCGCTCCTGCTCGGCGTGGACCGCGAGCAGGGCGTCGAGGGGGACCGGGACGGTGGGTCGCGGCTCGAAGAGGGAGTCCTGCGTGCCCGGCTCCGCGGCGCGCTGGGGCGGGTCGGGCGGTACGGGGCCGCCGGTGAGGCGGGCCATGGCGGCCGCCGCCGAGCGGGGCTCGCCGATGCGGCCCTCGTGCCCGAGGAGCAGCAGCTCGGCGTCCTCGACGTCGTAGCACCGCTCGACGCGGACGCCGGCGGCGAGCAGCCGGGGGTAGACGGCGGCCGTGGAACGCCACACCCAGCGGGTGCCCGCGGGCGCGGCCCGGATCGCCTCGGCGGGGTCGCGCACGCTGATCCGGGCCCCGACCGCGGGGGGCACGGGGGCGGCGTGCCACCAGCCGTCACCGTGCTCGGACTCGGCGAGGGCCCACCGGCCGGCTTGGTCGCTCACGGGTGCGAGTCTCCCACCGGGGTCTGACAGTGCCGGCCGCGCCACGGCGCCGGCCCCCGACCGCCCGCCCGCCGCCCGCGGCCGCGAC
>NZ_JANFAK020000097.1 GCF_024721315.2 Streptomyces sp. Isolate_45
AGGAGGGTCCCCGGCTCCCGGCCCGGTCGGCGAAGGCCGTCGGGGTCAGGGCACGGGCCGGGGCAGTGGCAGGGGAGTCCGCTCCCCGCGCGGCCGAAACGAGCGGAGCGACCGAACCGGCCGAACCGGCCGGACCGGCCGGAGCAACCGGAACCGGAACCGAATGCCCCGGCGTTGGCGCGGCCGCCGACGGTGTCACCGTGCCCAGCAGCACCACGAGTACGGCCGCCAGCAGGCAGCACACACGGTGGCGGCGGGACAAGGTGGGCTGCCTCTCACTCGTACGGCTGGGGGACTCGTCCCGAAATGGTACGGGGAGGGCCACAAATGCGTTCGCCACCCGGAGGGCCCAGGTGAGATCCTCGATCAGGTATGTCTACTTCCTTCGCCGCCCTGCAGACGCTTCTCGGTGAGATCTCGCTCCGTGACGCGCACCGCCTCGGCCGCCGCCTCGAAGGCGCCCGCCGCATCCGCAAGCCCGAGGCCCAGCAGGCCGTGCTCGACGAGATCGCCGCGGAGGCCGCGACGGCCGCCGAGCGGCTCGCCGGCCGTGCCTCCCGGAAGCCGGAGGTCACGTATCCCGAGAACCTGCCCGTCAGCCAGAAGAAGGACGAGATCGCCGAGGCGATACGCGACCACCAGGTCGTGATCGTCGCCGGCGAGACCGGCTCCGGCAAGACCACGCAGATCCCCAAGATCTGCATGGAGCTGGGCCGTGGCGTCCGCGGCATGATCGGGCACACCCAGCCCCGCCGGATCGCGGCCCGCACGGTCGCGGAGCGGATCGCCGAGGAGCTGAAGTCCGAGATCGGTCAGACCGTCGGCTGGAAGGTCCGTTTCACCGACCAGGTGAACCCGGACGCGACCTTCGTGAAGCTGATGACCGACGGCATCCTGCTCGCCGAGATCCAGACCGACCGCGAGCTGCGCGCCTACGACACGATCATCATCGACGAGGCCCACGAGCGGTCCCTGAACATCGACTTCCTGCTGGGCTACCTGGCCCGGCTGCTGCCGAGGCGTCCCGACCTGAAGGTCGTGATCACCTCGGCGACCATCGACCCGGAGCGGTTCTCCCGCCACTTCGGGGACGCGCCGATCATCGAGGTCAGCGGCCGTACGTATCCGGTCGAGGTGCGCTACCGGCCGCTCCTGGAGGACGATTCCGAGGACAGCGACCGCGACCAGATCACCGCGATCTGCGAGGCCGTCGACGAGCTCCAGTCCGAGGGGCCGGGCGACGTCCTCGTCTTCCTCTCCGGCGAACGGGAGATCCGCGACACCGCCGACGCCCTGGAGAAGCGCAAGCTGCGCCTCACCGAGGTCCTCCCCCTCTACGCCCGGCTCTCGCACGCCGAGCAGCACCGGGTCTTCCAGCAGCACACCGGGCGCCGGATCGTCCTCGCGACGAACGTGGCCGAGACCTCGCTGACGGTGCCCGGCATCAAGTACGTGATCGACCCGGGCACCGCCCGGATCTCGCGCTACAGCCACCGCACCAAGGTGCAGCGGCTGCCCATCGAGCGGATCTCCCAGGCCAGCGCGAACCAGCGCAAGGGCCGTTGCGGCCGTACCAGCGACGGCATCTGCATCCGGTTGTACTCGGAGGACGACTTCCTCTCCCGGCCGGAGTTCACGGACGCCGAGATCCTGCGCACCAACCTGGCCTCCGTGATCCTCCAGATGACCGCTGCCGGGCTGGGCGAGATCGAGAAGTTCCCCTTCATCGACCCGCCGGACCACCGCAACATCCGCGACGGCGTGCAGCTGCTCCAGGAGCTGGGCGCCTTCGACCCGGCGGAGAAGGACCCGCGCAAGAAGCTGACGCCCATGGGGCGCCAGCTCTCGCAGCTGCCGGTGGACCCGCGGCTGGCCCGCATGGTGGTCGAGGCCGACAAGAACAACTGCGTCCGCGAGGTCATGGTCATCGCGGCGGCCCTGTCCATCCAGGACCCGCGCGAACGGCCCTCGGACAAGCAGACCCAGGCCGATCAGAACCACGCCCGCTTCAAGGACGAGACCAGCGACTTCCTGTCGTACCTGAACATGTGGCGCTACGTCCGGGAGCAGCAGAAGGAGCGGGGCTCCTCCTCGTTCCGCCGGATGTGCAAGCAGGAGTACCTGAACTTCCTGCGGATCCGCGAGTGGCAGGACATCTACACGCAGCTGCGCACGGTCGCCAAGACGATGGGCATCCACGTCAACGAGGCGGACGCGCCGGAGCAGCACGTCCACATCTCGCTGCTGGCCGGCCTGCTCTCGCACATCGGTCTGAAGGACACCGACAAGAACGAGTACCTGGGCGCCCGGTCCGCGAAGTTCGCGGTCTTCCCCGGCTCCTCGCTGTTCAAGAAGCAGCCGAAGTTCCTCATGTCGGCCGAGCTGGTCGAGACCTCGCGGCTGTGGGCGCGGGTGAACGCGAAGGTGGAGCCCGAGTGGGTGGAGCCGCTCGCGCAGCACCTGATCAAGCGCACGTACAGCGAGCCGCACTGGGAGAAGGACCAGGCGGCCGTGATGGCGTACGAGAAGGTCACGCTGTACGGCGTGCCGATCGTCGCCCAGCGGAAGATCAACTACGGCCGGATCGACGCCGAGGTCTCCCGCGAGCTGTTCATCCGCAACGCGCTGGTCGAGGGTGACTGGCGCACGCACCACAAGTTCTACGCCGACAACCGGAAGCTGCTGACCGAGGTCGAGGAGCTGGAGAACCGGGCCCGGCGCCGCGACATCGTGGTGGACGACGAGACCCTCTTCGACTTCTACGACCGGCGCATTCCGGACCACGTCGTGTCGGGGGCGCACTTCGACTCCTGGTGGAAGCACAAGAAGCGCGAGGAGCCCGAACTCCTCGACTTCGAGCGCGAGATGCTGCTGACGGAGAAGGCGGCCGGGGTCACCAAGGCCGACTACCCGGACAGCTGGCGGCAGGGGCCGCTGAAGTTCCGGGTGACCTACCAGTTCGAGCCGGGCGCGGACGCGGACGGCGTGACCGTCCACGTACCGCTCCAGGTACTGAACCAGGTCACCGACGAGGGCTTCGACTGGCAGATCCCGGGGCTGCGCGAGGAGGTCGTCACCGAGCTGATCCGCTCGCTGCCGAAGCCGATCCGCCGGCACTACGTGCCCGCCCCGAACTTCGCGACGCGCTTCCTGGACACGGTCGTTCCGCTCCAGGATCCGCTGCCGGCGGCGCTGGCGCGCGAGCTGCACCGGATGGTCGGGGTGCCGGTCTCCGCGGACGACTTCGACCTGTCCAGGATCCCGGACCACCTGAAGATCACCTTCCGGATCGTCGACGAGCGCCGCAAGAACCTCGCCGAGGACAAGGACCTGGAGGCCCTGCGGCTGCGTCTGAAGCCCAAGGCCCGCCAGGCCCTGTCCAAGGCCGCGGCCGCCACCGCCGAGCGGGCGGGCGGGGAGTCCCTGGAGCGTTCCGGTCTGACCGACTGGACGATCGGCGCCCTGACGAAGGTCTTCGAGACCCGCCGGGCCGGCCAGCCGGTGAAGGCGTACCCGGCGCTGGTGGACGACGGGACGACGGTCTCCGTACGGCTCTTCGACACCGAGGTCGAGCAGCAGCGGGCGATGTGGCTGGGCACGCGGAAGCTGATCCTGCTGAACATCCCGGTGAACCCGGCGAAGTTCGCCTCGGACAAGCTCACCAACCAGCAGAAGCTGGCCCTGTCCCGGAACCCGCACGGCTCCATCCAGGCGCTGTTCGACGACTGCGCCACGGCGGCCGCCGACAAGCTGATCGCGGACCACGGCGGCCCGGCCTGGGACGAGGCGGGCTTCCGGAAGCTCTACGACGCCGTACGGGCCGACCTGGTGGACACGACCGTACGGACGGTGGGTCAGGTGCAGCAGGTGCTGGCCGCCTGGCAGGCCTGCGAACGGCGCCTGAAGGCGACCAACAGCCTGGCCCTGATGGCCAACGTCGCCGACGTGAAGGCGCAGCTCGCCGCGCTGGTGCCGGCCGGCTTCGTGACGCTCACCGGCCTGCGCCGGCTGCCGGACCTGATGCGCTACCTGGTGGCGGCGGACCGGCGGCTCCAGCAAATGCCCACGGGCGCCCAGCGGGACACCACGCGCATGGAGAAGGTCCACGAGATGCGGGACGAGTACCTGTGGCTCCTGGAGCAGCTCCCGAAGGGCCGTCCGGTACCCGAGGAGGTCACCGAGATCCGCTGGATGCTGGAGGAACTCCGGGTCTCCTACTTCGCGCACGCGCTCGGAACGGCGTACCCGATCTCGGACAAGAGGATCGTGAAGGCCGTCGACGCACTCGCTCCGTGATCGGGTTAGACCACAGCCCCTGAGCTGCTGTACAGTGGCGATCGCAGCCGGGTGATCCGGCCGCGAACGAGGACCTGTGGAGCAGTTGGTTAGCTCGCCACCCTGTCAAGGTGGAGGTCGCGGGTTCAAGTCCCGTCAGGTTCGCAGAAACATCAGGGCCCGTATCCCTCAGGGGATACGGGCCCTGATGCGTTCGGCGCCCACACGTTCGCCCGCGAGGCGTTCGAACTTGACGCGTCGCGGGTGCCGCGCGTTCGTCGAACCCCACGTCATGATCATCCGGCGACCGCCGAGGCCACTGAGGGCCCCCAGGAGGCGCCGGCGCCGCCCCGTGGTCCCCGAACCGCCGGCCGCACCCGCGAGGCCCTCAGCGGGCCGCCGGCGCGCGCCGACCCGCACACCACCCACCCCGGGCAAAATTCCCCCGCGCGGACGAGGTGCTCTGCGGCGGTGATCCCCTTACGGGCGCAATGCCGGTTGTACAAGAGTGATCAACTGTGACGGGAGTCACCACACGAGTTTTTGAGACTCGCACGTTTATCGCACACCTACGCCGCCTCGATTTAATATGTGCAATGGCACCCACCGCGCAGACCACCGCGCGCTCCGGCGATTCCACCCCCCTGCGGGCATAAAAAAGATCGCGCTGGACCCGGCGGAGTCCAGCGCGATCGAACGGCAATGAGGCTGTTGGGGCAGCCTCAACCGTCTGAAGCGTTGTGGGTTTCATCGGATTGGGGGACCCGATATCGACCCGTTAATGCGGTGGTGCTGCGGGACCTCAGGCCTCGCTGCGCTGCTGCGGAATTCCCGCGAGCAGTGCGCGAACCTCGGCCTCGCGATAACGGCGGTGTCCACCCAGGGTGCGGATGGACGTGAGCTTGCCAGCCTTGGCCCAGCGGGTGACCGTCTTCGGGTCCACGCGGAACATCGTGGCAACCTCAGCCGGGGTCAGCAGCGGCTCGGCATCAGGGGTGCGAGCGGTCATGAGCGGCCTCCTCGGGAGAACCGAACCATCTCGGTTCTTTCCTCTAAATTCTGCACCTTGGCCCGCGTTGCCCGAAATGGACATACGCAGGCCGAGTCGGTTATAGGACGAACGGCTTGTCCTCGGCACTACAACTACACCATCCGTCCAGCCTCGACGGCCAAACCGATGGAATTGCCCTCCGAGGTGTTCATCAGCGGCGGAAGCCGATGGACCGCCCCATAGCGGACAGTCACCCCACTGTGACGATCAGTCACAGAGCGATCAGGAGTCGTCAGACCCCCCATAGAGTGCAATACCGAGCATTCCGCCCTTAGTTGGACGGAAGGAACCCTCCCCGGACTCCTTGTCCTATTTTGGCACGAGGGTAGGGGAAGGGCGCAAGGGTGTAGATAGTGCGGTCCGTCACCCTTGGGCCAATGGCCCGTATCGGGACGTAGGTCCTGGAACTAAGGCCCTAATGTGACGATCAAGCCCCTGATCTGCACCTTATGGCTGATCGACCGATACGACCCATACGGGTGATACGCCCAGGGCCCCGCCGAGGCCCCCGCCCGACCGTGGCGAAGGACACCCTGCCAGGCGCCCAGGGCCTGTCGTCGAACTCCCGTCCGCCTCGTGGTGTCCGGCACGCACTCCCGCCGCACCGGGCGACGACGGGAGTTCGACGACAGGCCCTAGTTCGCGAACAGTCTCTCCCGGACCGCCCGCCAGCGCTGCGCCAGTTCGCCGTACACCTCCGACGCCCCCTCCCGGTCACCCGCCCGCAGCGCCTCCATGCCCGCCGCGAGGTCGCGGGCCGACCGGTCGCCCGCGAGGGCGTCGGCCGGCAGCGCGTGCAGCAGCCCCCCGTAATCCAGTTCGACCATCGACCGCGGATGGAACTCCTCCAGCCAGCTCCCGACCTCCACCAGCCCCTCGGCGAGGGGCTGGTACCCCTCGGCCTGCCGCAAGGTCCGCAACCCGCGGGCCAGCCGCCGCCGCGCCTGCACCATCGGCGTGCGGTACCGCAGCCGCTCGCCCGGCACGTACTCCCGCTCCTCGTCCCCGACCAGTACGAACCAGCGCAGCGGAACCTGCCACACCCCCGTGCGGATCCACGGCCGCGCGTCCGGGTTCCGCTCCCGCCACTCCTCGTACTCCGCCGCCGCCCGCCGGCGCTCCGACGCCGGCAGCGCCGCGTCCAACACCGGCAACGGGAACGACTCCGTCAGCTCCTGGAGCGCCAGCCAGCCGCGCAGCCGAGTGCGCCACGGGCAGACCAGGACCACCCCGTCCCGCTCCACCGTGAACGCGTCCGCGCTCTCGTGCGCCGGCACCCCCACCACCGGGACGCGGACCAAGTCCGCCAGCGAGCGGCGCAGTTCGTCCTGCGCCGTCGCGACCACCCCGCGCCGGACGTAGTCCGCCCAGTGCGCCCGCTCCGGCTCCGCGAAGGCCGCCAATGGCTCGTAGACGCGCAGGTAGGAGGCGTACGGGACGATCGGGACGGGGCGCGCCGCCGGCGGCCGCAATTCGGGGGATTCGCTCACGCTGTCGTACCTCCCCGTTTTTGGGGCTCCCTCACCTCCGGGGCGTCCACGGCCCCGAACGCGGGTCCCGAACCACTGCGAACGTCGCCCGGAACCGATTGCTCCGCCCGGTTTCCGCCGGGCCCGCGGGGCCGGTGTGACACGGGAGTGTTCCGATCCCCGGACAGGCCCTTCCCGGGCGGCCCGCAGGTCTTACGCTGCTCCCAGCGCGCCCTCCCCCACCCGCAGGGCGGGCGTCTTTCCGCCGCATCTCTTCCATGGGAGTCACCACCGTGACCGAAATGACCGACGGCGTCCTGCACACCCTGTTCCGCACGGAACAGGGCGGCCACGAGCAAGTCGTGCTGTGCCAGGACCGAGCCTCAGGCCTCAAGGCCGTCATCGCGATCCACTCCACCGCCCTGGGCCCCGCCCTCGGCGGCACGCGCTTCCACGCGTACGCCTCCGACGAGGAGGCCGTCCTCGACGCGCTGAACCTCGCGCGCGGCATGTCGTACAAGAACGCCCTCGCCGGCCTCGACCTCGGCGGCGGCAAGGCCGTGATCATCGGCGACCCGGCCGTCCTGAAGAGCGAGGAACTGCTGCTGGCCTACGGCCGGTTCGTGGAATCGCTCGGCGGCCGCTACGTCACCGCCTGCGACGTCGGCACGTACGTGGCCGACATGGACGTCGTCGCCCGCGAGACCCGCTGGGCCACCGGCCGCTCGCCCGAGAACGGCGGCGCCGGCGACTCCTCGGTCCTCACCGCCTACGGCGTCTTCCAGGGCATGCGCGCCAGCGCCCAGCACCTGTGGGGCGACCCGACGCTGCGCGGCCGCAAGGTCGGCGTAGCCGGTGTCGGCAAGGTCGGCCGCCACCTGGTGGAGCACCTGCTGGAGGACGGCGCCGAGGTCGTGATCACCGACGTCCGCGCGGAGTCGGTCCAGGAGATCCTCGACAAGCACCCCGCCGGCAAGGTCACCTCGGTGGCCGACACGGACGCCCTGATCCGCACCCCGGGTCTGGACATCTACGCCCCGTGCGCCCTCGGCGGCGCGCTGAACGACGAGTCCGTACCGGTGCTCACCGCCACCGTCGTGTGCGGCGCGGCGAACAACCAGCTCGCCCACCCGGGCGTGGAGAAGGACCTCGCCGACCGCGGGATCCTCTACGCGCCGGACTACGTGGTCAACGCGGGCGGTGTCATCCAGGTCGCCGACGAGCTGCACGGCTTCGACTTCGACCGCTGCAAGGCCAAGGCGTCGAAGATCTTCGACACCACCCTGGCCATATTCGCACGTGCGAAGGCGGACGGGATCCCGCCGGCCGCGGCCGCCGACCGGATCGCCGAGCAGCGGATGTCCGAGGCCCTCGCGGCCCGCGCCGCCGCCCGGGCCGGCGGTGCCCGTACGGCGTAACCCCGGAAGGGGCCCGTCGGGGTGCGGCGAGACGGAACTCACTGCGCTTCGGCGGGTCGCCCGCCAGGAAAGGGTTAAAATCGCAGCTGACCAGCGAGTACGGGGTGTCCCGCTGGTTCTGCACCGGGGCGCGTCATGCGGGCGGCGTACCGTATGGCCGCGGAAGCAGGTACCGTTAAACCCCTACGGACGGTCTCTCCACGGAGAGCCCGCTCCGAACCATGAACGCGTGTCAGACTCTGGGGCCGTCGAGCCCCGTCACCGAGGGGGTCGAGCCATGGGGCGCGGCCGGGCCAAGGCCAAGCAGACAAAGGTCGCCCGCCAGCTGAAGTACAACAGCGGCGGGACTGACCTCTCGCGTCTGGCCAATGAGCTGGGCGCATCGCCGACGGAGCCGCTGCCTATCAGCGCGCCGGTCGAAGTCGATGACGATCAGGACGATGACGACGACGACCCGTACGCCAAGTACGCGGCTCTGTACAACAGCGATGACGACGAGGACGAGGACGAAGAGTCCGGTCCGTCGGCGCACCGTCGTGGGGCTTGACGCGCAGGGCCTCCTGCACAACGGCGTCCAAGTCGGCTGACATACATCGAAACCCGGTCCGGGGCATGGCCACGGACCGGGTTTCAGTGCTGCTCAGACCGCGTAGGAACCGGTGAGGGTCGCGCCCTCGGTGTGGTCGCCCCGGTCCAGGATCTCGCCCGCGACCCAGGCGTCGACGCCCCGGTCGGCAAGGGCCGTCAGGGCCACTTCCACCGACTCCTGCGGGACGACGGCCATCATGCCGACGCCCATGTTCAGGGTCTTCTCCAGCTCCAGCCGCTCGACCTGCCCGGCCTTGCCGACCAGGTCGAAGATCGCGCCCGGGGCCCAGGTCGTACGGTCGACCGTGGCGTGCAGGTGGTCCGGGATGACCCGGGCCAGGTTGGCCGCGAGGCCGCCGCCGGTGATGTGCGAGTACGCGTGGACCTCGGCCGTACGGGTGAGCGCCAGGCAGTCCAGCGAGTAGATCTTGGTCGGCTCCAGCAGTTCCTCGCCGAGGGTCCGGCCGAGTTCCTCGACGTGCTGGTCCAGGGACATCCCGGCCCGGTCGAAGAGGACGTGGCGGACCAGCGAGTACCCGTTCGAGTGAAGGCCGGACGATGCCATCGCGATGACGGCGTCCCCCGTACGGATGCGGTCCGCGCCCAGGAGCCGGTCGTACTCGACGACGCCGGTGCCCGCGCCCGCCACGTCGAAGTCGTCGGGGCCGAGGAGCCCCGGGTGTTCGGCGGTCTCGCCGCCCACCAGGGCGCAGCCGGCGAGGACGCAGCCCTCGGCGATGCCCTTGACGATGGCCGCGACACGCTCGGGGTGGACCTTGCCGACGCAGATGTAGTCCGTCATGAAGAGCGGCTCGGCGCCGCACACGACGATGTCGTCCATGACCATCGCGACCAGGTCGTGGCCGATCGTGTCGTAGACGCCCAGCTGGCGGGCGATGTCCACCTTGGTGCCGACCCCGTCGGTGGCGGAGGCCAGCAGGGGCCGCTCGTAGCGCTTGAGGGCGGAGGCGTCGAAGAGGCCGGCGAAGCCGCCGAGGCCGCCGAGGACCTCGGGGCGCTGCGTCTTCTTCACCCACTCCTTCATCAGCTCGACGGCGCGGTCGCCCGCTTCGATGTCCACGCCCGCGGCTGCGTAGCTGGCACCGGTGGTCTTCTCTGTCATGACAGGAGAGAGCTTTCGTGTCGTTACTGCGGGTGGTGCAGGGCCCTGGGAGAAGCTTGAAAGACAGGGCCCCGCGCAGGTTGAGCGGGCCGCGCGGGGGATCCGGCTACGGGCGGCGCAGCGCGTCGGCGGCGTCCGTGCCGCCGGCGAGCTCGGTCTCCAGGAGCTGCTTGCCCAGCAGCTGCGGGTCGGGCAGCTCCATCGGGTACTCACCGTCGAAGCACGCGCGGCAGAGGTTGGGCTTCTGGATGGTCGTCGCCTCGATCATCGTGTCGAGCGCGATGTACGAGAGCGAGTCCGCGCCCATCGACGTGGCGATCTCGTCGACCGTCATGCCGTTGGCGATCAGCTCGGCCCGGGTGGCGAAGTCGATGCCGAAGAAGCACGGCCACTTCACCGGCGGCGAGGAGATCCGGATGTGGACCTCGGCCGCGCCGGCCTCGCGGAGCATCTTCACGAGGGCGCGCTGGGTGTTGCCGCGGACGATCGAGTCGTCGACGACCACCAGGCGCTTGCCCCGGATGACTTCCTTGAGGGGGTTGAGCTTCAGGCGGATGCCGAGCTGGCGGATCGTCTGCGAGGGCTGGATGAAGGTCCGGCCCACATAGGCGTTCTTGACCAGGCCGACCCCGAACGGGATCCCGCTCGCCTCGGCATAGCCGACGGCGGCGGGCGTGCCGGATTCCGGTGTCGCTATGACCAGGTCGGCCTCGACGGGGGCTTCCTTGGCGAGGCGCCGACCCATCTCGACGCGCGAGAGGTAGACGTTCCGGCCCGCGATGTCGGTGTCCGGGCGCGCCAGGTAGACGTACTCGAAGACACAGCCCTTGGGCTTCGCTTCCGCGAAGCGCGAGGTGCGGAGGCCGTTCTCGTCGATCGCGATGAGCTCGCCCGGCTCGACCTCGCGGACGAAGCTGGCGCCGCAGATGTCGAGGGCGGCGGTCTCGCTCGCGACCACCCAGCCGCGCTCCAGGCGGCCGAGGACCAGCGGGCGGATGCCCTGCGGGTCACGGGCGGTGTAGAGGGTTCCCTCGTCCATGAAGACGAGGGAGAAGGCGCCCTTGACCTTCGGGAGGACCTTGGTGGCCGACTCCTCGATCGTCAGCGGCCTGCCGTCCTCGTCGGTCTGCCCCGCGAGCAGGGCGGTGACCAGGTCGGTGTCGTTGGTAGCCGCCACCTGGGTGGCGCGGCCGTCCTGACGGGGCAGGTCGGCGACCATCTCGGCGAGCTCGGCGGTGTTCACCAGGTTGCCGTTGTGACCCAGGGCGATGGAGCCGTGGGCGGTCGCGCGGAAGGTCGGCTGGGCGTTCTCCCAGACGGAGGCTCCGGTGGTCGAGTAGCGGGCGTGACCGACCGCGATATGACCTTGGAGCGAGCCGAGAGAGGTTTCGTCGAAGACTTGGGAAACGAGGCCCATGTCCTTGAAGACGAGGATCTGGGAACCGTTGCTCACAGCGATTCCCGCGGACTCTTGTCCGCGGTGCTGCAGTGCATACAGTCCGAAGTAGGTGAGCTTGGCGACCTCTTCACCCGGAGCCCAGACACCGAAGACGCCGCAAGCGTCCTGGGGGCCCTTCTCACCGGGGAGCAGGTCGTGGTTGAGTCGTCCATCACCACGAGGCACGCCTCCGAGTGTAGGCGAGATCGACCACTGGTCCGAATTGGGGACCTCCCGGAAAAGTCACAGTGCGGACAGTCGGGTAACCCCTGCGGAGGGTCACCGCAGGAGGGGCCGGGGCGGGGTCCCGGCGGGCCGTCTCGGTATCCGGAATGCCCTGGTTGACAGGGGCCTGTGGGTTCGTACAAGGTTCCGACTCATGCAGCCTTTCGGTGACCGCTCCGTCACCCTCGTCGAGCGCCGGCACGTGGACCTGGTCCGTGTCGCGAGCGCCATCTGTCGTAGCTGCGCGTAGGCATCCCCGCGCGCCGCGGTGCGCGTGTTCCTTCCTTCCGGCTTTTCCCGTCGCACCGACTCGTGTTGTGACGTTCCGCGCCGGCCCTTCCCGCTCTGCCCCCCTGCCCCGACCGAGCCCGCCCGTCGTGCCGTGCGCCGTCCCGCGCCGCCGCGGGCAGGCCGGTCGGCCATGCCTTGGAGTACTTGTGACTTCGTACGAATCGAAACTGTCCCGGCGTGCCTTCGGAGGCGCGGTCGGGGTGACCGCGGCCGCCGCGGCGGTGGGGCTCGGCGCCGGCCCGGCCGCGGCCGCCGGGGCGCAGCACGCGGGGCCCGAGGAGCAGGAGTTCCGGGCCGCCCGGGGGCGGCATTCGAGGCGCCCGAACGTCCTGTTCATCCTGGGTGACGACCTCGGCTGGTCGGACCTGTCCTCGTACGGCTCGCCGCACATCAAGACCCCGAACCTGGACCGGCTCGCCCGTCAGGGAGTGCGTTTCACCGACGCCTACTCGGGCTCCGCGACCTGCTCCCCGACCCGCTTCAGCCTGTACACCGGGCGTTACCCGGCCCGTACGAAGGGTGGGCTGGCCGAGCCGATCGCGGACAAGTCGGTGGGTCTGGAGCCGACGCACCCGACGTTGGCCTCGCTGCTGAAGGAGGCGGGCTACTCCACCGCGCTGATCGGCAAGTGGCACGCGGGTTACCTGCCGGACTACAGCCCGACCCGGTCCGGCTGGGACGAGTTCTTCGGGAACTTCGGCGGGGCCCTCGAGTACTACTCGAAGCTGGGCCTGGGCGGCGAGTACGACCTGTACGAGGGCGATGCCCAGTACAAGGACCTGCGGTACTACACGAAGGTCCTCACCGAGCGGGCGAGCGAGTACGTCTCCCGCGACCACCACGGCAAGCCGTGGCTGCTGAACCTCAACTTCACCACCCCGCACTGGCCGTGGATCGCCGAGGGGGACACGAAGGAGAGCGCCGAGATCGTCCGGCGGATCAAGGCGGGCGACGGGCGGGCGCTGTGGCACCAGGACGGTGGCTCGGTCGAGAAGTACAAGCAGCTGGTGGAGGACCTGGACCGGTCGATCGGTGAGGTGCTCAAGGCGCTGAAGCGCTCCGGGCAGGAGGACAACACGGTGGTCGTGTTCTCCAGCGACAACGGCGGCGAGCGGTTCTCGTACAACTGGCCGCTGTCGGGCAACAAGGCCTCGCTCCAGGAGGGCGGGATCCGGGTGCCGAACATCCTGCGCTGGCCGGCCCGGGTGGACGGCGGCCAGGTCAGCCACGTCCCGGTGTTCAGCCCGGACTGGACGGCGACGCTGCTGGAGCTGGCCGGCACCCGTCCGCACCGCGCGTACCCGTTGGACGGGGTGAGCCTGGCCGGGTACCTGCTGCGCGACGAGAAGCCCGCCGAGCGGGACATCTTCTGGCGGGTGCGCGGGGAGCGTGCGCTGCGGCGCGGCGACTGGAAGTACTACCGGGGCAAGACGGGCCGGGACCAGCTGTTCAACCTGGCCGGGGACATCAGGGAGCAGGCCGACAAGGCGGCCGTGGAGCCGGCCCGACTGGCCGAGCTGCGGGCCGCCTGGGAGAGGACCGACGCGGGTCTGCTGCCCTACCCGGTCTGACCCGCCGGCGTGATCACCGCAGGGGGGCGAGCGGGCCGAGGGGGTCCGGCCGTCATTCGACGGCCGTGACCGCCTTGGCGCCGAGGCCCTTGCCGTCGGGCGCGGTGAGGGTCAGGGACGTGCCCTGGACCTTCCAGGCGAGCGGACCGCTGCCGAACAGTTCGGTCAGTGCCCGCTCGACCTCGCCCGTCGGTCCCTCGCAGGCCATCCGGGTCGCGGTGAGCGGCCCGAAGGTGAGCGAGGGCCCGTCGACGGTGGCCTGCGCGCTGAACCGGTTGCATCCGAGGGTGCCGCTCGCGGCGCCGTCGGCCGCGAGGGTGAACCGGGCCCGGCCGGCGGCCTCCGGCACGAGGGAGGACACGCTCTCCCCGTCGATCAGGGAGTCGACGGTCCAGTGGGTCGCGACGAGGGGGGCGTCCGGGACCGGGGGCTTGGAGCTCATGGCGATGGTGCTCCCGTCGGCGGTCTTCAGGGTCAGCCGGTCGGGGCCGCGGTCGAGGGTGAGGCGGCCCGTGAGGAGTTTGGCGAAGGCCGTCTCGAACTCCATGTTCTCGCAGGCCATCGTGGTGCTCTCGCCGGGCGTGAGGACGAGGGTGGTGGCGCTCTCGCGGGCGACCCGTGCCGTGAAGCCGTTGCAGCCGTAGTTGCCGGTGGCCTCGGTCGGGCCGAGGTCGACGCGGGCGGCGGCGGGCGCGTGGAGGGTCCGGCCGCCGGTGGTCAGGGACTCGACGGCCCAGGAGCCCGTGGGATCGGGGAGCGGGTCGGACCCGCTCCGCGCGGACTGGCCGCAGGCGGCGAGGCCGAGGAGGGCCAGACCGGTCGTGAGGTGCCTGAGGGTACGCATGGTCGTGTGACGGGCCGGGCGGCAGGACGGTTCCCCGCCCCCTCCGTCAGCGCATCACGGGGAGCAGGGCCGACAGGTCGGCGCGTTCCCCGCCGGCGGCGACCCGCGCGGAGTCCAGGGCCTCGGCCCAGCCGGTGCGTCCCGTGGCGAGCCGGATCCAGGTGAGCGGGTCGGTCTCGACCACGTTGGGCGGGGTGCCGCGGGTGTGGCGGGGGCCTTCGACGCACTGGACCACCGCGAACGGCGGGATCCGTACCTCCACCGACCCGCCGGGCGCCTTGACCGCGAGGGCGTCGGCGAGCAGCCGGACGCAGGCGGCGAGTGCCTGCCGGTCGACGGGGACGTCCAGTCCGGTGGCCCGGTTCAGGTCGTCGGTGTGGACGACCAGCTCGACGGTCCGGGTGACGAGGAAGTCGGCGAGGGTCATGTCGCCGATCCACAGGTCCAGTACCCGGCTGCCCGCGTTGCGTTCCAGCTCCGCGGCCAGCCGGGCGGCGGCCCGCTCGTACAGCTCGGGCAGCGGGGCGCCGTCCAGGGTCTCGCGGGCGGCCTCGGAGATCTTCCCGGCGAGCGAGGCGGTGGCGAAGGGCCATTCGACGGCGGGGAGTTCGGCGACGGCTGCGGGCGGCCGGGCCAGGCCGGCCGCGAGCGAGTCGGCGATCCACGCGATGTGGGCGGCCAGGTCCGCCACGGTCCAGTCGCCGAGCCCGGCGGGTCGTGCGAGCTGCTCCGGCGTCAGGCCCCGTACGGCTTCGGCGACGTGCCCGAACTGCGTGGTGACGGCCGTACGGATCTTCGCGGGGTCGTACGTGCGCGGCTTCTTCTTCCCAGGCGGCATGGGCCGACCCTACTCGGGGGCCGTGCCGCCGGGCCCGGAGGCGGCCGCCGCACGTCAGTCGCCGCCGCAGCCCCCGCCGCAACCGCTCCCGCAGCCGCCGGAGGAGCCGCAGCCCCCCGACGACGAGGACGACGAGGACGACGAGGACGAGGACGAGCGCTGCTCGCGGTGGCGCTCGGCCAACTCCTCGCGCCGCTGGGCGTACGAGGTGCCGGCCGGCCGCCACGGGCGCAGGGCGCTTCGGCGGAACGGCATGAGGGGTGCGGCCGTGAACCTCGTGACGACGTGGCCGTCATGGGTGTTGACCGCGTACTCCAGGACCACCTCGGCGCCCTCGCGGGGCACGCCGTACATGAGCGCCTCGTACGGTTCGGCGAACGGGTCGATGTCGTGGTGCTCGGCGCGCAGCCGCTCCCGCGGGCCGCCCACGAGGATCCTGCCGGGACGGGAGGAGTAGCTGTCGTCGAAGCGGTTGCGGAAGGCGACCAGCGGCGGGGCGGTGGGGGTCCGGGCGTCCGCGAGGATCCACGCCGTGTCCATGGAGCGGCGTACGCCGACGCGCAGCACGGGCTGTCCGCCGTAGTGGAGCCGGCGGGCGGCGCCGCCGGCCGTGATGCCGCGGCCGAGCAGCGGGGTGCCGGGGACGAGCAGCAGAAGGGCGAGGACCTGCTGTCCGGTGGCGTCGTACGGGTGTTCCGGGGGCGCGTTCAAGTCCTGGGCGAGGCCAGTCAGGATCAGGGCCGCGGCGAGCGCGCAGAGCGGGGCACCGGTCAGGAGCAGCGTGCGGCCGCGGGTGCGGTGGCTGTTGGGCAGGCTGTCGGGGAGCGGGCTGCGGGCGTCCCCGGCCGCCTCCAGGATCAGGGCCCGCTGGATCCTCCGGGAGCGCAGGCGCAGCACGGCGCCGGTGAGGGCCAGGACGGCGATGCCGATGATCAGCCCCGCTCCGACCCGGCCGGCGGCGTCGTCCGGGGCGAGTTCACCGAGGACGAGGCATGCGTCCAGGGCGATCAGCGGCGCGGCGACGGCGGTCGCGACCGGCAGGAACCGGTACCAGGCGGGGAGGGCCAGCAGCAGGACGGCCGCCGGGTAGCCGCCCCATTCGGTGCCGACGGAGGTGTCCTCGGGGGTGTTCCAGGCGAGCAGGACGACCGCGCACAGGATGAGGGGCAGGAGGATCCAGCCCCCGGCGACGGGTCCGAGGACGGCGGGAACGCGGGCCGCGCGCCAGCGTTCGGCGTCGGCGGCCTTCCATTCGGGGGCGCCGTCCGCGGGTATCGCCGCGGCCGGCAGGTACTTGACGATGTCACTCACGGCGCCAGTATGCGGACACCCCCCGTGGGCGGGGGTACCCGCCGTGACACGGAATCGCTACAGCCGGATCGCGTGTCCGGTCCCGGTGTCGAAGGTCTCGCCGCCGGCCGGGACGCCGACGCCCCGCCAGGTGAAGGGCAGGCCGCGGGCCGTGTCCGGATCGGGGCCGTCCATGAGCTGGAAGTGCAGGTGCGGTTCGGTGGAGTTGCCGGAGTTGCCGCACTCCGCGAGGAGGTCGCCCGCGGTGACGCGGTCCCCCGGTCGGACGGTCGGGGTGCCCCGGCGCAGGTGGGCGTAGACCGCGTACCGGCCCTCGCCCAGGTCCAGGACCACGTGGTTGCCGAGGACGCAGCCGGCGCCGGCCAGGTCGCGGATGCCTCCGGCGATCAGCATCTGGTAGATCGCTGCGGGCCAGGAGTTGCGGCTCGCGTGGTCGCGCCAGCGGTCGCTCACCCGCACGACGGTCCCGTCGGCGACGGCGAACAACGGGGCGCCGAAGGCCGGGAAGTCGGCGGCGGGCCGGACCGGCGGCCAGAACGCGGCGAACGCGGGCCGCGCACGGCCCGACCCGGGCTCCGGCTCGGCGACGACGTCGATCGCGCAGGCCTGGCCCATGCGGTGCGTGCCGTGGCTGGGGACCTTGTCGGCCGGGCTGTTGAGGGCGCTCCACCGGCCGCGGACCGGCGGGTCGATCTCGATCGGCGGCTCATCGGTCCTGGGGTTGCGGGCGGCCACCACGCCGGTCGCGATCTGGAGCACCACCCCGCCCGCCACGCACGCCAGGAACCAGGCCGTGCCGAAGGGCAGTCCGACCGTGAGGTCCAGCGCGATCATGGCGAACGCGAGGAGCAGGAGCAGCCGGTAGAGCACGTACAACACCTTGGCCATCATGGGCATGGTCACCTCAGGCAATCGCGGCCGACAGCAGGACGAGGAGCGGGACCACCCGGCCGGCGGGAACCTCGTGGCGGCCCCGGCCGGTCGTGTGCAGCCAGCCGGCCGCGGTCAGTTGGCGCAGGTGGTGGTAGACCTGCCCGCTGGTGCCGACCCCGTCGAGGGCGGTCAGTTCGGCTGCCGTGCGCCGTCCGGCGAGGATCTCGCGGAGCAGGCGCAGCCGGACCGGGTTGCCGAGGGCGGCGAGGGAGTCGGCGGTGCGTCCGGCGTCGGCCCCGGGGTCGAGGACGTCCTCGGTGACGGCGGCCTGCTGCCATTCGTAGCGCTCCCCGGTGGGCAGCGTGACGGCGCCCGTGAAGAGCACCCCGCCCGCCCCGCCGGCGTCCCCGGCCTCGGCGAGGCGTGCCTTCCAGCCTTCGAGGGCCCAGAAGTCCCCACCGGTGGGGACGGGTTCGGGGCGGGCGTCGGCCCGCGCCTCCAGGGCGACCAGCCGGCGTTCCAGTGCGGCGACGCGGTCTTCGAGCTCCATGACTCCGAAATTACGTCATTACGTAACTCCGTACAAGAGGGGGCGGGCAACGGCCGCCGGGAACGGCCGAGCCCCCGCCCGGACAGCGTCCGGACGGGGGCTCGTACGTGGAGCGGGTGGGCGGGATCAGGCGAGCAGCGCCGGGATCGTCGCCTCGTGGGCCTCGCGGAGCTCGGCCAGCGGGAGCGTGAACTCGCCCTGGATCTCGATCGCGTCGCCGTCGACCACGCCGATGCGGGCGGCCGGCAGGCCCCGCGCACCGCACATGTCGGTGAACCGGAGCTCCTCGCTGCGCGGGACGGCCACGATGGCGCGGCCCGCGGACTCGGAGAACAGGAAGGTGAACGCGTCCAGGCCCTCGGGGACCACGATCCGCGCACCGTTGCCGCCGCGCAGGCAGGACTCGGTGAGCGCCTGGATCACGCCGCCGTCGGACAGGTCGTGCGCCGCGTCGACCATGCCGTCGCGCGAGGCGGAGATCAGGATCTCGCCGAGCAGCTTCTCGCGTCCCAGGTCCACCTTCGGCGGCATGCCGCCGAGGTGGTCGTGGACGACCTGCGACCAGGCCGAGCCGCCGAACTCCTCGGTCGTGTCGCCGAGCAGGTACAGCAGCTGTCCGGCCTCCGCGAACGCCATCGGCGTACGCCGGTTGACGTCGTCGATGACACCGAGGACCGCCACGACCGGGGTCGGGTGGATCGCGGTCTCGCCCGTCTGGTTGTAGAGGGAGACGTTGCCGCCGGTCACCGGGGTGCCCAGCTCCAGGCAGCCGTCCGCGAGACCGCGGGTGGCCTCGGCGAACTGCCACATGACGTCCGGGTCCTCGGGCGAGCCGAAGTTCAGGCAGTCGGAGATGGCCAGCGGCTTCGCTCCGGTCGCCGCGACGTTGCGGTACGCCTCGGCCAGCGCCAGCTGCGCGCCCGTGTACGGGTCGAGCTTGGCGAAGCGGCCGTTGCCGTCCGTGGCCATGGCCACGCCGAGGTTGGTCTCCTCGTCGATGCGGACCATGCCCGCGTCCTCGGGCTGCGAGAGCACCGTGTTGCCCTGCACGAACCGGTCGTACTGGTCGGTGATCCAGGACTTGGAGGCCTGGTTCGGGGACGAGACCAGCGCCAGGACCTGCGCGCGGAGCTCCTCGGAGGTCTGCGGACGGGGCAGCTTGCCCGCGTCGTCGGCCTGGAGGGCGTCCTGCCAGGAGGGGCGCGCGTACGGGCGGTGGTACGTCGGGCCCTCGTGGGCGACGGTGCCCGGGGGCACGTCCACGATGAGCTCGCCGTGCCAGTAGATCTCCAGCTGCTCGCCCTCGGTCACCTCACCGATGACGGTGGCGATGACGTCCCACTTCTCGCAGATCTCCATGAAGCGGTCGACGTGCTGCGGCTCGACGATCGCGCACATGCGCTCCTGCGACTCGCTCATGAGGATTTCCTCGGGCGAGAGCGTCGCGTCGCGCAGCGGGACGGTGTCCAGCTCGACGCGCATGCCGCCCGAACCGGCCGAGGCCAGCTCGGACGTGGCGCAGGAGAGCCCGGCGCCGCCGAGGTCCTGGATGCCCGCGACCAGCTTCTCCTTGAAGATCTCCAGGGTGCACTCGATGAGGAGCTTCTCCTGGAAGGGGTCGCCGACCTGGACGGCGGGGCGCTTGGTCGGCTTCGTGTCGTCGAAGGTCTCGGACGCGAGGACCGAGACGCCGCCGATGCCGTCGCCGCCCGTGCGGGCGCCGTAGAGGATGACCTTGTTGCCGGGCCCGGAGGCCTTGGCGAGGTGGATGTCCTCGTGCTTCATGACGCCGATGCAGCCGGCGTTGACCAGCGGGTTGCCCTGGTAGCAGGCGTCGAAGACGACCTCGCCGCCGATGTTCGGCAGGCCCAGGCAGTTGCCGTAGCCGCCGATGCCGGCGACGACGCCCGGCAGGACGCGCTTGGTGTCGGGGTGGTCGGCCGCGCCGAAGCGCAGCGGGTCCACGACGGCGACCGGGCGGGCGCCCATCGCGAGGATGTCGCGGACGATGCCGCCGATGCCCGTGGCCGCGCCCTGGTAGGGCTCGATGTACGAGGGGTGGTTGTGCGACTCGACCTTGAAGGTGACCGCGTAGCCCTGACCGACGTCGACGACGCCCGCGTTCTCGCCGATGCCGACGAGCATGGCGTCGTTCTGCGGGACCTTCTCGCCGAACTGCTTCAGGTGGACCTTGCTGCTCTTGTACGAGCAGTGCTCGGACCACATGACGGAGTACATGGCGAGCTCGGCGCCCGTGGGACGGCGGCCGAGGATCTCGCGGATGCGCGCGTACTCGTCCTCCTTGAGGCCGAGCTCCTTCCAGGGCTGCGCGGCGTCCGGGGTGCCGGTGGCGTTCTTGACGGTATCGAGGCTCATGCGCTGACCAGCTTCTTCAGGACCGACGTGAAGAACGGGAGGCCGTCGGTGCGGCCCGTCCCGATCAGCGGCTCGACCGCGTGCTCGGGGTGCGGCATGAGGCCGACGACGTTGCCCGCGGCGTTGGTGATGCCGGCGATGTCGCGCAGCGAACCGTTCGGGTTCACGTCGACGTACCGGAAGGCCACGCGGCCTTCGGCCTCCAGTTCGTCGAGCGTGCGCTCGTCGGCGGTGTAGCGGCCGTCCATGTTCTTGAGCGGGACGGAGATCTCCTGGCCGGCGGTGTAGTCGCCGGTCCACGCGGTCTCCGTGTTCTCCACCCGCAGCTTCTGGTCGCGGCAGATGAAGTGGAGGTGGTTGTTGCGGAGCATCGCCCCCGGCAGCAGGTGGGCCTCGGTGAGGACCTGGAAGCCGTTGCAGATGCCGAGGACGGGCATGCCGCCCTTGGCCTGCTCGATGATGGTCTCCATGACCGGCGAGAAGCGGGAGATGGCCCCGGCGCGCAGGTAGTCCCCGTAGGAGAAGCCGCCCGCGAGGACGACCGCGTCGACCTGGTGCAGGTCCTTGTCGCGGTGCCAGAGCGAGACGGGCTCGGCCCCCGCGAGGCGGACGGCGCGCAGCGAGTCACGGTCGTCGAGCGTTCCGGGGAACGTGACGACTCCGATGCGAGTGGTCACCGTCAGGCCTCGACCTTCACGGTCTCGACGCGGACGGTGAAGTCTTCGATGACGGTGTTGGCGAGGAAGGTTTCGGCCATCTTGTGGATGCGGTCGAGGGCGGCCCGGTCGACCGGTCCCTCCACCTCCAGTTCGAAGCGCTTCCCCTGGCGGACGTCGGCGATCCCATCGAAGCCCAGACGCGGCAGTGCACGCTGCACCGCCTGGCCCTGGGGGTCGAGGATCTCCGGCTTGAGCATGACGTCGACTACGACGCGTGCCACTGGCACTCCCGTGTGGTGGTTGGTGCGAAGGCGGTTCCATCAGCGTACCCGGCCAAAATTTCTACGCGGGTAGATATCGGATGCCCCTGATCATCCCGCCGTTTCGGCTTCACCAACGCTTCGCAAAATCCACCGGAAAACCACGCCCCCGGCATTGCGGCGGGACACGCGGGGAGAATTAACTGGGCTTCGCTATTCAATGAGAATCACGGTACAAAGGAATCAGCCGGGATTCCGGCGGTTTGATGCATTCCACCGAAACATCCACACACGCGACATCACCGCACGTCAGCGGGAGTGACCGCGCACGAAGGGACCGATATCCGTGGCGCAGCGCGTAGTAGTCACGCTCTCCGACGACCTCAGCGGCGGGGAAGCGGCGGAAACGGTCGTGTTCGCTCTGGACGGTAAGTCGTACGAGATCGACCTCAATGCGGCCAACGCAAAGAAACTGCGGAAGGGCCTGGCCCCCTTCGTGGCCGCCGGCCGCCGTCAGTCCCGTTCCGGGAAGGTGTTCCGGCACACAGCCGTCGCCCCCGATCCGGCGGTCGTCCGGGCGTGGGCCCGCGCGAACCAGCACGACGTGCCGCCCCGCGGGCGGATCCCCAAGCGCGTCTACGAGGCGTACAACGCAGCCCACTGAGAGCTGATTTGCCAAGCACCCCCATCGATCGGCTAATGTGTGGATCACGCCGAGGGGCCAGCCGGAAGGCCGGAACCCGAAGTCGTGCGGGTGTAGTTCAGTAGCAGAACACCCCCCTTCCAGGGGGGAGGCGCAGTGTGCGATCCCTGTCACCCGCTCTGCACGCTTTACCGGCCACGGTTGTGGATCAGGTAGAGTGTTGCTCGCAGCTCACGGCACTTGTGTCGTGGAAGCATGCGGACGTAGCTCAGTTGGTAGAGCACCACCTTGCCAAGGTGGATGTCGCGCGTTCGAGTCGCGTCGTCCGCTCAGCGAATGAAGGCCCCGATCATTGATCGGGGCCTTCGTCGTATGTGCCTCGCCCTTTCCCTTGCCCCTGTCCTGTGGTGTGCATCACGGCCGATGACAAATGTCATCGGGAGGCGTGACAGTCCGCACTGACCGGGCCGACCGGCCGCCGCGAGGCTGGGGACATGACCGACACAGTGATCCAGGCAGAGGGACTGCGCCGCGGCTACACCGGCGGGTTCGAGGCGGTACGGGGCGTCTCCTTCTCGGTGGCCCGCGGCGAGATCTTCGCGCTGCTCGGCACCAACGGGGCCGGCAAGACCTCCACGGTGGAACTGCTGGAGGGGTTGGCCGCGCCGACCGGCGGGCAGGTCCGCGTCTTCGGGCTGGACCCGTACACCCGGCGGGCCGAGGTCCGCCCGCGGACCGGCGTCATGCTCCAGGAGGGCGGCTTCCCCTCGGACCTCTCGGTCGCCGAGACCGTCCGGATGTGGAGCGGGGTCACCTCGGGTGCCCGGCCGGCCGCGGAGGTGCTGGAGCTGGTCGGGCTGGACGCCAGGGCCTCCGTACGCGTCAAGCAGCTGTCCGGTGGGGAGCGGCGGCGGCTCGACCTGGCGTTGGCCCTCCTGGGGCGGCCCGAAGTGCTGTTCCTGGACGAGCCCACCACCGGCATGGACCCCGAGGGGCGCCGGGACACCTGGGCCCTCGTACGGGAACTGCGGGCACGGGGCACCACGGTGCTGCTGACCACGCACTACCTGGAAGAGGCCGAGGCCCTCGCGGACCGGCTGGCGATCCTGCACGAGGGAGAGCTCGTACTGACCGGCACCCCCGCCGAGGTGACGGCGACCCGGCCCTCCCGGATCCGCTTCACGCTGCCGGACGGGGTGCCCGCCGGGCGGCTGCCCCTGGCGCTGCGGGCGGCGGCGGACGGGCCGCACGTGGAGATCCGTACCGACCGGCTCCAGGGGGCGCTCGGCGAACTGCTGCGCTGGGCGCACGACTCCGGAGTGGAACTGATCGGGCTCGACGCCCGCTCCGCCTCCCTGGAGGAGGCCTTCCTGGACATCGCGCGGAGCCGGCGCGAGGCCGCCGCGGAGACCACCGGCACCAACGGCAACGGCAACGACGACGCGATGGCGGGGACCCGATGAACACGCTCACCCTGAACCCCGGCCGGCTGACCGCGCTCGGCCGCTCCGAACTGACGCTGCTCGTGCGCAACCGGGCCGCCCTGAGCGTGGCCCTGCTCATGCCGGTGATGATGGTCTTCATCCTGCGGTCGACCCTGAGCGAGGACACCGTGGGCTCGGTCGCCGAGGCCACGCTGACCGGCGGCATCGGCATGGTGCTCCTGCTCGTCGTCTACATGAACCTGGTCTCCGCCTACGTCGCCCGCCGCGAGGAACTCGTCCTGAAGCGGCTGCGCACCGGTGAGGCCGGTGACCTGGAGATCCTCGCCGGCACGGCGCTGCCCGCCGCCGTCATCGCCCTCGCGCAGATCACCGCCCTCGCCCTGGCCGGGGCGGCCGTGCTCGACGCGCCCGCCCCGGACAACCCGATGCTGCTGGTCGCCGGCGTCCTCGCCTCGCTGCCGCTGCTCGCCGGGATGGCGGCCACCACCAGCGCCTTCACCCGCAACGTCGAGACCGCCGGGATCACGACGCTGCCCCTGTTCCTCCTGACGGCGCTCGGCTCCGGACTGTTCCTCCCGCTGGACTCGCTGCCCGACCCGGTGGCCTCGGTGTGCGAACTGCTGCCGCTCAGCGGGGTGATGGCCCTCGTACGGGCCGGCTGGAGCGGTGGCGCGGCGAGCGGGGAGCTCCTGACGGCCGCGGCCGTCACGGTGGCCTGGATCATGGTGACCGTGTTTGCTGTCCAGCGGTGGTTCCGCTGGGAACCGCGCCGCTAGCGCGTACGACCGGGGGACGTGGGAACGACGTGTCGAAGTTGACCGGATGGTGGAAGAACCGCAATAGCGCGGCGAAGGTCGAGCTGTACACGCGCTGGTCGTTCCACTTCTTCGTGGTGATCGAGGCCTTCGCGGTCCTGATGGGACTGGCCCCCCAGGGCAACAGGGCCGTCACCGCCGCACTGGTGCTGCCGCTGGCCGCGCAGGTCGGCCTGTGCGGGCTGTTGTCCTCGCGCTCGCTGGACTACGCGCTGGGCCGTCGGGAGCGGCCCGCGCGGCTCGCGGTGGCGCTGGTGGCGCTCACGGCCGCGATCTGCGTGGCCATGATGGTCCTGCAGTCCGCCGGGATGATCACCAACGACAACGTCGCTCCCACCATCGTGATCAACACGATGGCCTTCGCCTCCGGTGCGCTGACGCTGATGCTCGACAAGGTCCGCCACATGCTGCTCCTCGCGCCCATCGGCGCGGTCGCGGTGGCGGCCCTGGCGCTGGTGGCCGGGCTGCCCCCACTGGACTCCCTCGGGTTCTCGGTCGGGTTCCTGATCGTCAGCCTGCTGTTGACCTTCACCTGCGGGTTCTCCCGGTGGCTGCTGAAGACCGTCTACGAACTCGATCACGCCCGGGAGCTCCAGGCACAGCTGGCGGTCGCCGAGGAGCGGCTGCGGTTCGGCCGGGACCTGCACGACGTGATGGGCCGCAATCTGGCGGTGATCGCGCTGAAGAGCGAGCTCGCGGTGCAGTTGGCGCGGCGGGAGCGCCCGGAGGCGGTGGACCAGATGATCGAGGTGCAGCGGATCGCCCGCGAGTCGCAGCGGGAGGTCCGCGACGTCGTGCGGGGCTACCGGGAGGCGGACCTCGCGGTGGAGCTGGAGGGGGCGCGCGGGGTGCTGAGCGCGGCGGGCATGGACTGCCGCGTCGAGTTGGAGGCGCGGGGGCGGACGCTGCCGGGCGAGGTGCAGTCGGCGCTGGGCTGGGTGGTCCGGGAGGCGACCACGAACGTGCTGCGGCACGGGGACGCGCGCAGTTGCCTGATCCGGTTGACGGTGCCGGAGGGCTCGGGCCCGGTGACCCTGCTGGTGGAGAACGACGGGGCGCCCGACGCCCCGGCCGGGCCGCCCGGCTCCGGCCTCGCCGGGCTGCGCGAGCGGCTCGCGGCGGTGGGCGGGACCCTGTTGGCGGGACCGGCCGGAGGCGGCCTGTTCCGGCTGCGCGCCGAGGTTCCGGGTCCTGAGATGCGACGAGTGGAGGCGCGGGCGTGAACCCCGTACGAGTACTGCTGGCGGACGACGAGCACCTGATCCGGGGCGCGCTGGCCGCGCTGCTGGGCCTGGAGGACGACCTGGTGGTCGTCGCGGAGGCGGCCTCGGGCCCGGAGGCGCTCGCCATGGCGCGGGCGCACCGGCCCGACGTGGCGGTCCTCGACCTCCAGATGCCGGGGGCGGACGGTGTGAGTGTGGCCACAGCGCTGCGGTCCGAACTCCCCGACTGCAAGACCATGATCGTGACCAGTCACGGGCGGCCAGGACACCTCAAGCGGGCCCTTGCGGCCGGCGTCCGCGCCTTCGCCCCGAAGACGGTGTCGGCGCAGCGGCTGGCCGAGCTGATCCGGACCGTGCACGGCGGCGGGCGTTACGTGGACCCGGAGTTGGCGGCCGACGCGATCAGCGCGGGGGATTCGCCGCTGACCGCCCGGGAGGCCGAGGTGCTGGAGTTCGCGGCGGACGGCGCGCCGATCGCGGAGATCGCGGAGCGGGCCTCGCTGTCGCAGGGGACCGTACGGAACTACCTGTCCTCGGCGGCGACGAAGCTGGGGGCGGAAAACCGGCACACGGCAGTGCGTCTCGCACGCGAGCGGGGTTGGGTATAGTTGTCCTCGCGCTACGGCGCACAGGCGGACATAGCTCAGTTGGTAGAGCACCACCTTGCCAAGGTGGATGTCGCGCGTTCGAGTCGCGTTGTCCGCTCAGCGAACGAAGGCCCCGATCACCGATCGGGGCCTTCGTCGTTCCTCAGGTCCAGCTCTGGCCGGTGAGCCGCTCGTAGGCCTCGACGTACTTGGCGCGGGTCCGGTCGACGACGTCCTGCGGCAGCGCGGGCGGCGGGAGTTCGCCCTTGTGGTCCCAGCCGGAGGCCGGGGACTTCAGCCAGTCGCGGACGAACTGCTTGTCGAAGGACGGCTGCGCGCGGCCCGGCTCCCACTGGTCGGCGGGCCAGAAGCGGGAGGAGTCCGGGGTGAGGACCTCGTCGGCGGCCACCAGGGTGCCGTCGGCGTCGAAGCCGAACTCGAACTTGGTGTCCGCGAGGAGGATGCCGCGCTCGCGGGCGATGTCCCGGGCGCGCCCGTACACGTCAAGGGTGGTCCGGCGCAGCAGCGCGGCCGTCTCGGCGCCGGCGGTGCGGGCGACCTCCTCGTAGGAGACGTTCTCGTCGTGCTCGCCGACCGCGGCCTTGGCGGCCGGGGTGAAGATCGGGGCGGGCAGCTCGGAGCCGTCGACGAGGCCCTCGGGGAGGGCGAGTCCGCAGACGGTGCGGGTCTGCTCGTACTCGGCCAGGCCGGATCCGGTGAGGTAGCCGCGGGCCACGCACTCGACGGGGACCATGTCGAGGTTCTTGCAGATCAGGGTGCGGCCGGCCCAGTCGGCGGGGGCGCCCGGGGGCAGCTCGGTGCTGAGGACGTGGTTCGGGACGATGTCGGTGA
The DNA here is from genome assembly GCF_024721315.2 of Streptomyces sp. Isolate_45. Taxonomy (GTDB): domain Bacteria; phylum Actinomycetota; class Actinomycetes; order Streptomycetales; family Streptomycetaceae; genus Streptomyces. Next base: position 26,726 of record NZ_JANFAK020000097.1, read on the forward strand.
GCCGGTCGAACCACCACAGGGAGAGCTGGGTCAGGACGCGGCCCTTGTCCGGGATCTCGGTGGGCAGCACCCAGTCGAAGGCGGACATGCGGTCGCTGGCGACCATGACGAGCCGACCGTCCTCGTCGCGGTAGAGGTCGCGGACCTTGCCGGTGTGGAGGTGGACGAGGCCGGGCACCTGGACCGGCTCGGGCTTTTCGACGAATCCGGACACGGGGTCTCCCTGTGGTTCTGTACGAGCGCGTTGCCATTCTCCCGTACGGGGCCCCGTGCCCGGCCCAGGGGGTGCCGGTGGCGGGGTCAGTCGCGCTTGCAGATCCGGTCGAGGAGGTTGGCGGTGGCCCGCTGGACGCGCTCGTCGACGTGGCCGGGGCGGTCCAGGGCCGGGGACCAGGCGAAGGTCCCGGAGGCGAAGACCAGGGCCCCGCTGGGTGCCCGGTACAGGGAGGTCTCCTGATGGCGCTTGGCGCCCTCGGTGTCGAGGTACGGGGAGTGCGCGAGCAGGATCCGGTCCTCGTGCTCCGGTAGTTGGGTGCGGGGGAAGTACCGGTCGGCCTCGCCCGCGACGAGGCCGTCGAGCTCGTCGTTCTCGGCGGCTCCGGTGGAGTCCCACAGCCAGTGCGTGGAGTTGCGGACGATCAGCGGCGCCGGCTCGGGGACGCGGCCCGCGTACTGGATGCCGAGCAGTTGCTGTTCGGGCCGGTCCACCTCGCGCCAGAGGCTGGGACGGCCGGGCCCCCGGCGTTTTCGGCAGGTGAGGAGCCGGTCGGCCACGCCGGAGGGGGAGGGGGCCAGCTCGACCTGCCAGTACATGGTGTTGGCGGAGAGGAAGACGAGGGAGGTGCCGTGGTCGCGGGCCCGCTCGACGGTGCGGCGCATGGGGGCCGACCAGTACTCGTCGTGTCCGGGGAAGACCAGGCCGCGGTAGCGGGTGGGGTCGATGCGGCCGGCGTGCAGGTCGCGGGTGTCGGCGTAGGCGAGGTCGTAGCCGTAGCGCTCGGCCCAGCGGATGAAGTCGTAGGCGTGGCCGACGTGCAGGGGCAGGCCGGCGCCCGCGTAGGGGCGGTCGAAGGAGACGGTGACGGCGGCGTCGCGCTCGCCGAGGAGCCGGCCGTCCTCGTCCCAGGCGTGGTAGAGGCTGGCGCCGGTGTGGCCGTCCTCGGGGTAGAGGTTGTAGGCCTGCCAGGTGATGTCGGGCAGCAGGAGCAGGAGGTCGGCGGGGTGGTCGTCGCGGACCGTGAAGGGGATGTGCGAGCGGTAGCCGTCGGCGGTGGTGAGGACGGCGACGTAGGCCCCGACGGTCCAGTAGGAGGGGACCTGGAGCCGCCACGACAGCCACCAGTGGTGACAGGAGACCGTGCGGTCGGCGGTGAGCGGAGCCGGCTGGACGATGCCGGACAGCCGCGGGCTCGTGGTGATCTTGAAGGCGCCGTCGCCGCCGTAGTGGCCGATCCGGTAGACGTCGACCGAGAACTGCTGGGGCGGGTCGACGGTGATGTGGAAGTCGATCGCCTCGCCGGGGGAGACGGCTCCGGTGGAGGCGAAGCCCTTGATCTGGCGGTGGACGTCATCGGCGGTACGGGGGCCGCCGGTGCGGGCGCGCGGGATCTGACCGGCGGCGACCGCCGGGTCGACGTACCAGGGGACGACCTGACCGGTGTCGTCGTAGTAGAGCTCGCTGCCCCGGAACCAGGGCAGGGGGCCCTGACCGAAGGGGTCGTTCACCGCGTGCGCGAGCGCACCTGACTCCCAACGCCGGATCTGGTCCGCACCCATTCCGCTCCCCTCCCTCGCTCCCCCGAACGCGTCTTCCTTCGCTTCGGTGCACGACAGCTTTCGGACACCTGCCGCCACCGGTCCCAGCACATCACATTACGCACGCACTCCGTCACCGTTCGTCGCGAATTGACGTGCCCGGAGCTGGAATGGAAGGCCTGCCCCCGCTTCGGCGGGTCGAATTGCGGTGGTCGGGACGGCTTTCGGAGGGCGGTGGGGAAGGGCTCGGTCGAGCGGTGCGCGGCCGTCGTGGCGGGATCCGGACCCGGGCCGGAGGCCGTGGGGGCGGGGGCCGGATCCTGCCGCCCTCGGGGCCGAGCGGGCGGGCGTCGGAGCGGGTGGGCGTCGGAGGGGGTGGGCGTCGGAGGGGGTGGGCGTCGGAGGGGGTGGGCGTCGGAGGGGGTGGGCGTCGGAGGGGGTGGGCGTCGGAGGGGGTGGGCGTCGGAGGGGGTGGGCGTCGGAGTGGTGGGCGTCAGACCAGGCGGATCGGCTTGTCCGGGCGGACGCCGAGTTCGGCGAGCCAATCCCGCAGCGGGCCCGGGTCGCCGTCCTCCACGAGGGACAGCACCCGGGGGGCGAGGTCGGAGCGGCGTTCGCCGCCGACCAGCAGGACCGGGCCGTCCAGCCAGTCCAGACCCGGACCGGCGCCGGCGGAGTCCACGGCGGCGCAACAGACCAGTGCCGTGACGTGGTCGGCCAGCAGGTCCCGGCCGCTGCGCGGCGGCTGGAGCGGGAACAGCGGCACCGTGTCCGCGCCCGTGGCCTTGCCGGAGCCCGTCCGGTTGCCCGCGGCGTGCTCCTCGCGTGCCAGGTCGCCGCTGAGGCGCCCGGCGAGGGCCTCCGCGGCCAGACAGTCGCCGCCCGGGTCGGTCAGGTGCCCCAGGACCCGTTCGAGGGTGGGGCCGTCGAAGGCGTCCCCGGCCGGGGACGGGAAACCCGCCGCCGGGACGGCGGCCGAGGGGGTGGGCGCCCCGGTGGGAACCGACGGGGCGGCCGGGACCGAGGGCGTCCGCCCGGACGCCGTTGACGCCGCCCGGCCGGACGCCGACGTCGACGCGGAGGCGTACGCGGTCGGGCCTCCCGCCCCGGTGGTCACACCGACGGGGCCGGTGGGGCCGGTGGGGCTCGTGGGGGCGCGGGAGCCGTTCGGGCCGTGGGCCGGCAGCGGTTCGGCGGGGTGGGTGGGGTCCGGGGCCGGGGTGGCCGTCGGCGGGCCCGTGGGGACGGCCAGGGCGTCCAGAGCGGTGTGCAGCCGCGCCGCCTCCGTACGCCACTTGCGGTCCACGACCTCCTCCGGGTACGCCGTCCAGTCCACCGGCGACCAGTCCGGCCCGGCCTCGGCGGGGCCGCCGTGGAACAGCCGGGCGGCCAGCAGCGAGGTGGCCTCGTCGATGGCGCCGGGCTGCTCCAGCAGGTCGCAGGCGGGCCGCTCGCCGAGGCGCGAGGTGAAGCCGTCGGCCAGCCGGTCCCGGCGGGACAGCTCGGTCAGGGCGGAGACCACCCCGGCGTCGAGGTGCGCCGGCCAGCGGCCCATCCGCCAGGCGGGCAGGGCGACGCGGGTCAGCAGCCGGTCCCAGCCCGCGTAGGCGAGGCCGACCTGCTCCTGGGCGACGATGCGCAGCCCGTAGTCCACACCCTGTGCACGGTCGGAGGCGGCCGCGGCCACGCCGCGCTCCATCTCGGCGGCGTCGGTGCGGCACAGCCGCAGCAGCAGCCGGGCGGGAGGGGCGATCCAGCCCAGGCCGCGGCGGCCGCCCACGTCCACGGCGGCGTCGAGCCCGCGGACGAAGCCGCGCGCGTCGGCTATGTCCGGGTGCGCGGAGGGGCCCGTACCGGCGACGACCGGGGCGAGGACGGCGCGGAGTTCGGCGACGCGCATCCACCACAGGAACGGGGAGCCGATCACCAGCACGGGGGCCGCGCCCGGCTCCGACTCGGGCCCGGTGGATATGGCGCTCCGGCGGTGGGCCGGGTGCGTACGGTCCTCCAGCCAGCTGTCGCAGTCCGGGGTGAGGGCTATGGCCGAGGGCGCGGGCACGTCCATCCGGTCGGCCAGGTCGCGCACGAGCCGGTAGAGGTCGGGCGCGGCGGCCTCCGAGAGGGGCACCGTCGGCGTCACGGCGGGGCCGGCGCGCAGCACCACCGCGCCGAAGATCCCGCCCGCCAGCAGCACCAGCGCGGCGACCGCGCAGACGACCAGGGTCACCGCCGGCCAGGGATCCCCGGCCAGCCGGCCCGTCATCCGGGCGCTCACCAGGACCACCGCGAGGGCGGCGGGCAGCAGCACGGCGGCCAGCGCCCTGCTGCGGACCCGCAGCACGGCGAGGGCCCGTGAACGCGCGGAGGGCGCGCCCACTTCTGCGATCGAACCTGTTCCGGACACGGCCGGACCTCACCCCCTTTGCCCTGCGGCGGCGTAGCTCACTCCCCCACTGTGACACCCGCCACTGACATCGCAATGCCGGTGGGCCATGTGCCGGAATGCTTGCGCCGCACCCTAGTTGGGGCAGGGGCGAACGTCAGGCAGTCCGGGTGACGATCACCCGATGGAATGGCTTTGGGTAAAGGTGGGTGCGTTCGAACGCGGCCGGATGCAGTCGCACGCGGACATGCGCGCGGGCCCGGTGCGCACCGTTCGCGCACCGGGCCCGCCTTGTCGCTGTCGTGCTGGTCAGCGGCCTTCGGCCGCCTTGGCCGCAATGTCCGTACGGTGCTGCGATCCGTCGAGCCGGATGCGCGCCACGGCCTTATACGCCTTCTCGCGGGCCTGCGCCAGATCGGATCCGGTCGCCGTCACCGAGAGCACCCGACCGCCCGCGCTGACGACCGCGTCGCCCTGGCTCCGGGTGCCGGCGTGCAGCACGTAGGCGTCGGGGCCGTCCTGCTCCGCCACCTCGGCCAGGCCCTCGATCGGGTCGCCGGTGCGCGGCGTCTCCGGGTAGTTGTGAGAGGCGATGACCACCGTTACGGCCGCCTCGTCGCTCCAGGTGAGCGGGGCCCCGACGTCCAGGGTGCCGTTGGCGGCGTTCAGCAGGACGCCCGCCAGCGGGGTGCGGAGCCGGGCGAGGACCACCTGGGTCTCGGGGTCGCCGAAGCGCGCGTTGAACTCGATGACGCGGGTGCCGCGGCCGGTGAGGGCGAGGCCCGCGTAGAGCAGTCCGGAGAAGGGGGTGCCGCGGCGGCGGAGTTCGTCGACGGTGGGCTGGAGCACCAGCTCCATGACCTCGTCGACGAGCTTGGGGTCGGCCCACGGGAGCGGTGAGTACGCGCCCATGCCGCCGGTGTTGGGGCCCTCGTCGCCGTCGAGCGCGCGCTTGAAGTCCTGCGCGGGCTGGAGCGGCAGCACGGTGACGCCGTCGGTGATGGCGAAGAGGGACACCTCGGGGCCGTCGAGGTACTCCTCGATGACGACGCGGTCGCAGGCCAGCGCGTGGGCGCGGGCCGCGGCCAGGTCGTCGGTGACGACGACGCCCTTGCCCGCGGCGAGGCCGTCGTCCTTGACGACGTACGGGGGACCGAAGGCGTCGAGGGCCTCGTCCACCTCTTCCGGGGTGGCGCAGACGTAGCTGCGCGCGGTCGGGACCCCGGCGGCGGCCATGACGTCCTTGGCGAAGGCCTTGGACCCCTCCAGCCGGGCCGCTGCCGCGGACGGGCCGAAGACGGGGATGCCGGCCTCGCGGACGGCGTCGCCGACCCCGGCGACCAGCGGGGCCTCCGGGCCGACGACGACCAGGTCGGCGCCGAGTTCGGTGGCGAGTCGGGCGACGGCGTCGCCGTCGAGGGCGTCGACCGGGCGCAGCTCGGCCACCTCGGCGATGCCGGCGTTGCCGGGAGCGCAGTACAGCGCGTTGACGTCGGGGTCGAGGGACAGAGAGCGGCACAGGGCATGTTCGCGGGCGCCGCCGCCGATGACGAGGACCTTCACGCCGCCCAGGGTAGCCCGGACTGCGCGGCCGGTTTCGTGCGGCCACCCAACCACGGGGCGCTACTCATTCGTGTATTCCTCCACAACGGTCGCTCCGAGCTCGCGCACGATCAGGTCGTGCCCGGACAGCGCGCTCTCCACGAGGTCGGGATCGTCCGCCTCCGCGACGTCGTCCTCGGGGGCCACCGGCGGCGGTGCCTGCTGTGCGGGGGGCTGCTGCGCGGGAGCCTGCCGCTGGGCCTGCTCGTACGACTGCTGCGGCGCGGCGGGGGCCTGCGGCTGCTGCTGCGCGGGCGGCGGGTTGTAGGCGGGGGCGGGCGGGGCGTACGAACCCTGGGCCGCGGGGGCGGGGCCGCCGCCCTGGCCGACGACCGCCTCGATCCTCCAGTTGACCTGGAACTGCTCGGCCAGGACCGCCTTCAGGACCTCCTCGCTGCCGCTGCTCGCGAAGTTGTCGCGGGCTCCGGGGTTGGGGAAGCCGAGCTGGAGGGTGGTTCCGTCGAAGCCGGTGACCTGGGCGTTCTGGCTGAGCAGGATCCAGGTGAAGCGGCGCCGGTTCTTGACGGCCTCCAGGATTCCGGGCCACATCGCCTGGACCTGACCGGCCCCGGCGGCCATGCCGGGGGAGGGCGCGGGCGCGGCGGACGCGGCGGCGGTCGGCTGGGACGCGGGGGCCGACGGGGCCGGGGCGGGCGCCGGGGTCCCGCTGCCGG
>NZ_JANFAK020000098.1 GCF_024721315.2 Streptomyces sp. Isolate_45
CCGCGGCGGGCCCGCTCACGGGACCCGCGCCGGGGCCGGCGGGCGGGCGGAGATCTGGAGCAGGGCCGGCTGCGGCGCGGCGGCCGCCTCGAGCTCCACCCGGGTCACCTCGGGAGCGAAGGCGGCGAGGGTGTCCTCGACCGTCCGCGGCGCACCGGAACCGGCCGCGGAGCCGGCCCCGGAGGAGCAGCCGCAGCCGGAACCCGCCGCCGCGGGCCGCAGCCGCAGCACCCCGGTGCTCTCGTCGAAGCCGAGCAGCTCCACCGGGTCGCCCGCGTGGTCCAGAGCCCGCGCGATGCGGGTGTGCACGTCCTCCGGGTGCAGGTCGTGCAGGGTCAGCAGGCTCGCCACGAGCTCGTCGTCGAGCAGTTCCGCCGGCAGCCCGCCCGCCGGACCGCCCGGCACGACGCCGCCCGTGGCGCCGAGCCGTTCCACGATCCGGGCGAGCCCGGCACCGTAGAAGTCCATGAGGACGCGCACCAGTTCCTCGGCCGCCGCGCACGCCTCCCGGTCACCGGACCCGGCGATCCGGTCGAGCACCTCGTCCACCCGCTGTCCCGCCTGCCGGGCGTCGGTCGGGGCGCTCATCCGCCCAGTCCGCTCAGGCCGGTGGGGACGTGCATCGTCTTCACGGTCTTGCCGCCGCCGACGTACATGTGGACGCCGCACGGCAGACAGGGGTCGAAGCTGCGCACGGCCCGCATGATGTCGATGCCCTTGAAGTTCTCCGGGGTGTTCTCCTCGAAGATCGGGGTGTTCTGCACCGCGTCCTCGTACGGCCCCGGTGTGCCGAAGGTGTCGCGGGTGCTCGCGTTCCACGGGGTCGGCGGGTAGGGGTGGTAGTTGGCGATCTTGCCGTCGCGGATCACCATGTGGTGCGAGAGGACCCCGCGCACGGCCTCGGTGAAGCCGACGCCCAGACCCTCGTCCGGCACCTCGAACTTCTCCCAGGTCTGGGTGCGCCCGGCGCGGACCTCGGCCAGGCCCTTCTCGGCGCAGTGCAGCGCGATGGCGGCGGCGTACGCCTGGAAGTACGTGCGGGCGCGGTTGCGTTCCAGCGCGTTGCTCCACTTCGGGATCTTCCACTCGAAGCGGGTCTCGGGCTTGGTCATCGTCCGGGGCAGGGTGATGACGACGCTGTGCCCGGTGGCCTGGACGTAGTCGGTGTGGACCAGGCCGGACAGGGCCGTCGACCACAGGCGGGCGAGGGGGCCGCCCCCGGTGTCCAGGGCGAGGTGGTCCTTGCCGTCGAACCAGCGGGGCGACATCACCCAGCTGTACTTGTCGTCGAAGTTCCGCTTCTGCGGGGCCGGGATGGTGTGCTGGTTCCACGGGTGACGCGGGTCGACCGGGTTGCCGAGCGGGTCGTGCGTGACGAACTGCTCCCGGCCCTCCCAGTCGTCGTAGTACGAGCTGCCCAGCAGGATGCGGATGCCGAGGTTGATCTCGGTGAGGTCGTTGGTGACCAACTTGCCGTCCACCACCACGCCCGGGGTGACGAACATCTTGCGTCCCCAGTCGGTCATGTTGGCGTACGTGAAGTCGCAGTGCTCGGGGTCGTTGAGCGCACCCCAACAACCCAGCAGCACCCGGCGCCGGCCGACTTCCTCGTAGCCCGGCAGGGCCTCGTAGAAGAAGTCGAACAGGTCGTCGTGCAGGGGCACCACGCGCTTCATGAACTCGCAGTACCGCATGAGGCGGCTCATGTAGTCCGTGAACAGTTGGACCGAGGCGATCGTGCCGACGCCGCCCGGGTAGAGCGTGGAGGGGTGCACGTGACGGCCCTCCATCAGGCAGAACATCTCCCGCGTGTAGCGGCTGACCTGCAGCGCCTCGCGGTAGAACTCGCCCTCGATGGGGTTGAGCGAGCGCATGATGTCGGCGATGGTCTTGAAGCCGTGTTCCCCGGCGTGCGGAGCGGGCGTGCGCTCGGCCAGCTCCAGGACGCCGGGGTTGGTCTCACGGACCATCTTCTCGCAGTAGTCGACCCCGACCAGGTTCTCCTGGAAGATGTTGTGGTCGAACATGTACTCCGCGGACTCGCCCAGGTTGATGATCCACTCGGCGAGGTGGGGCGGCTTCACCCCGTAGGCCATGTTCTGCGCGTACACGGAGCACGTCGCGTGGTTGTCACCGCAGATCCCGCAGATGCGGCTGGTGATGAAGTGCGCGTCCCGGGGGTCCTTGCCGCGCATGAAGACGCTGTACCCGCGGAAGACCGAGGAGGTGCTGTAGCACTCCGCGACCCGCTTCTGCTTGAAGTCGATCTTCGTGTGGATGCCGAGACTGCCCACGATCCGGGTGATCGGATCCCAGGCCATCTCCACCAGACCGCTGCCGTCCGCGGCCGCCTTCGTCTTCGGTGCCATCGTCTCTGCCGTGACCCTTCTTCGGTGCCGAGTTCCTGAACGGGATGGGGACGTGCCGGGCCGTCACCAGGGCGGGCGGTAGCCCGTGGTCAGCTTTCCGCCGGTGTGCCGCCACTTCGGTTCCTGGTCCACGGTGTGCAACGTGATCGCCCGCAGCCTGCGGACGACCGCCCCGTACGCGCCGCTGGCCTTGCTGGAGACCTTCGCGCCGGGAGGCTCGTCCATGAACGGCATGAACTTGTCGGGGAAGCCGGGCATCGTGCACGCGATGCAGATGCCGCCGACGTTCGGACAGCCGCCGATCCCGTTCATCCAGCCGCGCTTGGGCACGTTGCACTTGACGACCGGGCCCCAACAGCCGAGCTTCACCAGGCACTTGGGGGAGTCGTAGGTGTGCGCGAACTGGCCCTGCTCGTAGTACCCGGCCCGGTCGCAACCCTCGTGGACGGTCGCCCCGAACAACCAGGTGGGACGCAGCTTGTCGTCCAACGGGATCATCGGGGCGGAGCCGGCCGCCTGGTACAGCAGGTAGGTCAGCGTCTCCGAGAAGTTGTCCGGCTGGATCGGGCAACCCGGTACGCACACGATCGGGATCCCGGCCTTCGACTTCCAGTCCCACCCCAGGTAGTCGGGCACGCCCATGGCGCCGGTGGGGTTGCCCTCCATCGCGTGGATGCCGCCGTACGTGGCGCAGGTGCCGATCGCGACGACCGCGAGGGCCTTGGGCGCCAGCCGGTCGATCCACTCGCTGGTGGTGATGGGCTGGCCGGTCTCCGGGTCGTCACCGAAACCGCACCAGTACCCCTCGGGCTTGATGCTCTCGTTCGGGATCGAACCCTCGACGACGAGCACGAACGGGTCGATCTCGCCCCGCTCGCCCTTGAAGAACCACTCGATGAACGTGTCGGCGCCGCCGACGGGACCGCACTCGAAGTCGATCAGGGGCCAGTGCACGGCGATCTTGGGCAGACCCGGCAGCACCCCCATCACGATCTCCTCGATGCTCGGCTGCATCGCGGCCGTCAGCGACACGGAGTCGCCGTCACAGCTCAGCCCCGCGTTGATCCAGAGGATGTGGATCGGGGGGTCCTCAACCGGGTCCTGCGTTGCTGCATCCACGGGGATGCCTCCTTGGGGCTCCTTGGGGAGAAGATCGGGGAGGGGGAGCGGAGGGTGCCGGTCTCCGCGGATCCCACCTTTCTTGCTAACAGCCCGCCGGCCGGGGTGCTCCGTCATGTGCGGCCAGTCCAGTGACGCCGGCCGTACCGGAGCCCCGCGGGACACCGCTGACGCCCGCGTTGCCCCCGTTGCCCCCGTTGCCCGCGTTGCCCGCGTCGGCGCCCGGCCGCGCGGGAGGCGCCGTCGCCTGCCGGCCCGGCACGGCGCGCGCGAGGTGTTCCGGCGTGGCCGTGGGCGTCTCCTTGCGCACGAAGGCCCGCCGCAGCGCGTGGTACGGAGCCGCGGGGTCGAAGAAGGTCCGGCGCATCGCCGCCAGCTCCGCCTCCCGGTACGCGGCCAGCGGCCGGGCCGCCTCGTCCCGCTCGCGCCGCTCCTTCTTCGCCGCGATCCTGGACTGGGTGGCGGGCAGCGCCGCGAGCTGCGCCGCCAGCCGGGCCGTCGCGACCGCGAACGCCGCCGGCGAGCAGGGGAGCGTACGGTCGACCAGCCCGAGCCCGACGGCGGCGTCCGCGCTCAGCGGGAGCGCCTCCGAGGTGAGCCGCTCCGCGACACCCGCCCCCACGCGGCGCGGGAGGGTGTACGTCCAGTACTCCGAACCGTGCAGGCCCATCAGGCGGTAGTGCGGGTTCAGCACGACCCCCGAACGGCACCACACCTCGTCGGCGGCGAGCGCCAGGAACGCCCCTCCGGCGGCCGCGTTGCCGCCGAGCGCGGCGACGACCAGCCGGTCGGTGGTGGTCAGGACGGCCTCCACCAGGTCGTCCATGGCGTTGATGTTGGCCCAGGACTCCTCGGCCGGGTCCTGCGCCGCCTCGATCACGCCCAGATGGATGCCGTTCGAGAAGAAGTCCCGCCCGCCGCCCAGGACCAGCACCGAAGTGGGACGGGTACAGGCCGTCCGGTACGCCTCCAGCAGCCGCCGGCACCGGTCCGTGCTCATGGCCCCGCCGGGGAACGCGAAGGACAGGAAGCCCGTCTGCCCTTCCTCCCGGTAACCGATGTCGGACCACGTGCGCCGGCCCGGGTTGGTGTGCAGCGGCGCCGGGCGTTCCCGTAGCGCGGGCAACCGGTCGGCGAGCGCGACGTCGGCGGGCAGCTTGAGGGGAACCGGGCCGCCCGGGGTGCGGCGGGCCCGCAGCTCCGGGATCCACACCGCGCCGTCGGTCGTGGCCCGGCACACCGCCCCCGCCCGGGTCGCGAGCAACTCCCCGGGCCGGCCGCGCAGGCGGTCCTCCGGGTGGCCGCCGTGCAGGTACCACTCGCCGCCGAGGAGCTCGTCCCGTACGCCCGGCTGGGAGTCGGCGGCCCGCAGCACGCGCAGGACCCGCTCGGTGGAGTCCACCTCCCAGTCGATGCGGCGGCACTCCTGGCGCAGGTGGGGACGGGTCCGGGCGGTCGCCGGGTCCTGCGGCCGCGGGGTGTGCGTACCGGAGGCGAAGCGGTCGACGGCGAGCAGGACGGCCTCCAGGGCGGCGTCGGCGATCTCGCCCCGGTACAGGTCGCTCTTGCCGACCGGGGGCACGGCGCACTCCACGGAGGCCCACACGTCACCGGCGTCCATCTCCGCACCCGCCTGCAGGACGGTGACGCCCCAGCGGGCCACCCGCTCCTGTACGGCCCGGTCGAGGGACGACGGACCCCGGTCACCGACCGGCCCCGGATGCACGACCAGGCAGGTGTGCGACGCCCACACCTCCTCGGGGATCGCCGTCCTGAGCATCGGCGCGATCACGAGGTCGGGGGCGTGGCGGCGGACGGCGTCCGTCAGGGAGACGTGGGGCAGGGCCAGTTCGACCGCCACCCGGTGACCGTGGTCCCGCAGCTCGGCGTGGACCCGCTGCGTGAGACTGTTGAACGCACTCGCGACGAGCAGGACGTACACGTGAACTCCCAGCGGCGGCCCGACGCCGGAACGGCATCGCGCCCGGCCTGATTCGCGGTTCGTGACCGGAACATGACCGGCCGCCTGAGATGGTCGGGTACGGTCACGGCGCGGCGCCCGCAGCCGTGCGGGGCTGTCACTCGAAAGCGCGCCCCCAAGGGGCCGCTCGGCCGCAACCCGCGGCAGGGCCCGATCGCCCGCCCCCGGCGCGGAGCCGGGCTGTGTTGCTCCCGTGCTCCGCCACGAGCGCGCCGTACGGTGTGGCCGTGGCGGAACGTACGGCAGACGAGGTGGACCCGCAGACGGCCGCGGCCCACCTCAAGGAACGGCTCTACGCGACGATCACCATGATCTCCGTCGTCATCGGGCTCGCGGCGAGCGACCACGTGGACGCCCTCGGCGCCGCCCTGACGGTGGTCACGGCCTCGGCCGGCCTCTGGCTGGCCGCCCTCGTGGCCGACCAGCAGGCCCACCGGGTGACGCACGGCGCCCTCGCCCGGGGACGCGAGCTGCGCACCATGCTCTTCGTGAGCAGCCCGCTGCTGTTGTCCGCGGTCGGCCCGCTGATCCTGATCGGCCTCGCCGCCCTCGGCGTGATGTACGTCGAGACGGCCCTCCTGACGGCGGCCGGGGTCAACGTCGCCACCCTGTTCGCGTGGGGCTGCTACGGAGGCATCCGCATGGGCGGCGGCACCGCCTTCGCCCTCCTGGCCGGCGGTATCGACGCGGCGATCGGCACGGCGGTCGCGGCGGTCAAGGTCGCGGCCGGCCACTGACCGGCCGACCGGCCCCCGGTGATCGGCTGCGGTGATCGGCCCCGGTGATCGACCCCGGTCGGTCGGTGCTCCGGGCTCGACGGGCGGGCCGCCGGGCACGCCCCTATCGTGCACAGGGAGCGGCGGCGAACGGCCGGTGTCCGGTGGAGGGAGTTCCGGCATGGCGAAGGCGTACCTGGTGGGCAGCGGGATCGCGGCCCTGTCGGCCGCGGCGTTCCTGATCCGGGACGGCGGGTTCGCGGGGTCCGACATCGTGCTCCTGGAGGAGCAGGACCGCGAGGGCGGCAGTCTGGACGCGGCCGGCTCGCCCGCGACGGGCTACACCATGCGCGGCGGACGCATGTTCGAACTGCACTTCGAGTGCACCTACGACCTGCTCCGCTCCATCCCCTCCCTGGACGACCCGTCCAAGTCCGTGACGGCGGACACCTTCGCCTTCCACGAGGACTTCGCGTGGGACGACCACGCCCGGCTGGTCGACGCCGACGGCAGGATCGTCGACGCGCACGGCATGGGCTTCTCCGAGCGGGACCGGCTGGAGCTGATCAAGTGCGCGGCGACGCCGGAACGCCAGTTGGACGGCAAGCGGATCACCGACTGCTTCAACGAGGGCTTCTTCCGCACGAACTTCTGGTGGATGTGGTGCACCACCTTCGCGTTCGAACCCTGGCACAGCGCCGTCGAGTTCCACCGCTACCTGAATCGGTTCGTCCACCTCTTCAAGACGTTCGACACCATGTCGGGGATCTACCGGACCCGCTTCAACCAGTTCGACTCGATCGTGCGGCCCCTACTGAAGTGGCTCACCGACCAGGGCGTCACCGTACGCCTCGGCACCCGGGTCACGGACCTGACGCTCGCCGGGCAAGGGGAAGGGCAAGGGGAAGGGAGCGGCCGCGGCGACGCGCTCACCGTCACCGCCCTCGCCGTCACCCGCGCGGGACGCGACGAGGAGATCGCGGTCGGTCCCGACGACCTGGTCATGGTCACCAACGGCTCGATGACAGCCGGCTCCGCCCTGGGCGCGACCGACACCCCGGCCGTCCTCGACGCGTCCGACCCGGGCGGCTCCTGGACCTTGTGGGAGACCCTCGCCGCGAAACGGCCCGGCCTGGGCAACCCCGCGGTCTTCAACTCCTCGCCCGCTGACTCCTGCTGGGGCTCATTCACCGTCACCACGCAGGACCCCACCTTCTTCAAGCTGATGGAGGACTTCAGCGGCAGCGAGGCCGGCAAGGGCGGCCTGATCACCTTCAAGGACTCCGCCTGGCTGCTGACCATCGTCCTCAACCACCAGCCCCACTTCCGCGACCAACCCGACGACACCTTCGTGTGGTGGGGATACGGGCTCTTCCCCGACCGGGAGGGCGACTTCGTCAGGAAGCCGATGCGGGACTGCACCGGCAGGGAGATCCTCGACGAGGTCCTGCACCACCTGCGCTTCGAACAGGCCCCCCGGATCCTCGACACCTCGATCGTCATCCCCGCCCTGATGCCGTACATCACCAGCCAGTTCCTGGTCCGCGGCCAAGGGGACCGGCCGCAGGTCGTGCCGGAGAAGTCGACGAACCTCGCCTTCATCGGCCAGTACGCGGAAGTGCCCGACGACGTCGTCTTCACCGTCGAGTACTCCGTGCGCACCGCCTGGACCGCGGTGGCGGGCCTGCTCCACCTCGACACCGGACCGCCGCCCGTCTTCGCGGGCCGCCGCGACCCCCGGGTCCTGGTGGAGGCCCTCGAAACGCTCCACCGACGCGGGCGCCGACCCGGAGCATCCGGAACCGGCCCGGAACGACCGAAGCCGGCCCCGAACACCCGGGGGAGCTGACCGGGCGGGCGACTCGTTGTAGGCTGCGGAGACCGCCCTTGACCTGCGGAAAGCGGGCAGGGAGCAGACAATCCGGGAGTTTCCGCATGCTTCGTACCATGTTCAAGTCCAACACCTAGTATCTGGGTGTTTCCGCAGGTCAGCGCCGTGCTGTTGGGGCCCACGTCAGCAAGTGGTCAGCATCGGTCCCGATCATGTCCCGCCGTTGCTGACCCTCGGAGACGGCAGTGGGGAAGTCGGCGGCCTCCCACCCTGCACAGGAGACTCGGAGCTTGGGCTGCCGGTCACAGCAGGTTCTTGGGCTGCTGGAGGTACAGGGCCTGCACCAGCCGCACCGCCGATCACGGTGAAGACCGGGACCATGATTCCCAGTAGGCCGGTGAAAGCCTTGCTCTTGGCGAGCGTCACCAGCGTAAATCCCGCATTGTCCGCTACCACCACCGCGTACGTACAGCCGCAGCCCGCACACCCCCGCGCCGACCACCGAAAGCCTTCTCTCCTCGGGCCAGTAGACGTCCCGCAGGTGCAGGATCAGCGCGAACGCGTCCAGGACCAGCGCCGTGTCGATCCCGAAGAGCGCGGCCTCGATGAGCTGCCCACGGACGCGTACCGCCGATCGGGGAGGCCGGCCCCAGCGCGGCGATGATCGTGAAGACCACGCCGAAGACCACATGGCGGATGTGCAGCCCGTCGGGAGTGACCTTCTTCGGCCACCAGAAGACCTCCGCACGGATCAACCAGACGCAGAGGCGGATGAAGAGGAACGACCCGAGGAAGCCCAGCAACAGGAAGAACAGGGGCTGCTTGCCCGGATCCAGGTCTCGCGCCGGCGCCAGTCGGCCATTGGTCAGGCCGCCCGCCTGGCCGGGAGGCCGCGCCGCTTCCGGGCGCAGACCAGGAGCCCGGCGAAGGCCACCACTGAGGCGAGATGGCACCCGCTAGGGAGGCGCTGCGGAACCGTGGCGCCTTCCGGCGCCGGACCACGGGAGACCCGACCGGGACTGGGCATACGAGGTGCACCGGCGACCCCTCAGGACGGAGACGGTTCCGGGATGAGTGTTTCCCGGCCGATCCGGTTGCCGTCTCGGTAGACCGTCACGGTGTCCGCGTCGATGCGGTAGCTGTACGGGTCGTTGCGCGCCTCGAAGCCGCTCGTTGTCTCCTCGGCAGGCATGGCGATTCCCGGCTCGCGCTGGTTGCTGAACTCCCCGTAGTAGTAGAGGCCTCCGCCACTCGTCCGACAGAGCGTGATCTGTTTGTTCTCCGTTCGAAACGCCTTGACCAACTCCGCCCCGTCTCCGGCAGGGATGGCCTCGGCGATCCGGCCGGGGCAGGAGGCGGCCGTGGGCTTCGGGCTGCCGGAGCCCGAGCGGGAGCCGTCACTCTCCGACGTCAGGAGATCCTGGACGCCTCTGGACAGCATCGGCAGCAGGAACATCACGACGAACAATCCGAGACACCCCAGGGCGCAGCCCTTGCCCTTACCGGACCGCTTCGGCGGCCCGTAGGAAGGAGGGCGGTACGGAGCGGTGTAAGGAGGAGGCATGTACGGAGGGGTGTACGGCGGGGCCGGGACGGGCGGTGGAGGGGCCGGGGCGGTGGACGGGGGTGCGTACCCGCCGGCGGCCGAGGGGTAGAACACCTCCGCCGGCTCGCGGCGGGGCGGCACGGTGGGGCTCGAAGTCGTCTTCCGGGTGGTCGTCTTCCTGGGGGCTGCCGCCTTCTTCGCGGTGGTGGGCTTGGGCGCGGCCGCCCTCTTCGCGGCGGGCTTGCGCGGTGACGGCTCCTTTGGGGCAGCCTTCTTCGTCGCCGCTTTCCAGCCGGTCGCGCAACCTATGCAGCTCAGATCGGCCTGACCGTTGTTCGTACCGCACTGGGCGCAGTTCCAGTTGCTCGACGGCTCGGCAAGGGACCGTTTCCGTGCAGGCGGTCTACTTCGGTCCGTATCGCATGCCTTACACGCTTTCGCGGCAGGCGCGTTGTAGACGTCGCATGCCGTGCAGCGCCAGTTGGCCCCGGCCACCGTCGCTTCCCCTCCTATTGTCGCGAGCTGGTCAGGGTGCCGGCTCCGTCGTGATCCGGTCGAAGATCTCCGCGTACAGTTCCTCGGAGTCCGCGTTCGTGGACCCTGTGATCCAGTTCGGGTCGTCTCGAGGAATGCGGCTCACGGCGTCCTCCTGGTCTCCGTCGTCCGGCGGACCGAGGATGCCGTACCTGGCACGAACCTCCGTCATGAACCGTACGGCTGAAGCCGCGTACTGGGTGGGAACGTCGACCCGTACCATGAGCATCCCGCTCGCCCCCTCGCTCGTCCCCTCCGGCCGGAACCAGAAGATCAGCTGGACTTCGCCCGGCTGTCCATGAGCCCTGCTGTGCAGCGAGGTGCAGCGTGTCACCGAGAGGTCCAGCACGCCGAAGCGGTGCCAGTTGAAGATGAAGGTACCGTCGGCCAGCTTCACCGACGCGCCCGGGAGGTCGAGGTTCACAGGCTGTTCGCGATGGTCTCGATGATCTCGTCCATCTCGAATTCCTCCAGTCCTGCGCCGGCCTTTGACTCGAAATGCAGAGTCAGGTCCCATTCCTCGGCGATCGGGTCCTGCCACGGCGCTCCGTCCGGAGCGAACAGCACCAGACGTTTCGCGGACTGCTCCATCACCGCCGTCTGGCTGCGGGCATAGCCCCACTGCTCGAAGAGCTCGTCCATGGTGCGCGGGATGCCGGCCGGATAGGTCTGAGTCGAGGTCCCGACCGTCCCGAGAGGGTGGGCGGGGGCGTCCGTGAACAGCACGATGACGTGCCGCCTACGGTCGAGCCCCTTCTCCCAGGGCGAGTTGATCGCGAGAGCGAGCGCTTCGAGACCTGACTCCGGAATGTCGCCTCCGCCCCCGGCGTCGATGCCCCGTACGAATGCCTCGAAGTCCTTCGACTGGTCGGGCAGCACCAGGAAGCCCGTCTGCTCGATGGCATCGTCGGCGTTGTCACCGAAATCGCGGAACGCAATGACCTTCAGCCGCAGTTGGCTGATGGCCTTGCCCTTTTTGGCCATCACCTCATTGAGCCGGTCGTGGAACTGGAGCGCGCTGGTCTTCACCGTGTCTAGGACCGGGAACATGCTGCCGGTCGCGTCGATGCACAACACGATGTCGACCGCATACTGCAGATTGCCCTGGTACTGGTCGATGTTGCCGTTCATCGGGTTTGTCTCCTCGAGGATCTCGGATGGCTTACGAGGTGTGCCGGCGGTCGCCGAGGTTGATGCGGACCCGCGATGTCCGCCCGGCGGCCGGCGCTGCCCCTTCCTCCTTCGCCGCCCTGGGGGGCGGGGAAGGAGGTGTGGACGACGGCGGGGACGTGGGTGCGGGTACCGTGCCGCGGCCGAGGTTGGTTCTGATCCGGCTGGTCCGCGTGATGGTGTCGTCGGCCGCCCCGGGCTTCGGGCCCGCCGGGCCCGGCGCCTCGGGTTCCGTCCTCGCCGGCTTGGCCGTACCCGGGCGCCGGTGTACGAGGGCGCACACCTGCGGGTCCGTGAGCGCCTTGAGATACGTGGCGATCCGCGGACGGTTCCTCGGCACTGGAGCGGTCATCGCCCGGATGAGCCCCTGCACGGAATCCGAGAGCCGCGGGTCCAGGTTCAATACCTCACCCGCGTTGACCGCGTCGGCCGGGGAACCGTACCGCGTGCTGTGTCCCGGAAGCGCGCCGGTCAGGTAGTAGTGCGTCATCAGGCCCAGCGCGAAGACGTCCACCGCCGTTGTCAGATGCTCCGGCTGGACGGTCTCGTCCTCCTGGACGTACCGGCGCCACTCTGGTGCCCCGTACAAGGAGTCCCCGGCGACCTCCTGGCGGCCCGGGGGACTGCCCGACACGTACGAGTCGTCGAAGTCGATCAGCTTCGCCGAGTAGAACACGACCCTGTCGCGCTTCTGGATCAGGACATTCAGCGGCTTGAGGTCACCATGCACCACGTCGATGTCGTGGAGCAGCTGGAGGCTCAGCGCCAGCGTCTTCAGCAGCACCGCCTTCTGCCGGGGTTCCAGTGCCTGGGGCTTCTCCAGGCTGGAGGTGTCGATCCGCTCGGTGACCTTGTAGTACGTGCTGCCCTCGTGGAAGAAGTCTGTGGCCAGCACCAGATTGCCGCCGCCGACAGCGTCCGGGCGCAGCCGCTTCATGATGCCGCGGTGCCGGTCCTCGAACTCCTGGCACACTTGGAGGCGGATCCGCTGGCTGACGGCACTCGCGGTGGACCCCTCGCGCGGACGTTTGGGTTCGAGGAAGCGCTTCAGGAAGTACTGATGGCCGTCTTTCTCGGCGAACGCCCACATGCATTTTCCGCCGTTGGCGTTGGTCGGCTCGCTGACCACGAGGTATCCCGCGATCTCATCGCCCTGCTTCATGCCTGCTCCTCCTGCGGTGCCGGCAGGTATGCCTCGTAGCCGGTGCGGTAGCCGTGCCAGGTGTCGTCCTGCCAGGCCCGTACAGCAGATGCCGGATCGGTGTGCGTGGGCCGGTTCTTCCGGCAGAACCCGGCAATGAACTGCTGGCGCGCGGCGAATGCGTCCCGTAGACACGCGAAGTCCTTGTAGCCGAGCGCGATGAGGCCGAGCGAGGCGTCATCGGCGGTGTAGACCTGCACGCTCCGGCGGATCAGGTCGGCCCACTCCGTCTCACAGTTCGCGTGCCGCAGGGTGGACAGCAGGGTGTTCTCGAAGTCCGCCGGGGTGTGGACGTACCCGTAGAACCCGTCCGTGGCCGTCAGTAGGACACAGGGCAGCGGGAACTTGAACGAGTGCTCCTGGACGTAGAAGTCGCGGTCCGCGCTAACCGTGTTGGTCATCGGCGGGTCCGAACGCAGCAGTTCCAGCGCGTCGCTCACCTCGGTGTGGTCCCGAGTCAGTACCTGGAGCCCGGCCTCCGGGTCCAGCAGATAGGCGCGGGAGTCCCCGGCCCACAGAGCCAGGCCTTCCAATTGGCCTTCTGGCGGCAGGCTGAATTCGATGGCGGCCAGGGTGGTCGGCAGTTGGCGCCGCATCCTGCCGACGATCTTGCTGCGTCGCTTCGGGGCCCGCTCGTGGAAGAAGTCCAAGTATCCCTTGAGGTTTTCGGCATCGGCGGCTTCCCTTGCGGTGGTCACCTCCTGGAACCAGCAGTCCATGGCGAGCCGGGCGACGCGTGCCCCTACCCACGCGCCCGTCCGCTGCTCACCGTCCTGGGCCTGCCAGGCGGGCGAGGAACCGGAGCCGCCCGAACCGTCGAAGACGCCGATCAGGCCCCGATGTGTCGTCAGGTGGTAGGCGAGTAGCGGCTCGGCGTCCTCGCCGCGCCCCGGCACGCGTTCTGTCCATACGCCGATGGTGTGGAGCCCGGGAGTGCCGTGGCCCCAGATCATCCGGGGGGCGGGCTGGGGTCCCGGTGCGTCGGAACCGGTCGGCTGTGGTGATGACGAACCGGTGGCCGGTGCGCCGGAAGGCGGCAGGTGGGCCGAGCCGCTTTCGTGCAACGTCGGCCGCTCCTCCGCGCGGGACGGTGAGGAGGGCAGGGCGACCGGACCGCGGCCGATGATGCGGGACCCGTCGTCCTCGGCATCCTGGTGCGGTGGAGTCATGCTCGCTCGCCGCCGTCCGCGCCGCGCTGCCGCTTCGCCGTGCCCCGTACCCGGCTCACCCGCCTGGGCTGCTCGGACGCCGGGGTGGCGGCGTCGTAGGGGCGTTCCGATCCGGAGTGGCGCGCGGGGCCGGGCAGTCGTGAGGGCTTGGCCATGCCGACCGTACCGGA
The DNA here is from genome assembly GCF_024721315.2 of Streptomyces sp. Isolate_45. Lineage (GTDB taxonomy): Bacteria > Actinomycetota > Actinomycetes > Streptomycetales > Streptomycetaceae > Streptomyces. The sequence continues at coordinate 13,807 of NZ_JANFAK020000098.1, forward strand.
GGCCGGCCGGTCACCGGGGGCCCGTCCCCCTCCGCCTGCTTCCGGCCGACCCGGCGGTGTCGTGGGCGGTACCGGTTCGTCTTCCGGCGGAACCGTCGACCCCGGTGTCACCACCTCGCCCCGCAAGGGCGTCCTCCCCGATGTCCAGGGCTTCGCGGCAGGCGACGTACGTCCGCTAGGGCCGGGATCCGGCGAGGGACGGCCCGCGTCCCCCGTTGGCCCGGGGGCCGAGAGCAGAGGGTCGCGTCCGGAGGAGAGAGCGCCTCGCAGGCGTCCTCGCCGCGGTCCGCCGAATGGCTCGTCCTCGCCTCCGAGAATTCCGTCGATCACGGCTCGCTCGAGCTCCGCCTGCTCGAACGGCTCACGGTCGGCGTCTCCCCGTTCCAGCACCATGCGCAGGGTCTGGAGACGTGCCTCCCGCTGCTCGGCCTGGCCTTTCTCGACCCAGGCGAGTGCGGCGCGCGGGCCCTCCCTCTCCATGATCTCGGCGATGATGCCTTCCACGCCCTCGTCCCGCATCAGCTCCAGATGGCGCCGGCGCCGCATTCCGTCGAGCCTGGTCTCCCGTACGACATCGCGGAATTCCCGTCCGCTGGTGGCGATCTCGTCCTCGTCGATGAGCAGTTCCACATGAAGGCCGCGCAACAGTACGGCCGAATCACCCGTGAAGCCGCTGACCGAGGCGTTCAACGCCCGCTCCGCCTGGTGGAATTCAGCGACGTCGTACTCCCGCGCCACCGCCCGGAGCATCGTGCGCAGGTGCCCGTACAGGGCTCCGCTCATGTCCCGGATGCCGCGCCGGACGACCTCGGCCGGATTGGCGACCCGGCAGACGAGATCGACCCTGCTGCGGAACGAGAAGGTGGCGTCCCTGCTGAGTAGCGGAATGTCCAGGATCAGCCGGTGCTCAGCGAGATCGACGGTGTACACGCTCTGGTACGAACCGAACCGGGCCGCCGGAATCTCTTCGCCCGGCAGGATCGTCAGAGCGGCCCCGCTGTCGGGCACCAGGACGAGCGCCCGCCCCGGGGCCGGGGGCCGCAGCGGGTTGATGAGCCGCCAGCGCGGCACGGGCTGGAGGTCCAGCACAGGGTCGTAGGTCAGTTCCGTCACCGTTCTCCTCTCACAGCTCAAGAGCGCGCGCCAGGTCCTCGGCACGCGCGGAGGGGTGTTCCCTGTCGCCGGCCCACTTCGTCAGCCACCAGTGCAAGCGCTCCCGGTGCTTGCCCGGGAGACGTGCGATGTCGAGCACCAGGGTGCGCAGGGGTGCCGGACCTCCCGGGCACGAGTCGGCGTAGGTGTCGATCCATCCGCGCAGGGCCGCGAACGCCGGCTCCTGCACGGGCTTGCGGGCCAGTGCACGTCCCCAGAGCTCAGCCAGTGCCCGGCGGTGGTGGGGCAGCACGCTCAGGAGCAGCGGCACGCCGTCGACGGCTCCCTCCGGTCCCGCTGCGCCAGGTACGGCCGAGGTGTACGGCGTCGAAGCGGCGAAGACGAACGCCGAGAGCGTCTTGAGGACCATCGGCGACTGGTCCTGCGGCTGAGACCAGTGCAGGTATGCGGTCAGTACCTCCTGTGTGCGCCCCTGGTGAAGCAGGTTTACCCCGCCCCAGGCGACCGGGGTCAATGTGCCCCAGTCGTCCCCCCGGTCCAGCGCACTGCGCAGCACGCCCAAGGCTCGATCCGGGGCGTTGCGGCCGAAGAGCCCGCCGACCGCGGTGGCCGCGGTGCCTGCCAGCCGCCGCTCGTACGCCGAGTGGCCGCCGCCCGCCCACTGGTGCAGCAGCTCCCAGACCGGATCGGCTGTGGCGGGAGTCGATCCGGCCACGCCGATGGCCGTTGCCGCAGCCTGCCGCACAGGCCACGAAGTGCTTCCGGCCCAGGACTTCACGAAGCGGTGCACCGCGTAGTGGTAGTCGGACCGGGCCAGCACCCCGCTCGCGACGGCTGCCTGGGCCCTGACCTCCAGATCGGAGTGGCCGAGCAGTCGCCGCAACCACTGGAGCACCGCTTCCCGGCGCCCGTCCAGCGTGGTCCACGCGTAGGTGAGTACCACGTGGCGCACCAACGCACTGCGAAAACGCACCCGGGGAGACCCGGGCAGTTCCCCCGGTCCGGGGAAGACCAGCTCGATCCAGGGCTGGTCCTGCTCCAGGCGGTCCCGGAAACGCACATCCGGCGGCGTCGGCTCCTCGGGCGACAGGGCTTGGCGAAGGCGGAGCGCGGCATCGGCGACGGTGAGGTAACTGCTGCCCTCCAGCACGGCGACCGCGAGTGCGAAGGCGATGGCCTCCGGCTCGTGATGGGTGCGGAACCACGTGTAGACCTGATCGCTGGGGTCACGTAACGCGGTGACGGCCGCTGCCAGGTCGCCGCCGGCTGTGACCACCGAAGCGAGCCGCACCGCATGGGAGGCCAGCGGCTGTTCCCTCAGAGCGGTCAAGGCGCCCGAGGCGTCCAGCAACGCCATCAGCTCGCCCCGGCGCTCGGGATCAGCGCCGTGCCCGAGTATCCGGCGCTCCAGCACGGCGAGTGGATCCACCGGACTCAGCCCGTGCCACGCGAGGTCGTCACCGCCGGGACCGGATACCGCCGCTTCGACCTCAGGGCCGCCGATGAGCACGAGATGGGCCCCGGCAGCCCGGAGCTTCGATGCCGCACCCGCGAGTCCGCGTGCCGAAAGCCCGTCGGGACAGCCGTCCAGCACGGCGATGCAGGCGCTCCGCTCTGCCGGGGGCTCCCACGCGGGGGAGACGATGGACACGGCGTCGAGAAGACGGTGACAGCCCCCGTCCGAGGAACTGTTCAGCACGAGCGCCTCGGCAAGCAGATTGACGGCCGCGGCCGTTCGCCCGCTACCGGGCGAGCCGGTCAGCACCAGCAGATGCCGCTTGCACAACGCGTCCAGTGCTTCGTCGTAACGCTCCGGCTGTACATAGAGATCCGTGTACTCGGTGATCTCATCCTCAGCCAGGGGCACCGTACCTGTGGATCCGCGTGGGGCCGCCGGGCCACGACCGGCGCCGAGGTTGAATCCGCCGCCGAAGCTCACCGTGTCGTTGAAGAGCGCCAGTGTGCCGATCCTGGTCCCGGACGCGTCCGCGTTCAGCCGCTCGGCGATGCGGTCCGCGATGGCCCCGGCGCGCAGTGCCTCGGCCCTTTCGGCTTCGCTCTCCCCGCCACCCGCGGCCAGCGAGCGCAACGCGTCCGACTCACTGACCGGGCCGTCCTCGTCCGTCGTGCTGTCGGTTGCGGGTGACATGGGCGTCCCGTGCGTCGGGTCCTCCGAGACAGGGCCGGAGCCACCGGTTATGTGTACCGCCTCGTCTGGCAGAGGTTCCTTGCTCATGAACGTTCAGCCCGTCAGGAGATGTTCCAGTCGCCCTGGACTTCGACCTTTTCGTTGAAGATCTGGGCGTTCTTGATCACGGCAGCGTTCACCTGGCCCCGGCCGCCACGCGCGGCCACGGCCTCGTCGACGGTCCGCCGGATCTCGGCCTCGAAGTCCCGGTCGCGGAGCATGTGCGCCAGCAGCATGCGCTGGAGTTCCTCCTGGGCCGCTGTGTCCCCGGGACTCTGCTGTAGCTGGTCAAGGGCCGCTTCGGCCCCGCTGTCCCCACGGAACCGAGCCCGCAGCCGCTCGATGAGCTGGACACCCCCACCCCAGCCCGCGCGACCCGCTTCCTGGCCGGTGGTCTCCAGCGCCCCCTTGACGACCAGAGCCACCCCGGCTACGGCGATAGCCGTGATCGGATCCATGTTCTCCCCGTTTTCTACAGACAGACGCCTGACCCTAGGGGAGGCGGAGTTCGACCGTGATCCTTTTCCTCGCACTTGACCGAATGTGGTTCATAGCGGTGGCCGATAAGTACAGGAGAGGGGCTGTGTCGTGGAGGCTCAGCCTCGAAAGGGAGGTCACTGGCCTGATCATCAGGCCGCGGGTTTCGGCCTGCGGTCCACGCTCGCGATGCCTTCGACGGCCTGGGTGAGGCGGCTGGCCACCGGGATGAGGCCGGCGTCCCGGACCTGGCCTCTCAGCGTGTCCACACCGCGGGTGACGCTGACCCGGACGTTCTGGTGCGATACGGGGAAGAGGCGTTCGGCCGACTGGCACGCTCGGCCGGTGATCGCGTTACTCTGCCGGAATCGGGAGCCCGCACCGGTCCCGCGGCAGCTCCTGGTCCAGCTCGAGACCGATCTCATGGTGCTGCATTCGAGGCCATTGAAGCCGAGCTCCGCGACGAGCCCGCGGTGGGGTTCTGGCGCGGGCGTCCGGCGAGCCGGCTGGACCTGGACAGCAGGATCGACATTCCCCGGAACCTGGGCGCGGAGCTCAAGCGGACCACACTCGACGTGCTGGAGCGGCAGCGCTCGCAGAGCCTGGAGCTGTTCCCCACGCCCGGCGCCGGGGGTACCACGCCGGCGCGGCGCGTGGCGTGGGACCTGCATCGAGATCACCCCGTGGTCCTGGTCTACGCCTACAGCTCGGGAACCGTCGACCGGGTGGAACAGGTAGGGCGTCTCGCTCTACGACGTCCAGCATCTACTCGGCCACGAGAGCTACCAGACGACACAGCGGTACGCCCACCTCGCTCCGGGCGCTCACCAGGCGGTCATGGGAGCCTGGGAACGACTGGACTCCCAGTTGGTGGTCCCAGCGGGGGCGGCAATGTCCGGCGCCAGCTCAGCGTGATCCGTCCGGGAGCTGCAGCGGCCTGTTCCGAGGCAGTGAAGCGTGGGCCCCGCCGCGTCAGCCTGTTTGTTCTCCTGCTGCCCGCCAGGCCTCGGCGAGGGCGCCCACGCACGGCAGCCGATTCTCCGGCTCACGTGCAGTCGCCTGCACAATGACAGCCAGCTGGGCCGGGGTTCCGCGCCACTGCGTCTCCTCGTCGCCGGCGTCGAGGAGGAGACGCAGTGCTCGGCCCAGGTTGAAGACGGTGGTGCGGATGTCGATGAGCGAGCCGCGGACGAACTCCTCGGGCGCCATGTAGCGGCTGGAGCCGGGGAGCCGGCCCCCCTCCAGGGTGAAGGGGCCGGGGCGGTACTCGTCCAGATCGCAGAGCATCATGCGTTGCTGATCGAAGTCGTAGAGCATGCAGCCGTCGTACAAATCCACGGCTACATATCCAGCATCTTCGACAGCCAGATGGGCGTTGAGCAGCGTTTCCAGAGCGATATTGATCTGGGCGAGCGGCTGGGCCCTGAACCGTGCCATGGGGCTGCCGGGAGCGGCGCGTCCGCCGTGGCGTGACCGGGTCGGGTGGTAGAGAACCTCACCGCTCATCCACGGATAGACGAGCACAGGACCGGTGTCCGTGGTGAACGAGTGCGCCAAGGCCACGATGCATGGATGTGAGATGGCACTGTGAACGGCCATCGCCCTGTCCAATGACGGGACGGCTTCGGGCGCCGACGCGGTCTTCACGAACCAGCGCTGTCCCGATGCCAGCAAACCGTAGGAGGTGCAGCCGGAGTCTTGATCGTCGAACCGTTGGAACACGGTGCCCAGTTGGTCCAGCAGAGGCTCGAGCGCCGGGACGTGAGTCACGTCCTCGAACGGGTGCGTCGTCATTTCCGGAATGCTGTCAGTTTGCGTGCAGGTCCGCAGTGATTCCGGTTAATGCGGGGTTCTGCTGGCGATCGGCGCTAATGGATCTTTTGCTGCTCCAGCCACTTGAAGACTTCGGTCTTCTTGTAGAGGACCTTCGCATTCCTACCTCGGCCGAGGTTGTAACCCTTCAGGCCGAGCCCGGAGGCCTTCTTGTACACCCGGCTCGTGGACATATTCAGCATGGTTGCCACCTGGGACGTGTCCATGAGCACGGCTCGACGGCGCGCCTCCCGTGAGGTCCGTCTGCTGCGGTGTTTGTTCTGCCGAGGCTCGTCTGCGGATCTATGGGCAAGGATCTCCTTCGGTTCGGCGGCTACGCCGATCCGGAATGGATCGGCCTGGTGCGCGGCAGGCGGCGGCAGGGTTAGGTGCACCCAGCGGGCGCCCCGTCGTCGTGCGGACTACAGCAATCGTCACGAGAATCCCCGGCTTGGCCAACCGGTGATTTGCCGTTATCCTGCTCCGCCGTTCGGGTCCAGTGATTGCTGTGGCGATCCGAGGGCAGCGTCATCCGGGGTGGGGGTACTGCGCTTCTCAGAGCTGGGGCCGCCGCCAGGTGGCCCCCGGCGCGTGCTGACTGGCGACCTGCTCGCGTGGCTCCGGTCACAGTGAAGGTGGTCCTAGTGGCTGCCGAGGGTCGTTGCGTAGGCTGACGTCGTCGTCGCGGTGGGGGAGTGGGTGAGGCTCCTCAACCCCTCCGAAGTCAGCTGACGGTGCGTCAGAAAAGTCAGCAATTGGTCAGCGTCAGTCCTCAAAAACATGGGGAAAGCTGACCGAACATGCGACTCGTTGTAAGGTAGGGAAACTGCCCTTGACCTGCAAAAACGCAGGCAGGGAGCCTAGATCCAGGGGTACCTCGATGATGCGTACAATGTTCAAGTCCAAGATCCACCGGGCCACGGTCACCCAGGCCGACCTGCACTACGTCGGGTCCGTCACCATCGACGCCGATCTGCTCGACGCGGCCGATCTGTTGCCCGGGGAACTCGTGCACATCGTGGACATCACCAACGGGGCGCGTCTGGAGACGTACGTCATCGAGGGCGAGCGCGGCTCGGGTGTCATCGGGATCAACGGCGCCGCCGCCCATCTCGTGCACCCCGGGGACCTGGTCATCCTCATCAGCTACGCGCAGGTGGACGACGCCGAGGCGCGCGCCCTCGTACCGAGCGTGGTGCACGTCGACGCCGACAACAGGATCATCGAGCTGGGTGCGGACCCGTCCGCCCCGGTGCCGGGTACGGAGCAGCGGCGCGGCCCGCACGCAGTGGCCGGCTGAGGGAGCGGGGAACGATGGCGATCGAACTGAGGGACGAGCGCGCGGCGGGACGGCTGCTGGCCGTCGAGGGCGGCGAGACGGTCGGGCACATCGCCTACTTCGTCCTCGCCGACGAGCCCCACGCCCTGGTGGCGGTCCACACCGTGGTCGAGGCCGGCCACGAGGGCAAGGGCATCGCCGGGCAGCTGGTGCGGCACTTCTACGGGACGGCCGCCGCCGAGGGCGTTCCGGTCGTACCGCTCTGCCCCTACGCCGCGAGCTGGGCGGCCAAGCACCCCGACGAGGCGCCCGAGGCCCCGGCCGAGGTCGTCGCGGCCGCCAAGGAGCAACTGAAGGGCGACCCCGAGCTGTGGTGAGGCGACTGACGCTGCTGCACACCTCTCCCGTCCACGTCCCCGTCTTCGACGCGCTGCGCGACCGGGACCATCCGGACGCCGTCCTGCGGCACCTGGTGTCCCCGGAACTCCTCGACCGGGCCCGGGCCCACGGCCCCGGGGCGGTGGTGGCGGACCTCACGGCGCGGCTCGAAGGCGCCGACGGCCCGGTGTTGGTGACCTGTTCGACGATCGGGGCGGTCGCGGAGTCGCTCGCCCCCGCCCTCGGCGTTCCGGTGCTGCGGGTGGACCGTCCCATGGCCGCCGAGGCCGTCCGGCGCGGCCCGCGGATCGCGGTGCTGGCCGCACTGGAGTCCACGCTCGCGCCGACGACGGAACTCCTCGCCGAGGTCGCCGACGGTCGTCCGGTGTCCGTCCGTACATACGTCGTCGACGGGGCGTGGTCGCTGTTCGAGGCCGGGGACGACACCGGCTTCCGCGCAGCCGTGGCCGCGTCGGCGGACTCCGTCACCGACGCGGACGTCATCGTCCTGGCCCAGGTCTCGATGGCCGGGGCCGCGTCCCTCGTGCGCACCCGACTGCCCGTGCTCACCAGCCCGCGCCGCGGCCTCGCCGCCTGCCTGAGTCCGTAGGCAGTACCGCCGGAGCCCCGCCCCCGCCGCCGGCGACCCCCGACACCACGAACGGCGATTCCCCCGTTCGGGTGAAGCCGGCCCCGGGATCCGGCCGGGCCGCGTCGACCGTCCCGGTCCGCCGTGGATTCGGGGGGCGTGCCCGGCCGGATCGGGGGAAGGTGGGACACATGGTGCGCAACGCAGAGCAGACCCAGCCCCCGGTTCCCGGCCCCGATCCGGTCCCCGCGCCGGTCCCGCCGGTGCCCGGCCCGCCGGTGCCCGGCCCCCCGCCCGTACCGCGCCCGGTACCGCCCGTGCCCGGCCCGGTACCCGAGCCCGACCCCGTACCCCCGCCCCCCGGACCCGCGCCGATCCCGCAGCCCGGCCCCCTGAGTTAGGGAAGGGGCCCCGCGACGAACGCGGCCGGTCGATGGCCGGTCGGCGGTCGTACGAAACTCGGACGGAGCCGGATGTAGCGGTCAACTTCCCCCTGGGGGCGGCTGGTTGTAGCCCTTGTCAGGAATGTGGCACGCCGTTAGGTTGTGCGGTTCCTGATGTCTTCAAGGGGGCTCCCATGGGTGTACGGGGCCGGCACCGCCGGTACCAGCCGAGCAGCATCAACCGGGCCTCGCTCGCCGTCACCGCCGGTGGCGCCGGGATCGCCCTACCGTTGATCGGCGCCGGGGTCGCGAACGCCGCCTCCGTGGACACGTGGAACAAGGTCGCCCACTGCGAGTCGACCAACAACTGGAAGATCAACACCGGGAACGGCTACTACGGCGGCCTCCAGTTCAGCCAGAGCACCTGGCGCGAGTTCGGCGGTACGGCCTTCGCGCCGCGCGCCGACCTGGCCACCCGGGAGCAGCAGATCGCGGTCGCCGAGAAGGTCCTGAAGGGCCAGGGGCCCAAGGCCTGGCCGGCGTGCGGCCCGCAGGCCGGGCTCAGCCGCAGCGGCCCCGCACCCGCCCTCGGTCCGACGGCCACGCCGGCGAAGCCCGCCGCGCAGACGCCCGCCCCGCCGAAGGCGCAGCAGCCGCAGGCGCAGGCGCAGGCGCAGGCGCCCAAGGACCGGATCCAGGCGACCAAGGCCACCACGGGCCCGCCGGTCGCACTGCCCCGGCCCACCGGGACGTCCGTCCTGCCGAACCCGTACGTCGTCGCGCCCGGCGACTCGCTCTCGGCCATCGCCACCGACCAGCGCGTCGAGGGCGGCTGGCAGGCCCTGTACGAGACCAACCGCGCCACCGTCGGCGGCAACCCCAACCTGATCTTCCCCGGGCAGCGGCTGACCCTGCGGATCACCGTCGCCCCGCCCGTCCAGAACCCGGAGAAGCCTCCCCGCACCGCGGAGCCCGTCAAGCCCGTGGAGCCGGCCGCGCCCGCGCCGGAGCGGAGCAAGCCCGCGGAGAAGCCGACTCCGAAGCCGACGCCGGAACAGAGCAAACCCGCCGAGAAGCCGAAGCCCGCCGAGCAGGCCAAGCCGGCCGAGAAGCCCAAGCCCAAGCCGGAACCCGCGGCCAAGCCCGCGGCCAAGCCCGTCCAGCAGCCGGCCGCCGGAGGGTTCTCCGCACCGGTCGACGGAGGCCTCGGCACCGCCTACCGCGTCGCCGGATCGTCCTGGTCCAGCGGCTATCACACGGGCGTCGACTTCCCGGTGCCGACCGGCACCAGCGTCAAGTCAGTGGGCCCCGGCACGGTCCTGTCGGCCGGCTGGGCCGGCGCCTACGGCTACCAGGTCGTCATCAAGCACTCCGACGGCCGGTACTCCCAGTACGCCCACCTCTCCGCGCTCGGCGTGAAGGCCGGTCAGCAGGTCTCCGGTGGTCAGCGCATCGGCCGGTCCGGTTCGACGGGCAACAGCAGCGGCCCCCACCTGCACTTCGAGATGCGTACGGCTCCCGGGTACGGCTCCGACATCGACCCGTTGAAGTACCTGCGCGGGCACGGCGTCCGCATCTGACCCCCGCACGTGCGGCGGCACGGCCGTGAGCAGGACCAGGCCGGCCGCCGCCAGCACGCCGCTCGTCGTCGCGGCCAGCGCGCCGACGGTCCCGTAGCGGAAGCCCTCGTCGAACAAGGAGATCCCGACCGCCGCCGCGACCACCGGATTGACGACCGTCACCGTGGCCAGCGGCGCGGTCAGCCCGGCGCCGCGGTACGCCGCCTGGGACAGCAGCAGTCCGCCCGCCGCCAGCAGGCCGATCGCCGCCAGGTCCGGCCACAGCGCGGCCAGGGCGCCCGGCGTGAAGCTCTCCGCCACCGACTTGGTGAACACCGAACCCATCCCGAAGGCCGCGCCGGCCGCCGCCGCCAGCAGGACGCTGCGCAGCACGGGGCGGACCACCCGGTGCGCGGCGAGGAACAGCGCCGCGACCACGGCGCCCGTCACCGCCAGCAGCAGGATCCGTTCCCCTCCCACGAAGGACTGCCGTCCGGCGCCGTCCCCACCCGTCAGGGCGAGCAGCCCGGCCAGGCCCGCCGTCGCCATGACCGCGCCCCGCCATGCCGCCGCACCCGCCCGGCGCCGTACGAACACGGCCGCCATCGGCAGCGCGAAGACGATCGTCAGCGCACCGAGGGGCTGGACCAGGCTCAGCGGCCCGTACGCCAGGGCCACCACGTGCAGCAGCGCGCCGAGGCCGTTGAGCCCGACCGCCACCCACCAGCCGGCCCGGCGCAGGGGCGCGTAACCACGGCCGGGCGAGGTCGCCGCGACACGTTCCTGGACGATCGCACCGCTCGCGTACGCGACGGCCGACACCAGGCAGAGCAGAACCGACAGGGCCAAGGCACTCATAAGATCCACCATGCCTCAGCCCGGGCGGCCGTTCATCCGCCCAGAGGAGTCATGATCGCCGTCCGAGTCATCCTCCGGGTATACACCAGGAGGAGTACGTCGAGTCATCGGTCGTACGCGAGCAGTACTCGGGGCCGCCGGGACGACTCCGCGCGCCGGCCGGAACACGACCTCCCCGGTGTCCGGATCGCATCGGGCCCCCACCGCCAGGGCCGCCCCGAACGCCCGGTCCGCGCGCAGCGCCCGGCGCACCCGGTCCACGTTCGCCGCGAGGGCGTCGTCCACCTGATCGTCCCCCGGGGGGACGCGCCGCCTGCGCCGCGGGCGCCAGTTCGCCGATCTCGGGCGCGAGGCGCGACCGGGAGCATCGACGTCGCGCTTTACGACGCGGGGGACGCGGAGCGTCACGAAGCCATCCATACCGTGACAGTCCGCTCGCGGTGCGTGAGGCGCACGGGGACGGGTTTGGTCCCCGGCGCGTCGGCTCCGTACAGTGGCGGTTTTGAGGACTTCCGCAGCACGCGGACGCGGACGAACGAACGAGGAACGGCAGCGGCCATGACGGTGACCGAAGACAACCACGCCTACGGGCCGGGCATCGACCCCGAGCGTCTTGCCCTCTGCCTCGGCGTGATCGACGAGCTGGACAAGCTGGACGTCGACCACCCGGACGCCATCACCGTACGCCGCGCCACCGCCGGCCTCTACCGGACGGTCAAGCAGCGCCGCCGCCAGGAGCGCCGTGCCGCCAAGACCGCCAACGACAAGGCCGTCACCGAGGCGACCGCGACCGGTTCCGCCGAACGGATCGACGACGAGACCCAGGGCAACGCCCTGACCACCGCGGCCAAGGGCCCGATCGCCGGAATACTCCAGCGTCCGCGGTCCTGCTACATCTGCAAGACCCGCTACGTCGAGGTCGACGCGTTCTACCACCAGCTCTGCCAGGACTGCGCCGCCTTCAACCACGCGCGCCGCGACGCCCGCACCGACCTGACGGGGCGGCGCGCACTGCTCACGGGCGGCCGCGCCAAGATCGGCATGTACATCGCGCTGCGGCTGCTGCGCGACGGCGCGCACACCACCATCACCACGCGCTTCCCCAACGACGCGATCCGCCGCTTCAAGGCGATGCCCGACAGCTCCGAATGGCTGCACCGCCTGAAGATCGTCGGCATCGACCTGCGCGACCCGGCCCAGGTCGTCGCCCTCGCCGACTCCGTCGCCGCCGAGGGCCCGCTCGACATCCTGATCAACAACGCGGCGCAGACCGTCCGTCGTTCCCCCGGCGCCTACAGCGAGCTGGTCGCGGCGGAGAACGCCCCGCTCCCGGCGGGCGAGCTGCCCTCCGCCGAGGTCATCGGCACCTTCGGCAGCGGCACCGTCGACCGCGGGGCCGCCCTGTCGTCCGGCAGCGGCGAGAAGCTCAGCGCCCAGGACGTCACCGACCTCGCGCTGGTCTCCGGCTCGGCCTCCCTGGAGCGGATCGCCGCGGGCACCGCCATCGACGCCGGCGGCCTCGTGCCCGACCTGCACGACACGAACAGCTGGATCCAGACGGTGTCCGAGGTGGACCCCGTCGAGCTCCTCGAAGTGCAGCTCTGCAACTCCACCGCGCCGTTCATCCTCATCAGCCGGCTCCGGCCGGCGATGGCCGCGGCCGGGGCGGGACGCCGCTACGTGGTCAACGTCTCCGCCATGGAAGGGGTGTTCAGCCGCGGTTACAAGGGCGCCGGACACCCGCACACCAACATGGCGAAGGCCGCGCTGAACATGCTGACGCGCACCAGCGCCCAGGAGATGTTCCAGAAGGACCAGATCCTGATGACCGCCGTCGACACGGGCTGGATCACGGACGAGCGTCCGCACCCGGACAAGATCCGCCTGGCGGAGGAGGGCTTCCACGCCCCCCTGGACCTGGTCGACGGCGCCGCCCGCGTCTACGACCCGATCGTGCGCGGCGAGCTCGGCGAGGACCTGTTCGGCGTATTCCTCAAGGACTACGCCCCCGCCAACTGGTAGGCGCCGCACGGTCGTTCGTCGACCGGTGGAACCACCGTCGAGGACCCCGGGCTCCGGGGTCCTCGCTCACCCCACCCCGCGCACGCGCGCGGCGAGCAGTTCGAGGACCGGACGCCAGTCCTCCATCACGCCCGCGTCCAGGCCTGCGGTCGTCGCCGATTCGGAGGCCTGACGCAGGGTCTCCGCGTCCGGAGCCGGGTGGGGCCGCGCCGGCGCCGGGTGCTCCCGGGCGAGGCCCGCCACGCGGGCACCCAGGAGCGGCCGTACCTCCCGGGCCAGGCCGTGCAGCAGTCCGGCCACCTGGAGTTCCTTGTCGGACGGGTGCGAGCGCCGCAGCAGCGCCGCCGTCCGCATTCCGTGATCGCGGCCCCGGTGCGCGTCCAGCAGCTCCATGAGCTCATCGACACTGCCGATCTCCGGCACGTCCGCCACCGCCACCGCCGATCCTTCCGTCGTCCGCGCCATCGTCCGCGCGCATGCGCCAACCGCCGTCGAGCAGATCGGTCCGGGGCGACGCGCCGGCGTACGACTCGCTGAACTCCGGGCGAAAAAATGCGGTCCAGCGTGGATTTTACCCTTCCATCGAGCGGGGCCCCGCTCATATGTGTACCCTGATCCGCAAGGAGCCCCACCCGGGCACCGCTCCACCAAGGCGCCACCGCGTCCGGAAACTCTTATATTTCCCTATCTCCGGCGCGCGTCAGTGCCCGCCGGGTTACGCGACACAAGGGAGTGCGCGGTGACTGAAACGACGAAGCCCGAAAAGACCGTGGAGCGAACGGGTCGGGGGGCGCCCACGAAGTCCGACGAACTCGGCAGCCTCGAAGTGTGGGCACGCTCCGCGCCGATCCGCCTGGCGGGCTACGAGGACGACCTGGCCGAACCCCACATCCTGCCCGGCATCGACTAGATCGCGCCCCGACCGGGGAACCGGTCCGCGCCCCCGCGCCGATGGGCGACGGGGGCGCGGCGTGTGTGGAGTTCCCGTTCCGCGTCCGCCCTCGGCGTGATCGCTGACGGCGATCACCACTTACCCGGCCGTGCTCCGGTCGGGCAGTCTCGATCCATGAGACTGCTGATGCTGGGTGGTACCGAATTCGTCGGGCGTGCGATCGTCGAGGACGCCCTGGACCGGGGCTGGGACGTGACCGTCTTCCACCGCGGTCACCATGCCGCCCCGCCTCGCGCGACCGCGCTCCACGGGGACCGTACGGCCCCCGACGGTCTCGCCGCCCTCGCCGAGGGGGAGTGGGACCTGGTCGTCGACACCTGGAGCGGCGCCCCCGCCGTGGTGCGCGACAGTGCCCGCCTGTTGGCCGGCCGGGCCGGGCAGTACACGTACATCTCCAGCCGCTCGGTGTACGCCTTCCCCGCTCCGGCCGGTCTCGGCGAGGGCGGCCCGCTCGTCGAGGGAGCCCCCGACGCGGACGCCATCGCCTACGCCGAGGACAAGCGCGGCGGCGAACTGGCCGCCGAGGCCGCCTTCGGGGACCGTGCGCTGCTGGTGCGGGCGGGCCTGATCATCGGCCCGTACGAGAACGTCGGCCGGTTGCCCTGGTGGCTGAACCGGGTGGCCCGCGGCGGCCCCCTGTTGGCCCCCGGCCGCCCCGACCTGCCGCTCCAGTACATCGACGTGCGCGACCTCGCGCGCTGGACCCTGGACTCCGCCGCGTCCGGTCGCGCCGGCGCCTACGACCTGGTCTCCCCGAGTGGCCACGCCACCATGGGCGGCCTCATCGCGGCCTGCGCCGCCGCCACCGGCGGCACGGTCGAGCCGCGCTGGACGCCGGACGCCGTGATCGAGGAGGCCGGCATCGAGCCCTGGACCGAGCTGCCGATCTGGCTCCCCGAGGGCGAGCTGTACGACTTCATGTTCGGCGCCGACGTCACCAAGGCGCTCGACGCCGGCCTGACGTGCAGGCCCGTCGAGGAGACGGCCGCCGACACCTGGGCCTGGCTGCAGAGCATCGGCGGCGTCGCCCCGCACCGCCCCGACCGCCCGGGCAAGGGCATATCCGCCGAGCGGGAGGCGGCCCTACTCGGGCTCTGAGGCGGCCGGGTCCGTGAGCCGGGTCGGCGGCAGGTACTCGCCCACCAGCGTGCGGTGCCACCACGCGCCCGTCTCGCGGAGCTCCCGCCGGGTGGTGAACCGGTAGCGGTACAGCCGGGCCCGCACGAAACGTGGCGGGGCTTCCGGGAACGGGTTGTGGCGCAGGAGCCGCAGAGTGTCCCGGTCGCCCGCGAGCAGCCGCTCGACGAACGGCCCGAACCAGTCACGCGCGTAGCCGGGGGAGAGCGCCGCGAACCACATGAGCCAGTCGAGGCGCAGGTGGTAGGGGGCGAACTGGCGCGGCAGCCGTCGGAGTTCACCCGGCTTGCCCCTGAAGCCGTACTCCCGCCACACGCCGTCCTCGCGGGGCGTCCGCTCATCGGTGCCCTCGACCACCACCTCCTCGCGGATCCGGCTGACCGAGCCGAAGGCCCCGTAGGTGTTGACCAGGTGGAGTCCGTCGTAGGAACGGTTCATCACCTGGCGGCGCGAGATCATGTTGGCGACCGGGTGCCGGCTCAGGACCAGGACCAGCACGGTCACCGCGCACACGAGGACCACGTACCACAGGGGCGCCGCGCGCGAGGCGGCGGCGGGCGGCGCTCCGGTGAAGCGGGTGAAGTCGATGGCCGACAGGGCGAGCGCGATCGTCAGCCAGTTCAGCCAGGCGAAGTTGCCGGAGAGCACCAGCCACAGTTGGGTGGCGACCATCACGGCAGCGGCGAACGAGGCCACCGGCTGGGGGAGGAACAGAAGGAAAGGAACGGCGAGTTGCGTCACGTGGTTCGCGGCGCACTCCACCCGGTGCAACGGCTTCGGCAGGTGGTGGAAGA
Source organism: Streptomyces sp. Isolate_45 (assembly GCF_024721315.2). Classification (GTDB taxonomy): domain Bacteria; phylum Actinomycetota; class Actinomycetes; order Streptomycetales; family Streptomycetaceae; genus Streptomyces. Next base: position 29,348 of record NZ_JANFAK020000098.1, read on the forward strand.
ACCAGCTGAGCGGCCCGGGCATGGGCTGCGTCTCGTGGTGGTGGTAGAGGCAGGTGAGCTTGCGCCAGCAGGCGTCGCCCCGCATTTTGATCAGCCCGGCACCGAACTCCACCCGGAACAGCACCCACCACAGCAGCCACAGCACCAGCACGGGCGGCCCGGTCCGGGCGTTGCCCAGGAAGACGGCGAGGAAGCCCACCTCCAGCAGCAACGACTCCCAGCCGAAGGAGTACCAGGTCTGCCCCACGTTGACGATGGACAGGTACAGCAGCCACAGGACGGCCCACATCGCCATGGCCGCGCCCAGCGGGACCACGTCCCCGGCCCCCGCCGCCAGCGCGGCCGCGAGAGCCGCGCCGGCCCAGGCGCAGCCGGCGAAGAGCCGGTCGGAGTAGTGGAGTTGGAACAGGCTCGGCGCGTGCCGGAACGGCACGTACCGCACGTGGCGCGGGACGGGCAGCATGCCGTGGGCCCCGATCAGGGCCCGGAACTGCAGCGCCGCCCCGACGAAGGCGAGGACGTAGACACCGGCGAGGGTCCGCTGGAAGACGATCCGGGCCGGCCAGTATCCGGGAGCGGTGAACCAGTCCATCCCCTCCAGTATCAGCCGGTCGCGGCCAGTCCGCGCAGGAGGCGGGTCAGCAGCCGGGCGTAGCCGAGTTGCAGGACGGGGACGATCGGGCCCGCGAGGCGGGTGTACCAGGTGGCCGGGCGGCTGAAGGCGGTCACCTCGAACCACACCGTGCCGTCCTCGGCGAGCTCCACCAGGAACGATTCCTCGCCGCTCTCCGGGTGCCCGGTCCGGGTGCCGTAGGCGAATCCAGCCCGGTTCGGGGCGTCCGGTACCCAGATCACCTCGCACGGCACGGTGATGCGCAGCGGACCGATGCCCAGCCCGATCTCCACCCGCACCCCGGGCGCGGCGGGCCCGTCCGTCCGCACGCGGGCGCCGGTCGCCCGGTGCATCCCGAACTCCGAGACCGCCCTGCCGGCAGCCTCGAACGCCTCGCGGCCGTGCCCGACGCGGGCCCGGTGGTGCAGGTGGTTGTAGCCGGCGGGCAGCGGGCGACGGAGGGTGGCGCCGCGGTCCGGATAGTTGAGGGTGTCCCGGGCGGTGCTGGTGAGGCGGGTCATGGGGTGGTCTCCGTTCGGGGGCGCGTTCAGCGGGTCATGGCCCGGCGAGTCGTGGGCATCGGGGCGGGGGTGGGGGTCGGGGGCGAGGTCGGATCCGGGTTCGGGGTCGCGGTGAGGCGGCGCCAGGCCAGCAGCGAGCACAGGGCGAAGCCGAGCGCGTTGCCGAGGCCGTGCGTCGCGGCCATCCAGGTCAAGGTGGGATGCGCGATTCCGGTGGCCTCGCCGACCGCCCACCACAGGGCGAGCAGCATCGTGGCGACCAGTACGGCCGAGGACACCGTCAGGAGGATGCCGGTGGTCCGGTCGCGGGCGGTGGGCCGGAGGTCGCTCCAGGTCACGAGCGCCACGGCCCACATCCCGGCCGTCAGCACCACCGCCCCCAGCAGTTCGGCCCAGTCGTCCACGAAATATCCGAGGAGCACGAGCAGCGTGCCGGCGGGGACGCTGTACGCCGCCCAGCGCGCCCGGCGCCGTCCACCCGTCGAGCGGCAGACCAGCCCGGCGACCAGGGCCGCCGTGAAACCGGCGAAGTGGAAGTGGGGGACGGTCAGGGCCAGGATGTCGAGGTCGAAGCCGAAGAGCCGGTACCCGGCCCGCTCGGCGACCAGGGCGGTCCCGGCGACCGAGGGCGAGACCAGCGCGGTGAGCGCGGCCACCTCGGCGGGGGCGAGCGATCGGGTCAGCAGCAGCCGGACCGGCGCGTGCGCGGCCAGGGCCAGCGCCGCCAGGGCGTAGAGCACGGCGAGTGCGGTGGCGGCCGCGCCGCGCGGCAGCCACAGGCACAGCGCCCCGGGCAGGGCCGCGAGCGGCCACAGTCGGGCGGCGGTGCGCAGCCCGGCGGGGTCGATGAGGAGGAGGCCCACGGGGACGACGTAGAACATGCCCAGGGTGACGATCAGGTTGACGAGTACCGTCACGGCACCCTCCTTTGAACGTGTTCAAGTTACGGTCGCGACCCTACGGGGTTCGTTGAACATGTTCAAGGCGGTGTGGTGCGCGGGTGTCGGCGCCCACTCGCGGCGCTCCACTTGCGGCGTTCCGGAACATGCGGCAGACAGGAGAAGACAAACCGGGGCGAACAGGGAGATCAGCGTGAAAGACGTGAATGACGTGCCCGCACCGATGACACCCCGTCAGACGTCGCGCCGTCACGTACCGACCTGCACAACCCTCTTCGCCCTCGTCGGACTCCTCGCCGCAGGTTGCACGGGCTCGCCGCCCGAGGTGACGAAGGGTCCGGCCGCCGAGACCAAGGAGGTCCAGCTCCAGCCCGTCGGCGCCGCCGGCTCCGCCCCGTTCACGGCCTCCTTCGCCACCCGGGAGTCGGCCCCGGTGCAGCCCCCGCTGCCGAACCGCAGCGGCCGGGGCATCCGTACGATCGGCGCGGCCACCCCCGGCCTCTACGGCGGCACCCAACGGTTCGGCAGCTGCGACGTGGAACGGCAGGTCGGCTTCCTCGTCGCCGACGAGGCCAGGGGCCGCGCCTTCGCCTCCGTCTCCGGGGTCGAACAGGCCAAGCTCCCCGAGTTCCTGCGCGGGCTCACCCCGGTGGTGCTCCGCGCCGACACCCGGGTCACCAGCCACGGCTACAAGGACGGCCACCCCGAGGACTTCCAGGCCGTTCTCCAGGCCGGCACCGCCGTCCTCGTCGACGAACACGGCATGCCGCGGGTCCGCTGCGGCTGCGGCAACCCGCTCGTCGCGCCGCGCTCCGCGAACGGCAGCCCGGTGATCAAGGGTGACCCCTGGCAGGGCTACCAGGCCAACCAGGTCGTCGTCGTCGAGCCGAGCGCCCGGCCCCTGGACAACCTGCTCATCGTCAACATGGCCGACAACACCTGGATCGAGCGCAGGACCGGGGACGACGGCGCCCAGGACAAGACACCGCGGGTGCTGCCGCCCTACGACCCGGCCGACGGCATCCCCGACGGGCCGGCCAACCCGCCCGGGGGTGCCGCCGACCCCTGCACCGCGGCCGATCCCCACAGCCTGGAGCGGACCAAGCCGCCGGTGTCCCCGACGGCGCCGCCCGCCGGACCCCCTTCGGACCTCCCCGGAGGCCTGGCGGGGGACACGCCGTCCGACCTGACCGGCGGCGCCGCGGGGAGCCTGCCGTCGGACCCGGCCGGGGCCGTTCCCGGAGCTCCCGGGGCTCCCGGGGAGGTGGCGGCAGGCCCGTCCGCCGGTACGCCGCAGGCCGCGCCCGAATCCTTCGCGGACGACCTCACCGGCGGCCCGAACGCCGGCCTCACCGACGATTTCACCGCGGACCTCGACGCGGACTTCTACGCCGACCTCTACGGGGACCCCGGTGCCGGTACCACCGGCCCCGGTACCGGCACCGACCTCGGCGATGACCTGTCCGGCGACCTGTCCGGCGGCGCGCCCCTCGACCTGCCGATGGACACCTCGCCGGGCGCCACCTCCGGTGCCCCCGTTGCCCCCGACGCGCTCGCCGACGGGACTTCCGGGGTCCCGGGCACCGCCCCGGACGGCGTTCCCGGTGAAGGGGCGGCCGGTGTGCCCGCCGGCCCGTCGGCCGACCTGCCCCTGGCGGGCCCGCAGTCGCAGCTGCCGGGCGCCGCCGCCCCGTGCCCGCCGGCAGCGGAC
>NZ_JANFAK020000099.1 GCF_024721315.2 Streptomyces sp. Isolate_45
TGTTGCTGTCGTACGAGGTCAGCAGGCGTCTTTCTCAAGGAGTGTGGAGTGCCATCGGTCATCGTTGGGCGCACGGGAGCCGGGGCCGGTCGGCGCCGGGGCGAGTCGGAGCCGGGGCCGGTCGGTGTCGGACAGGGGCGGGGCGGGCGGGGCGTCCCGTGACGACGTGCCCGGCTCGGCCGTGGGGTCAGAAGCCCGCCGGGCCCATCGCGATGACCGGCTTCGCCGCCGGGTCGAGGGTCGTGAGGAGCGTCTGCATCGCGTCCTTCGGGATGCCGACGCAGCCCTGCGAAGGACCGTCGTGATCCACGTGCAGCCAGATGTTGCCGCCCTTGCCCTCGCCGTCCGGCTTCGCCGGGTCCAGCGGGGACACGCCCTGCTTGCGGTTGAAGTCGATCGCCACGACGTAGTCGAAGGAACCCGCCAGGGACTCGCCGTTCACGCCCCGGCCGGTGGCGACGAACGCGGCGTCCCGGTCGTACGGCAGCCGGGTGCCGGGCGGGGCGGCGAGCAGGCCGCCCGCGTCGGTGAGGGAGAACACGCCCTGCGGGGACGTCAGGTCCCCGTACGCACGCTCGGTGGACCAGCCCTTGGCCCCGTTGCGGCCCGCCCACTGCGCGGACCGCTTCCAGTCCTCACCGGGCGCGGCCCGCGTGTACAGGGCGACATCGGACTCCGAGGAGTCCTTGGCCCTACCGGTCACCAGCACCAGCTGCCGGGAGTCCGCCGGGATCCTGGCACGCGTGTCCGCGCTGATGCCCGGCAGCCCCTGGAAGGGGTCGGTCCGCTGCACGGTGCGCGCCGCCCGGTCGGCGGTCTGCGGGCGCGCGTCCGAGCGGGTCTGCGGCACCGGCGCGCCGGGAGGCTCGTGCAGCGCGTACAGCCAGCCGGCCCCGAAGACCAACAGTCCCAGGAACGCGGCAACGGTGACGGCCCGCTGCGGTCGACCTGCTGAGGACGAGCGCGGACGGGTACGGGAGCGGGCTCGGGCGTGCTTGCTCATTGAACCGACCGTACATCAGGTGATCTTCAGTCCCGCCGAACGTCCGCCCTCCCGGGCCCAGGTGCCACCGGAAAGCGGACCCGTACCGTCAGCCCGCCGGCCGGCTCCGGATTGGCCTCCGCGAGCAGTTCCGCACCGTGCGCCCGCGCGATCGAGGCGACGATCGACAGGCCCAGGCCGGCGCCCTCACCAGCGGTGTGACGCCGTTCGGCCCGCCTGCGGAACGGCTCCAGCAGTCGCGGCACGTCCGCCGCCGCGATCTGCGGACCGGTGTTGGACACCGTCAACACCCCGTCGGCGGAGGTCGCCACGGACACCCGACCGCCCGCGCGGTTGTGACGTACGGCATTCGCGAGCAGGTTCCGCACCAGGTGCCCGAGCAGCGCCCCGTCGCCACTGACGGTGAGCGGCGCGAGGTCCCGTACGACGGTCGGGGCGGCCGGAGCGGGCGGGGCGGGCGGGGCGGCGTCCGACACTTCCCCCGGCGCTTCCCCCGGCCCGGCGGTCGGCCTTGCGGTCGGTCCGGCTGACGGCCCGGCGGTCGGTCCGCCGCTCGGCCCGCCGCCCGTCGTGCGGTTCGGTCCGCCGGGCGGGAAGACTGCGGCCAGTTCCGTCTCCGCCAGCGCCGCCAGGTCCACGGGCTCCGCCGACTCCAGGCCCTCCTCGGAAACCGCCAACAGCAGCAGCGACTCGATCAGGTGCTCACTGGAGTCGGCCACCGCGATGAGCCGCTCCCGGATCCGGGCCACCTTCTGCGGCCCCGGATCCCCCGCCAGCCCGATCTCGGCGGCGGCCCGCTGCACGGCGACCGGCGTGCGCAACTCGTGCGCCGCGTTCGCGGCGAACCGCCGCTGCGCCGTGACCAGGCCCTCCATCCGGTCGAGCATCCCGTCGAACGTGTCCGCCAGCCGCTTCAACTCGCCCGGCGGGCCCTGGAGGGCGATCCGCTCGTGCAGGTTCGCCCCCGACAACCGGCGCGCCTTCTCGGTGATCACGCCGACCGGACGCAGCACACGGCCCGCCATCCACCAGGCCAACCACACCGACAGCACCGCGAACAGGGCCAGCGCGACGAGGGACACCACCGTCAGCTCGTGCAGCGCGGCCTGTTCGGCGGCGCGGGACACGTTCTTCGTCGCCGCCCACCGCGCGAGCTGCGCATCGGTCGGGGCGACGCCGGGCGGCAGTTTCTGGGCCGGTACGAAGGCCGTCTCGTCCGGGAGGGGATCCCCGGCGCGGACCGGTACCCCGGGCATCACGGTGGTGACGGCGCCGTTGACCCGCGAACCGAGCCCCTTGCGCAGCAGGACGTTGACCAGCGCGACCAGGCCGCCGCCCGCCAGGACCAGCAGGGTGCCGTAGAGCGCGGTGAGACGGGCGCGCTCGGAATGGAGCACCGCTCTCATCGCGGACCGGTGATCCGGTAGCCCGCGCCCGGGACCGTCTCGATCAGCGGCGGCTCGCCCAGCTTGGCGCGCAGCTTGCTGAGCGTGACCCGCACCGCGTTCGTGCTGTAGGCCGTGCCGTCCTCCCACACCCGCTCGATCAGGTCGTCGCTGCTCAGCACCGCGCCCTCGGCGCGGAGCAGCGCCTCCAGCACCGCGAACTCCTTGCGCGAGAGCGCCAGCCGGTGCCCGTCGCGGGTGGCCGAGCGGCGGGCCGTGTCCAGGGCGATCCCGGCCCGCTCCAGGACCGGCGGCAGCGCCGGCTGCGCGCGCCGGCCGAGCGCCAGGACGCGGGCGAGGAGCTCGTCGTAGGCGAACGGTTTGGTGAGGTAGTCGTCGGCGCCGAGGCCCAGACCCTCCACGCGGTCGCGGACGGTCCCGGAGGCGGTCAGCATCAGCACCCGCGTCAGCAGCCGCTCGCGCACCACCTGACGGCAGACCTCGTCGCCGTGCAGCCCGGGCAGGTCGCGGTCCAGGACGAGGACGTCGTAGTCCCCCAGCCGCAGGCGGCTCAGCGCCTCCAGGCCGTCGGCCGCCTCGTCGACGGCCAACGCGTCACGGCGCAACCCCTCGGCGATCATCTCCCGCAGGAACGCCTCGTCCTCCACCACCAGAACTCGCATGGCGTCCTCTCTACAGGAGGAGAACATTTCGCCGTTGTAAGCGGACTGCGAGAGGGAAGCGAAATCCCCCTTTCCCGCACGCTCGGGCCCATGAAGCGATCCCTGACCATGACCACGGCCGCCGCGCTGACCGGCCTGACCCTCTTCGTCACCGCCTGCACGAACGGCGGCACGTCCGGCGGGAGCGACGGCAAGGACGGCGACGGCAAGGGCAGCTCCGCGAGCGGCGGCGGCGGCGGCAAGACCAACGGCGGAGCCGACGCGGACGCGGCCGTGAAGATGCGCCAGTGCCTGCGCGAGCACGGGATGGACGCGCCCGACCCGGAGCCCGGCCAGAACCCGAACGGCATGACCGTCGGCGGCGGCGCGGACCCGCAGAAGATGGAAGAGGCCATGAAGGCCTGCGGGATGAGTGGCCCCGGCGCCGGCAAGGAGCCCACGCAGGAGGAGAAGGACAAGGAACTGCGCTGGGTCCAGTGCATGCGCAAGAACGGGGTGGACCTCAAGGACCCCGAGTACATGTCCGGCGGCATGAAGACGGGCATCGAGATCCCCAAGGGACAGGAGAAGGCCTTCGAGGAGGCCCAGAAGAAGTGCGAAGCGGCCTGATGGCCCGGCGCGGCACGTGGCTTATGGGGACCCTGGCGGTCGCCCTCGCCGTCTCGGGCGGCGGGTACGCCGTCCTCGCCCAGCCCCCTCGGGACGGCGAACGGCAAGAACGCGCCGACGGCCTCCCCCCGGCCACCGCACCGGTGCAGCGCGGCGACCTCAGCGCGGGTCTCCAGGTGGAGGGCACCCTCGGCTACGCACAGGAACGCAAGCTGAGCGCGCCGGGGCCCGGTGTCCTCACCTGGACCGCCCCCGAGGGTTCGGCGGTCGAGCGGGACGCGAGGCTGTACGAGATCAACGGGAAACCGGTACGGCTGATGTACGGGTCGACGCCCATGTACCGACCGCTGAAGGCGGGCGACAGGGGCGAGGACGTCAAACAGCTGAAGCGGAACCTGATCGCCCTCGGGTACGGAACCGGTCTCGACGCCACGGACGCCACCTTCACCACGGGCACGACGGCTGCGGTGAAGCGCTGGCAGAAGGCCCACAAGGGGCAGGAGACCGGTGAGGTCGCGAAGGAGGACATCGCCTTCGCGACCGGCCCCCAGCGAATCAAGCGGAACGACTCGGCCGTCGGCGACGAACCCGGACCGGGCAAGCCGGTGCTCACCGTGACCGGGACCGAGCGGATCGCCCGCCTGCAACTGGAGGCGGCGAAGGCGGAAGCGGCGCGGACCGGCGACAAGGTGACCGTACGGCTGCCCGGAGGCGCCAGTGCCGCCGGGAAGATCGACTCCGTCGGCGGCACGGCCGGCACGGACGACCCGAACGGCGGCGCGGGCTCCGGGGGCGGTGCTGGGGGCGGTGGCGACAAGAAGCCCAAGGTCGAGGTGAACGTCGTCTTCGACAACCCCGGCGACGTCAAGGGCCCCGACCAGTCCCCCGTCTCGGTGCGACTCACCGGCGAGACCCGCAAGGGCGTCCTGTCCGTACCGGTCAACGCCCTGCTGGCCCTGCCCGGCGGAGGCTTCGGCGTCCAGGTCGTCGAGAACGGCCGGACCCGCGACGTCAAGGTCGAGCTCGGCATGTTCGGCAACGGCCGCGTCGAGGTGACCGGCGACGCCCTCAAGGAGGGCACGCAGGTGGGGGTGCCGAAGCTGTGAACCGGCACGCACCCGAGCCGGGGCCCGCACCCGAGCCGGGGCCCGCACCCGAGCCGGGGCCCGCACCCGAGCGACCGACGGGGCCCGTACCCGAGCCCGTGACGGAGCACACGACCGCCCGGACCGCGGAACTCCACGCGCACCCCGTCGTCGAACTGGCCGGGGTGACCAAGGAGTACCCCGGCGGGGTCACCGCCCTGCGCGGCATCGATCTGACCGTCATGAACGGCGAACTCCTCGCCCTCGTCGGCCCGTCCGGCTCCGGCAAATCCACCCTGCTGCACATCGTCGGCACCCTGGACCGGCCCACCGCCGGCCGCGTCGCCATCGCCGGCCACGACGTCGCGGCCCTGTCCGACCGGGCCCTGTCGGCGCTGCGCTCGCGCCACGTCGGGTTCGTCTTCCAGTCCTTCCACCTCGTACCGGGACTCAGCGCCCTCGCGAACGTCGCCGAGGGCCTGCTCTACTCCGGGCTCCCCCGCGCCGAACGCGGCCGCCGCGCGGCGGCCGCCCTGGAGCGGGTCGGCCTCGGCGACCGGACGGACCACCGGCCGCACGAACTGTCGGGCGGGCAGAAACAGCGCGTGGCCATCGCCCGGGCCGTGGCGGGCCGACCCGACCTGCTGCTCGCCGACGAACCGACCGGCGCCCTGGACACGGCGTCCGGCCGGTCGGTGATGGAGCTGCTGCGCGAACTGAACGAGGACGGGGCCACCATCGCCGTGATCACCCACGACAACGAGATCGCGGCGAGCCTGCCCCGCCAGGTCCGCATCCGCGACGGCGAGATCGTCGCCGACCTGTGGAACCCGTCCGGGACGGAGGCCGCCTGATGGGCTCCCGTACGAGAACCCGCGCGGCCCGGCGCGCACGGCTCACCCCGCCCCGACTCACCCCGCGCGACGTCCTGCACGCGGGCTCCGCGGGGCTGCGCTCGCGGCCCATGCGGGTGTTCCTGTCGGCCCTCGGCATCGCGATCGGCATCGCGACGATGATCGCGGTGGTCGGGATCTCCTCGTCCAGTCAGGCCAAGCTGCTGCGCGAACTCGACAAGCTGGGCACGAACATGCTCGTCGCGACCCCGGGCCAGGGCATGTTCACGGGACAGGACACCACGCTCCCTCGGGACGCCCCCGCCATGATCGGCCGCATCGACGGCGTCGTGTCGGTCGGGACGACCGGCGACGTGGCCCAGTCCGTCCGCAGGTCGGAGAACATCCCGGCCGGCGAAACGGGCGGCATCACGGTCAAGGCCGCCAAGGACGACCTGCTCGGCACCCTGCGGGCCCGCACGGGGCGCGGCGCCTGGCTGAACGGCGCCACCGGCCGCTACCCGGCAGTCGTCCTCGGGCACGTCTCGGCCCAGCGACTGGGCATCACCGAGCCGGGACAGCAAGTCTTCATCGGCGGCCGCTACTTCACGGTGACCGGCATCCTGGAACCGGTGCCGCTCGCCCCGGAGATCGAACGCTCGGCCCTGGTCGGCTGGACGGCGGCCGAGGAACTCCTCGGCTTCGACGGCAACCCGACGGCGGTGTACGAACGCTCGGCGGACGACCGGGTGGCGGAGGTCCGCGACCTCATCGCCCGGACGGCGAACCCGAAGACCCCCAGCGCGGTGTCGGTGACCGACCCGTCGGCCGCGCTCCAGGCGAAGGCCGCCACCGAGGGCGCCTTCAGCACCCTCCTCCTCGGGCTGGGCGGGATCGCCCTCCTGGTGGGTGGTGTCGGAGTCGCCAACACCATGATCATCTCGGTGTTGGAACGCCGCCACGAGATCGGCCTCCGCCGCTCGCTCGGCGCCACGAAGGGACAGATCCGCATCCAGTTCGTCACCGAGTCACTGCTCCTGTCCGGCCTCGGGGGCCTGGCGGGCATCGCCCTCGGCGGAGCCGCCACGGCGGTCTACGCCCGGGCGGGCGACCTCCCCTGGGTAGTCCCCCTCTGGGCGGTCACGGGCGGCTTCGCGGCCACCCTGGCGATAGGCACCCTGGCCGGCCTCTACCCGGCGGTCCGCGCGGCCCGCCTCTCCCCAACGCTGGCGCTGCAGGCGGGGTAGGGGGCGGGGGGTGTGGTGCTGGGCTGCCCCCGACCCCGCCCAGCCCCCACCACACCCCCCACCCCAGACCCCGCCCACCCCCCAACCCCACCCCGCACGCCCCTCCCTCCTCCCGGCCCCCCAGTCGTACGCTGAAGCGATGAGAACTCCACGTCAGGCAGCTCGCATTGTGGTCCTCTCCCCGAGCGGATCGGTGTTCCTGTTCCGGGAGAACAACATCGAGGTCGGCATCCACTGGCTGCCGCCGGGCGGGGGGATCGATCCCGGCGAGACGCCCGAGGAGTGCGTGCGGCGCGAGTTGCGCGAAGAGACCGGGTGGACCGATCTGGAGCCGCAGCGGCTGCTGTGCACCTGGGAGCACGACTTCACCCACCAGGGCATTCCGGTCCGCCAGCACGAGTACATCTACGTCACCACCGGCCCGGCCCGCGAACCCGTCCTCGAAGCCCCCGACATCCACTGGCAGTGGGTCTCCCGGGAGCGGCTCGCCGCCCTCGGCGAGCCGCTCTGGCCCCCGCGCCTGCCGGACCTGCTCTCCGGCCGGGACCTGAGGCCCGTTCACCTGGGCCTGTTGGCCTAGGGGTTGTGCGGGCCGGTCGTGCGGTGGGGTGGTCACTCCTCCCAGCGGGAGTCCCGGATCACCGACACGAAGTCACCGGGGGCGTGGTCGGGCACGAAGTGCCGCAGCACGTCCGCCTTCACGTTCCCGAACGTGGTCTCCGGCTTCGGGGCGATGCCCTCGGTGAAGGCCTCCAGGATCCGGCGCTTGAAGTCCGGGCGGGGGTGCAGTGCGGTGATCTCCTCCCGGGTGGCCGCGTCGAGTTCGTCGAAGCCGAGACCCAGGACGTCGTACTCGACGCCCGCCGTGACGAGGGCCACCTCCGGCTCCATGAACTCCGGGATGCCCGGGGTGGTGTGCAGGGCGATCGCAGTCCAGACCCGGCGGATGCCCTCCTGCGGGACCCCGTGGCGTTCCAGGAAGCGTCGGGCCTCGTCCGCCCCGTCCACCTCGAACCGTCGACCGCTGTCCCTGAACTCCGCACCGAGCCCGAGGTCGTGGAACATCGCTCCGACGTAGAGCAGTTCGGGATCGTGGGCGATGCCCCTCCGGCGTCCCAGCAGGCTCCCGAACCAGAAGACCCGGCGCGAGTGGTGGTAGATCAGTTCGCTCGTCGTGTCCCTCACCAGTGCCGTCGCCTCGGCGGCCAGTGCGCTGTCGGGTACGGAGATCCCTGCCGCCGCGCCCCCGTACGCGCCCGTGTCCCCGTACGCGCCCGTATTCGCGTACCTGCCGGTGTCCGTGGTCCGTGCGTTCATTGCGTGCTCCTCTCGACGTGCCCCCACATTCCTCCGACGCGGGCAGCGCCCGCCATGTCCGTGGAGCCACGTACCCCACGGATCCGGACACGGCGGGCCGCTACCGTGTCCGCATGGTCGCTCCCCACCCCGTCACCGTCCTCGCCTTCGACGGCGTCCGGCTGCTGGACGTCGCCGCGCCGCTGGAGGTGTTCAGCACTGCGGGCCGGCCCTACGCCGTGCGGGTCTGCACCCCCGACGGCGGCCCCGTCCGCACCTCGACCGGCCTGCGGATCGACGCCGACCTCCCGGCGGCGGCGGTCGCCCGCACCGCGACACTGGTCGTCCCCGGGCCCGCCGACCTGGCGACCCTCGCCGGCGACCCGTCGCTCGTCGCGCTCGTCGCCGGTCTGGCCGGGCGCGCGCAGCGGGTCGCCGCCGTCTGCACCGGGGCGTTCGCGCTGGCCGCGGCGGGGCTGCTCGACGGCCGCCGGGCCACGACCCACTGGGAACACGCGGCCGAGCTGGCCCGCTCGTACCCGGCCGTCACCGTCACCCCCGACGCCATCCACGTCCAGGACGGGCCCGTCCTCACCTCGGCCGGAGTCACGGCGGGAATCGACGTCTGCCTCGCGCTCGTGGAACAGGACCTCGGCCCCGAGGCCGCTCGCCGGGTCGCCCGCGACCTGGTCGTCTTCATGCAACGGCCGGGCGGTCAGTCCCAGTTCTCGGCGGCGTCCCGGACCTCGCCCACCCGCGATCCGGTCCTGCGTCCGTTGTTGGACGCGATGGTCGCCGACCCGGCGGCCGATCACGGCCTTCCGGCGCTCGCCCGGCGGGCCGGACTCAGCACCCGTCACCTCTCGCGCCTCTTCAAGGCCCACACCGGCACCACGCCGGCCGTCCACCTGGAGTTGCTGCGGGTGGAGAGCGCGCGGATGTTCTTGGAGCGGGGTGAGAGCGTCACGACGACCGCCCGCCTCAGTGGCCTGGGCAGCGACGAGTCCCTGCGGCGGGCCTTCGCCCGCCACCTCGGCACCACGCCCTCCGCCTACGCCTCCCGTTTCCGCACCACGGTGATCGGCATCGGCTGAACCCGGTGGGCGAACGGCCCGTCCGGCGGGGCGGGCCGGGTCAGCGGCCCGTGGTGGCCTTCGCGTACAGCTGGGCGGCGTAGTCGCCGAGGATCGTGCTCGTGGAGACGTCGTCGGTGTCGCCGCCCGTCAGGATGCCGATGATCTTGCTGTCGCGGCTGATCCAGGCGCTGCCGCTCGTGCCGCCCGGGAAGTCGGCGCAGTCGAAGCGCTGTTCGGTCGGGCTCAGCCGGACGGAGGTCGACGTGCAGGTACGGGGCACCTTGCGGTCGGACGGGTAGCCCGTCACGGTGACCTCCTCGCCGGCGCGGCCCGATGTGTCCAGGGCGGCGGCGCCGGTGACGTCCTCGATGGGGCGGCCCTTGTCGTCGGGGGCGAGGCGGGCGAAGGCGAGGTCGTAGTCGTCGTCCGTTTCCTCGGCCCAGCGGTCGTCCTCGAAGACCTCCTCGATCTTCCAGGTGCCGTAGGGGGCGACGCCGTTCGCGTACGCGGGTGCGAAGACGGCGCCTCCCGCGCTGTCGCGCTGCTTGCCCGCGAGGAGGCAGTGCCCGGCGGTGATGATCAGGTTCCTGCCGGGGCTGCGGACCACGGTCGCGGTGCAGAAGTGCTGGCCGTCCAGGCCGCCGGTGAACAGGGCGCCGGTGTAGGCGGCGGGGCCGCCGGGCTGGGGGTTCACGGGTGGCGGCAGCTCGCCCGACAGCAACGGTTTAGGTGCTTGCGATCGCGACGACCCGGTCGGTGTGCCGGAGGGCGCGCCCGACGGCGCGGCCGTCTTGGCCCGTGCGGACGTGGTCGCTTCGGGTGGTGGTGCCAGTTCCGCCACCGCCGCGGAGGCGCCCAGCGCCGCCAAGGCGCACAGCACCGCCGTCACCACGGTCCGTTTGTCCACCGCCACGATCCCAGCCCCTCCCCGCTTTGCCCTGGCGAAGCATGCCTCGCGGGCGACCCGGGGTGCAAGATCGGGGGTGGCCGGGTGGCGCGTTCCCGCCGCCGAGGCCGGAACGGTGCCCCGGGAAGGTCGGTCCGCCGTGCCGGCGGTCACCACCCAGCGCATCGGCCGGCCGGTGACCGCGGCGATCACGTCGTAGTCGCCGTCGTAGTGGAGGACGGTGGCGCCGTGCCGCTCGGCGGTGGCCGCGATGATCAAGTCGGGGAGCGACACGGCCTTCCGGTTGCCCGCCGTGATCAGCCGATCCTGCACCTCCAGCGCACGATCCCAGGCCTCGCCCGGTGTGGGCAGCCGGGCGAAGGCCCCGGGGCCGGCGCGGACGCAGGCCCGGGACAGGCCCCCACTCCCCTACGCCCCCGCCCACAGCCCCTGCGGGGTCAGCCCCAGCAGGTCGATCGCGTTGCCGCGGACGATGCGGTCCACGACGTCCGGGGCCAGGTGGCCCATCTGGGCCTCGCCGACCTCCCGGGACTTCGGCCAGGTGGAGTCCGAGTGCGGGTAGTCGGTCTCGTAGAGGACGTTGCCGACGCCGATGGAGTCGAGGTTCTTCAGGCCGAACGCGTCGTCGAAGAAGCAGCCGAAGACGTGCTCGGCGAACAGTTCGGACGGCGGGCGCAGCACCTTGTCGGCGACGCCGCCCCAGCCGCGGTTCTCCTCCCAGACCACGTTCGCGCGTTCCAGGATGTAGGGGATCCATCCGATCTGGCCCTCGGCGTACATGATCCTGAGGTTGGGGAAGCGCTCGAACTTGCCGCTCATCAGCCAGTCGACCATCGAGAAGCAGCAGTTGGCGAAGGTGATGGTGGAGCCGACGGCGGGCGGCGCGTCCGCCGAGGTGGACGGCATCCGCGAGGAGGAGCCGATGTGCATGGCGATGACCGTGCCGGTCTCGTTGCACGCTTCGAGGAACGGGTCCCAGTCGTCGGTGTGGACGGACGGCAGGCCCAGGTGCGGGGGTATCTCGGAGAAGGCGACGGCGCGCACGCCGCGGGCCGCGTTGCGGCGGACCTCGGCGGCGGCGAGGCGGGCGTCCCACAGCGGGACGAGGGTCAGCGGGATCAGCCGGCCCCGGGCCTCGGGGCCGCACCACTCCTCCACCATCCAGTCGTTGTAGGCCCGTACGCCGAGCAGGCCCAGCTCACGGTCCTTGGCCTCGGTGAAGGTCTGGCCGCAGAAGCGGGGGAAGGTGGGGAAGCAGAGGGCGGACTGGACGTGGTTGACGTCCATGTCCGCGAGGCGTTCGGGAACCGAGAAGGAGCCCGGGCGCATCTGGTCGTAGGTGATGACTTCCAGTTTGATCTCGTCACGGTCGTACCCGACGGCGGTGTCGAGGCGGGTGAGCGGCCGGTGCAGATCCTCGTACACCCACCAGTCGCCGACGGGACCGTCGTCGCCGGGGGCTCCCATGACGGGTGCGAACTTGCCGCCGAGGAAGGTCATTTCCTTGAGGGGGGCGCGGACGATCCGGGGGCCGATGTCCCGGTACTTGGACGGGAGCCTGTCCCGCCAGACGTGCGGGGGCTCCACCGTGTGGTCGTCCACCGAGATGATCTTCGGGAAGGTCTCCATGCCTCACACCGTAGCGCCGATCTGACGAACCGTCAGCTAGTTGGCGGCGGATCGGTCCTCTGCGGACTGACGTGTACGCGCAAGACAGGGCAGACTGGCCCTCAAAACGACGGAAGGCAGGGGGGACGACCGATGGACGGCATACCGGCCATCCCACACCAGCGGAACCACCCCGAGGCGGCCCGAACGGCCCCCGGCCCGGCCGGCACCACCCGGTCCGACACCGGCCCGTCCGACACCGCGTCCGGCCCCGGGCCCCGATCCGGAACCGGATCCGGCTCCGCGTCCGGCTCCGGCCCGTCCGGCACCGCCCCGGCCGCCGGCCCCGCCCGATCCGCCGCCCCGGCTCCTTCCGTCGTCCCCGCCCCCACCCCCGACGGCAACCGGTTCGCCGTCCTCGGCCCCGTCCGGGCCTGGCGCGGCGACGAGGCGCTGCCCTCCGGCAGCCCCCAGCAACGCGCCCTGCTCGCCACGCTGCTGCTGCGCGACGGCCGCACCGTCACCGCGCCCGAGCTGATCGACGCCATCTGGGGCGAGGACCCGCCGCAGCAGGCCCTCGCCACCATCCGCACCTACGCCTCCCGGCTGCGCAAGGTCCTCGACCCCGGGCTGCTCGTCACCGACGCCGGCGGCTACGCGATCCGACTGCGCCGCCCCGAGGCCCTCGACCTCGGGATCGCCCGCGACCTCGCCGCCGACGCCGACCGGGCCCGCTGCGCCGGGGACCGCGCCCTCGCCCTGACCCTGCTCGGCCGCGCCCTTGACCTGTGGGACGGAGAACCCCTCGCCGGGGTCCCCGGCCCGCACGCCGAGACCGAACGGACCCGGCTCGCCGAGTGGCGCCTCCAACTGCTGGAGGCCCGCCTCGACCTCGACCTGGAGGTCGGCCACCACGCCGAGGCCGTCTCCGAGCTCACCGCCCTCACCGCCGCGCACCCCCTGCGGGAGCGGCTGCGCGAGCTGCTGATGCTCGCCCTCTACCGCAGCGGGCGGCAGGCCGAGGCCCTGGCCGTCTACGCCGACACCCGCCGGCTCCTGTCCGACGAACTCGGCGTCGACCCCCGCCCCGAGCTCGCCGCCCTCCAGCAGCGGATCCTGCGCGCCGACACCGAGCTGGCCCGCGCCGAGGACCCGACGCCGGCCGCCGCGCCCGTCACCGTACGCCCGGCACAACTGCCCGCCACCGTGCCGGACTTCACCGGTCGGGCCGCCTTCGTCAGCGAGCTCGGGCACATCCTCGCCGGTGCCGGGGGCGAGGTCATGGCCGTGTCCGCGCTGGCCGGGATAGGAGGCGTCGGGAAGACCACGCTCGCCGTGCACGTCGCCCACGCCGCCCGGCCGTACTTCCCCGACGGCCAGCTCTACATCGACCTCCAGGGCACCGACCTGCGCCCCGTCGAGCCCGAAGCCGTCCTCGGCTGCTTCCTGCGCTCGCTCGGCGCCCCCGACAGCTCCATCCCCGACTCCCCCGCCGAACGGGCCGCGCTCTACCGCTCCCTCCTCGACGGGCGCCGCGTCCTGGTGCTCCTCGACAACGCCCGCGACGCCGCCCAGGTCCGCCCGCTGCTGCCGGGCACCGCCGGCTGCGCCACCCTCGTCACCAGCCGGGTCCGCATGTCGGGGCTCGCCGGGGCGCACCTCGTCGACCTCGACGTGATGAGCCCCGAGGAGGCGTTGCAGCTGTTCACCCGGATCGTGGGCGGCGAACGGGTCGGCGCCGAACGCCAGGCCGCCCTCGACGTCGTCTGCGCCTGCGGGTTCCTGCCGCTCGCCATCCGCATCGCCGCCTCCCGGCTCGCGGCCCGCCGCACCTGGACCGTCTCCGTCCTCGCCGCCAAGCTCGCCGACGAGCGCCGCCGCCTCGACGAACTCCAGGCCGGCGACCTCGCCGTCAAAGCCACCTTCGAGCTCGGCTACGGCCAGCTCGAACCCGCCCAGCAGCGCGCCTTCCGCCTGCTCGGCCTCGCCGACGGCCCCGACATCTCCCTGCGCGCCGCGTCCGCCGTGCTCGACCTGCCCGAGCACGACACCGAGGACCTCCTGGAGGCCCTGGTCGACTGCTCCTTACTGGAGTCCGCCGCACCCGGCCGCTACCGCTTCCACGACCTCGTACGCCTCTACGCGCGCGCCTGCGCCGACCGTGACGAACAGCCGCCGGGCGGCCGCGACGCCGCCCTCGACCGGCTCCTCGACTTCTATCTGGCCACCGCGTCCCGGGTGTACGCGCTGGAGCGCCCCGGCGACCGGCTGCCGGCCCACCTGTCCGCGACCCGCCACCCCGGCCTCGTCCTGACCGAACCGCGCGCCGCCCTGGACTGGCTGTTCGCCGAGGCGGGCCCGCTGCTGGCCTGCGTGCGCCAGGCCGCCGTACGGGCCGGCGCGCAGGCCGACGGCGCACCGGCGGACGGCGCACGGGCGGACGGCGCGGGGGACGACGGCCGGGCCGATGCCCTGCGCAGGGCCGTGGACCTGCTGTGGGCGGCCAAGGACCTCGCCGAGGCGGGCGCGAACTCCAAGCAGTACGAGTCGGCGGCGCTGACCCTGCGCGAGGCCGCCCGGACGACGAAGGACCCGCGGGCCGAGGGCCGGGCCCGCACCACCCTCACCATGGTCCACCTGTTCGCGGGCCGGTTCGCGGAGGCCGACGACGAGGCCCGGCAGGCCATGGACCTGGCCCGCGAGGCCGAGGACCCGCTGCCGAGCTGCTGGGCGCCCAACGACCGCGGGATCATCGCGCTCTACCAGGGCCGGTACGCCGAAGGCGAGCGCTACCTGCTGGAGGCCATCCAGAACTTCCGGGCCGACGGGAACCGCGTCGGGGAGGCCAGCGCCCTGTGCAACCTCTCCCGCATCCACGTCGGGCTGGACCGGCTGTCCAGCGCCATCGACCTCGCACAGCAGGGCATCGCCGTCTACGACCGGATGGGCCTGACCCTGCGCCTGGCCAACGGCCGCTACGCGTTGGGCATCGCGCTCACCCAGGCGGGCCGACTCACCGAGGCCCTGTCGCAGCTCGGCGAGGCCCTGTCGCTGTTCCACGAGAACCGGCAGCCGCTGTGGGAGGGCGTGACCCACTTCCGGCTCGCCGAGGCCCACCTGGCCGCGCAGCGGCCCACACTGGCGGCCAAGCACGCCGAGCAGGCCATCGCCCTGCGCGGGATCGGCGGGGAATGGCGCCGGGCGACGGTGCTGACCGTCCTGGGGAAGGCGCTGCGGTCCCTCGGTCAGGCCGACCGGGCGCGCGCGTGCTGGCGGGACGCGGAGACCGTTTTCGCTCAGCTCGGTTCCGCCGAACTGGCCGAAGTACGCGCGTTGTTGGCGACGGAAGTCGCTGCCTGAACGGCGCCGAGCAGGGCCTTTGCCCGGATGGACGCGGCGTTCATCGTTCGTTTATCGCCGTCCGCCACGATGGGTTCATCGACCCGGAGCACCGGGGGGAGCACCCGGGTCGACGTTGGAGGACCACCCGTTCGGCGGCCACGGGGGAATCGCCGAACGGGCCCGACCCACCATCAGGAGACCCGATGACGACGAACGAGAACGCTTCGCCGCTCGACGATGACATCAGACCGCTCGACAACCACGCCTCGGGCATCGGCAGCAAGCCGCCGGCCCCGCCGGTGGAACCGCCGCTCGAAGCCCAGGGCGAGGCCGGCGGCGAGGAGATCGTGACGCTGGACAACCACGCGTCCGGCACACGCCCGTAGCGGTACCGCACGGGGCACGACCGCACGACGTACGGGGGAAAACGTACGGGGGAATCGTACGGGGGACGTGCGGGCCGACCCCACGGGGGACGTGGGGGGCGTACGGGGGAAAACGTACGGGGGCGCAATACGGGGGAACGGCGGCCGCGGTGGCCAGGAGGGGGACCACCGCGGCCGCCGCACGTCCACGTCCATCTCCGGGCACCGGCACGCCGAACCTCATCGCCCCCGCCCGGCAGGTCATTAGGGTGGGGGCGTGTTCACCTCACAGGGCCCGAGCCTGGGCGAACTGGCCGTGCAGGCCCTCTCCTCCGTCGAACGCGGCTACGACCTCCTCGCGCCCAAGTTCGACGGGACCCCCTTCCGCACCCCCGACCGGATGCTCGACGCCGTCGAGGAGGCCCTGGCCCAGTACGAGGGCTCCTTCGGCTCCGGGCTGGACGTCTGCTGCGGCACCGGCGCCGGCCTGCCGATGCTGCGCCGGCTGTGCCGGGACCGGGTCACGGGTGTCGACCTCAGCGCGGGCATGTTGGCCGCGGCCGCGCGGGCACACCCCGAGGGGGTGGACCTCGTACGGGCGGACGCGCTGGCGCTGCCGCGCCGGCTCGACGGCTCCTACGACCTCGCGGTGAGCTTCGGCGCCTTCGGCCACTTCCTGCCGGCCGAACGGCCCGCCCTCTTCGCGGGCGTGCACCGCGCCCTGCGCCCCGGCGGTGTCTTCGCCTTCCCGATCGGCGCGCCGATCCCGCCGACCTCTCCGGCGTGGTGGGCGCTCGCGGGCTTCGACGCGGCGATGCGGGTGCGCAATGCCGTGTGGCGGCCGCCGTTCGTCATGTACTACCGCACGTTCCCGTTCGGCCCGGTCCGCGCGGACCTGACGGCGGCCGGATTCACCGTGGGCACGGTCCCGCTGGAGCACTTCGGCCGGCGGCCGGACGGCAGTCCGCGCTGGCGCCTGGTGCTCGCCCGGCGGGCCGGGACACCGGCCGCCTGATCAGCCGATCCGGTCGAAGGCGAGCCGCACCCGCTCCTGGTCGCTGACGTCGCTGCCGGTGCGCAGCCGGGCCCGGTCGTTGTCGGACAGGGCCCGACCGTAGATCCGTACGTCGTCCAGGGCGCCCGCGTAGAAGGCCTTCTGGTCGGGCTGCGTGCCGAGGTGGATGGTGAAGGCTCCGGAGGGCCGGAAGTCGAGGCGTCCGGCGGGTTGCTCGATGACGGCGGGGGCGTCGTCGTCGACGGACAGTTGGAGCCGGCCGCCTTCGCGCTGGAACACGACGTGGTGCCAGGCGTCGTCGTCGACGGCGTCGCGGGAGGTCACGGTGACGGGTCCGATGCCCCCGTTGAGCGTGCCTTCGAGGCGGCCGGTCTCCGGGTCGGCCTCGATGCGGAACTGTTTGGCGTCGGGGCCCTGCCCGTAGCCCCACACGAGGGGCTGTCGGGCGCCGCTGTCCCGGTCCTGGCCGCGGGTCTTGTACTTCACCCAGGCGGCGATGGCGAAGTCGCCGTCGCCCAGGCGCAGTTCGTCGGGGCAGTCGATCAGGCGCAGGAAGTCGTCCTTGCCGTCGAAGCGCATGGTCTTCCCGCCGTCGGGCCGGTTCCCGAGGCGGGGTCCACCGTGGACGACGGCGTGGTTGCGGTACGGGGTGGCGTCGGGGGTGAGGCGCGGGGTGAGGTCCTCGCCGGCGGCGGCCAGTGCCTGCGGGGTGAAGGCGGTGAACTTGACGTAGCCGTGCGGGGTGCCGTTCGCGGTCTCGTAGAGCATGCCGATCTCGCCGGTGGGCAGCACGGCCATGTCGGAGTACCCGGCCCGTTCGCGCAGGACGACGGCTCCGCCGGTGGACCAGGTGCGGCCCTGGTCGGTCGAGGTGCGGACGGCGAGGGTCCAGCGGTCGGAGAACTCGGCGCCGGGGCGGCTGGGCGCGGACAGCAGCAGGGGCCCGCCGGGGAGTTGGAGGAGCGAGCCGGAGGCGGGCGGGGCGGTGAGGCCGGTGACGGGGGTGAAGCCGGGGGCGGGGAAGTCGGGGGCGGAGGCGTCATCGACGAGCGCGGACACGCGGTGGTCGGGGGTGCCGCAGGTGGCGGTGGAGCGGGCGTTGACGTAGATCCGGCCGTCGGGGAGCTGCGTCAGGGCGGGTTCGTTGGGTGCGGGCGTTCCTTCGGGGGCGCCCCAGCGGGCGCCGGGCCGCCAGCTGAGGCCGCCGTCGTCGCTGTAGAGGAGTTGGGCGCCGGATTCGTGGGACTCGGTGCGGTAGTCGGCGGTGACGACCATGCGGCCGGGCCGGTCGGGGGCGGTGGGGGTGAGCTGGATGCCGTGGCCGGGGCCGACGGAGATCCAGGCCCAGTCGGGGGCTTTGAGGTGGGGCTGCGGGTTGGGGTCGGTGCTCCAGCTCTCGCCGTCGTCCTCGCTGTGGGCCAGGCGCAGTTCGCGGGGGCCCCGGACGCGGTTGCCGGTGTCGTCGTGGGCCCAGGTGCTGTAGGCGTGCAGCAGGGAGATCCGGCCGGAGGCGGAGTCGACGACGGGGACGGGATTCCCGTAGGCGCCGGGGTCGCCCGCGCCGCGGACGACCTCCATGGGGCCCCAGGTGCGGCCGTGGTCCGTGGAGCGCTTCATGACGAGGTCGATGTCGCCCACGTCGTCGCAGCCGGCGGTGCGGGCCTCGGCGATGGCGAGCAGCGCGCCGGCCCGGGTGGTGGTGAGGGTGGGGATGCGGTAGCAGTCGTAGCCCTCGGTGAAGGCGCTGAAGGGCGCGGAGAGGGCGGCGGTCAGGCCGTTCCCCCGCCGCCCGGCGGGTCCGTCGTCCGCCGTCCCGCCGGGGGGCGCGGCGGGCAGCAGGACGGCGGCCGCGACGGCCAGCGTCGCGGCCGCCGCGGCGCCGATCGCGATCCGGGCGCGGGACGCGAGGAGGAACCGTACGGCTGTTTGGTGCGAGCTCACCCGTGCAGGCTAACGCGGGTGGCGGGCGGGTCCGGTCAGACGTGTTGCGGGCGCGCTCTGAGCTGGGCCTTCAGTACCTTGCCGCCGGCGTTGCGCGGGAGTTCGGTGACGAACTCCACCGCTCGGGGGACCTTGTAGTTCGCCATCTCCCTGCGGGACCAGGCGATGAGGTCCTCGGCGGTGAGGGTGGAGCCGGGTCGCCGCACGGCGTACGCCTTGCCGACCTCGCCGAGCCGCGCGTCGGGCACGCCGATCACGGCGATGTCGGCGATGTCGGGGTGCAGGCCGATGAGTTGCTCGATCTCGGCGGGGTAGGCGTTGAACCCGCCGACGATGAACATGTCCTTGATCCGGTCGGTGATGCGCAGGTTGCCCTCGGCGTCCAGGACCCCGACGTCGCCGGTGCGCAGCCAACCCTCGGGGGTGATGGCGCGGGCGGTGCCCTCGGGGTCCTCGAAGTAGCCGCGCATGACGTGGTGGCCGCGCACCCACACCTCGCCGGCCGTGCCCGCCGGTTCGGGGTCCCCTGCCGGTCCGACGATGCGCAGTTCGGTGCCGGGGATGGCCCGGCCCGAGGTCGCGGAGACGATGTCGGGGCGGTCGCCGCGGCGGCACATGGTGACGATGCCGCTCGCCTCGGAGAGTCCGTAGGCGGTCAGGACGGTGGCGATGCGCAGTTCGGCGCGGAGCCGCTCGACGAGTTGGAGCGGGACGACGGCCGCGCCGGTGACGACCAGGCGCAGGGCGGACAGGTCGTGGTTCTCGCGCTGGGGGTGGTCGAGCAGCGACTGGTGGAGGGTGGGCGGGCCGGGGAGTACGGAGATCCGCTCGGCGGCGACGTTGGCGAGGACGGTGTCCACGTTGAAGACGGGCTGCGGGACCATCGTGGCGCCGCGCATCAGGCAGGCGATTATCCCGGCCTTGTAGCCGAAGGTGTGGAAGAAGGGGTTCACGATGAGGTAGCGGTCGCCCTCGCGCAGTCCGGCGAGTTCGCTCCACACGTCGTAGCAGCGCAGGGTCTGGGCGTGGGTGATGACGGCGCCCTTGGGGCTGCCGGTGGTGCCGGAGGTGAAGATGATGTCGGAGGGGGTATCGGGGCGCAGGGAGGCGGCGCGCTCGCGCACCAGGGCGCCGGGGACGGCGTCGCCGGCGGTCAGGAAGTCCTTCCAGGTGCGGAAGGACTCCGGGGCGTCCTCGGCGAGGACGACGACCTGTTCCAGGTGGGGCAGTCCGGGCAGTGGTCCGGTGCCGGGGCCTTCGGCGGCGGCGCGGCGCAGGGAGGCCACGTAGGAGGTGCCGAGGAAGGTGCCGGTGACGAACAGCAGGCGGGCCCGGCTGCGCCGCAGGACGTAGGAGGCTTCCGTGCCCTTGAAGCGGGTGTTGAGCGGGACGAGGACCGCGCCGGCGGACACGGCCCCGAGGGCGGAGACGATCCACTCCAGGGTGTTGGGCGCCCACACGGCGACCCGGTCGCCGGGCTCGATCCCGGCGGCCAGGCAGGCGGCGGCGGCGCGTTCGACGCGTTCGCCGAGCTGGGCGTAGCTGATCCGGACGCGGCCGTCGACGACGGCCTCGTGGTCGGCGTACCGGTCGGCGGCGTCGCGCACGAGCCCCGCGACGCTGCCCCAGCGCAGGTCGCCGCGGCCGTGGAGGACGTCTTCGGTGCCGACCTCCGACGCATCGGTGCAACCACTCGCGGTACCGCTCCCCGAATCGGCCCCGACCCCGCTCCCGGAACCGTTCGCGCCCATGACCTCGTGTCCGCCCTCGACCATCGCCCGCCCCTCCTCGCGACCCCATAGCTGACTATCCGTCAGATTAGCTGTAGCCTTCGCGGCTGTCAGTACTGGTGCACCCCCGGAGGTGGCGATGGCGGCAACGCTCAAGGACGCTACGGCAATCGTCGGCATCGGCCAGACCGCCTTTGCCAAACAACTGCCGAGCACCGAAAAGGAACTGGCCTGCCGGGCCATCCTGGCGGCACTCGCCGACGCCGGCATAGCCCCCGGCGAGGTCGACGCGTTCGCCTCCTACACCATGGAGGAGACCGACGAGGTCGAGGTCGCCAAGGCCATCGGCGCGGGCGACGTCACCTTCTTCTCCAAGGTCGGCTACGGCGGCGGCGGCTCCTGCGCCACCGTCGGACACCTCGCCGCCGCCGTCGCCACCGGCCAGGCCTCCGTCGGCGTCGCCTGGCGCTCCCGCAAGCGCGGCTCCGGCCCCCGCCCCTGGAAGAACACCGCCGTCCAACTGCCCACCCCCGGCCAGTGGACCCGTCCCTTCGGACTGCTGCGCCCGGCCGACGAGATCGGCATGCTGGCCCGCCGCTACATGCACGAGTACGGCGCCACCCGCGAGCACCTCTTCAACGTGGCGATGGCCTGCCGCAACCGGGCCAACGAGAACCCGGCCGCCATGATGTACGAGCGCCCCCTGACGCGCGAGATGTACATGACCTCCCGCATGATCAGCGACCCGCTCTGCCTCTTCGACAACTGTCTGGAGACCGACGGCGCCCTGGCCTGCGTGATCGTCTCCGCCGAACGCGCCCGGGACTGCCGCCAGAAGCCCGTCTACGTGCACTCCGTCGCCCAGGGCCTGCCCGCCCAGCACCACGGGATGGTCAACTACTGGAACGACGACCCGCTGACCGGCCCCGCCTGGACCGCCGCCCGACACCTGTGGAAGCAGGCCGACTTCGGCCCGCAGGACGTGGACGTCGCGCAGATCTACGACGCCTTCACGCCCCTGATCCCACTCTCCCTGGAGGGCTACGGCTTCTGCGGTCGCGGCGAGGGCGCCGCCTTCACCGAGGGCGGCGCCCTGGAGATGGGCGGCCGGCTGCCGATCAACACCGGCGGCGGCGGCCTCTCGGAGGCCTACGTGCACGGCTTCAACCTGATCAACGAGGGCGTCAAGCAGCTGCGCGGCATCTCCACCGCCCAGGTGCCGGACGCCGCGACCTGCCTGGTGACCGCCGGCGAGGGCGTCCCCACGTCCGCGGTCCTGCTGCGAGCCTGAGGAGCCGACCATGACCTCCACCAGCCCTGCCGAAGACCTCCTCCTGCCCGTCCCCGACGAGGACGGCGCCCCCTTCTGGGAGTACGCCGCCCGCGGCGAACTCCGCGTCCAGGCCTGCGCCGCCTGCGGTCGGCTGCGCTTCCCGCCCCGCCCCTGCTGCCCGCACTGCCAGTCCTTCGACAGCGAGTGGCGCCGGATGAGCGGGCGGGGCCGGATCTGGTCCTGGGTACGGCCCCACCCGCCACTGCTGCCCGCGTACGCCGCGCAGGCCCCGTACAACGTCATCCTCGTCGAGCTCGTCGAGGAGCCCCGGATCCGGCTGGCCGGGAACCTGGTGACCGCCGCCGACGCCCCCCTCGACTCCGTGGACCCGGCGCGGCTGCGCATCGGGGCCCGCGTCCAGGTGGTGTTCACGGAGACGGGCGGGATGAGCGTGCCGCGCTGGATCCTGGAGAAGCCGTGACGCCCCGGGTGGAGCGGGACGGCGACACCGGCGTCGCCGTGGTCACCCTCGACCGGGAACACCGGCACAACGCGGTCGACCTGGGGACGGCCGCCGCGCTGACGGCGCTGTGGCGGGAATTCCGGCACGACGAGAAGGTCCGGGCGGTGGTGCTGACCGGCGCGGGCACCGCCGCCTTCTGCACGGGCATCGACCGTTCCGCCGAGGTGCCGCAGCCCGCGTCCCCGTACTCGGTCGACGATCCGCTGCTCGCGATCGGCCCCAAGACCTGCGACCTGTGGAAACCGGTCGTCGCCGCCGTCAACGGCATGGCCTGCGGCGGCGCCTTCTACCTGCTGGGCGAATCGGAGTTCGTCGTCTCCTCCACCACCGCCACCTACTTCGACCCGCACACCTCGTACGGGATGGTCAGCGCCTACGAGGCCGTCTACATGGCCCAGCGGATGCCCTTCGGGGAGGTCGCCCGGATGTCCCTGATGGGCACGGCGGAACGACTCTCCGCGCGGCGGGCCTACGAGATCGGCCTCGTCTCCGAGCTGGCGGAGCCGGACGAGCTGCTCGGGGCGGCCCTGCGGTCGGCGCGGACCCTGGCCGGGTATCCGACGGAGGCCGTACAGGGCACCGTACGGGCCCTGTGGTCGGCGAAGCGGGCCGCGCTCCAACAGGCCCTGGACCAGGCCCCGGCCCTGATCGGCCTGGGGAACCTGCCACCGGAGCGGCAGGCGGAACTCTTCGGGGCCCGGCGGCCGGGAGCGGAGTTCCGCCTGCGCTGATCAGCTGCGGTTGCGGGGCTTGGTGGGCTTCGTCGGCGGCTTGGTGCGGCGCTTGGTGCCGTCCGTGTCGTCGGCGTCCTCCGTGGCGGTGGCGGTGGCCGTGGGCGAGGGGGAGGAGGAGGCGACCTCGACCACCGAGGTGATCCGGCAGTCCTTCACCTCGGCGGCCCGCTGCGCGGCGATCAGGGCGATCACCAGGGTGCCGGTCCGGCGGGCCTCCAGGGTCACGGTGGCGCGGGCCGTCTCGACGAGCGCGCCTGCGGCGCCCTCACGGTTCAAGGTCACCTCGAAGGTGGCCGCGCGGTCCAGCCGTGAGGTGACCTCGACGGTCGTGGACGGCTTGCCCGCGCCGACGCAGGTGAGCACCACGGCCGTCGCCGGCATGCCGACCGGGGACGGCGACGCCGTCGGGCTGCTCTCGCCACCGCTGCCGCCGCCGCTGTGGGTCTTCTTGCTCTTGGACTTGCTCTTGGAACTGGAGCAGCCGCCCCCGCCGCCGCTGCTCTTGCTCTTGCCGCCACTCCCGCTGCCGCCGCCGCCGCTCGACGAGAACCCCGTGAGCGCCAGGACCACCGCCACGAGCACCGCGGCGAGCCTGACGCGACTGCCTCTTCCGGTCACCATGTCGCGAACCCTCCCTGTAGGACGGCGTGACGCTACCAGCCGCCGCGGGAGACGCGGCGCGGCCCGGAAACGGCCGGCCACGGGCCTCCGGGCGGGCCGACGCCGGCCGCCGGCGGGCCGCGGGCGGGCCGCCCGACGTATCGGCATTCGCCACCCCGCGGCCGGAACGCACCCCTCCGTTCTCTCCGCCACCAGCGAAGACGCCCCCGCAGCCAGTCCGGAGCCGGCGAAACCGTGGTTGCATCCCCGGACCGAACCCGGCGGCCGGCCGCAATTCCCCGCGTCCCTTCGGTGAGCACCGACCCATCACAAGGAGCACGGCACCAGTGCGCACCATCGCCACCGAGATCGTCATCGACGCGCCGCCCGAAGAAGTCTGGGCGACCCTGACCGACCTGCCCCGCTACTGCACCTGGAACCCGTTCATCCGCCAGGCGGTGGGCGAAGCCGTGCCGGGCGCGCGACTGGACCTGACGATGTACCCGCGGTCCGGGAAGCCGACGGTCTTCCACCCGACCGTCCTCGTGGTCAACCCGTCCGTCGAGTTCCGTTGGAAGGGCCGGTTCCTCGTCCGCGGCCTGTTCGACGGAGAGCACTACTTCCGGCTGTCCGAGGGCCCGGGCCGCACCACGCGCCTGGAGCACGGCGAGCGGTTCGGCGGCCTGCTGGTCCCCTTCCTCGGCAAGCTGCTCGCGGGCACCGCCCGCAACTTCATCGCGATGAACGAAGCCCTGCGCACCCGCGTCGAATCGGCCCGTACGAGGTCCTGACGCCCACCGGGCCCGAGGACACGGGCCCCGAAGACCCCCGGCCCCCGCCTGCCCCGTCCGGCGTGCGGGGGCCGGGACCCCGCAGTAGCGTTGCCGATCACGACGCCTACCCGGAAGGCCGGGCATGATCCGCAACGTCCTCGGTTCGCTGATGGGTCTGGTCGGCGCGGCGGCCGCCCTGTGGAGCCCGTACCGCGCCTGGTACGAAGGCCGACGCGGCCGCGACTACCGCGTCGAGGAGCTGTTCGCGGGCTCCGGCATCACCCCCGACGGGGCCGCGCTGCTGGGCTCGCTCATGCTGCCGTTCCTGTGCGCCGCCCTCCTCGCGCTGGCCGCGGCCGTGCTGCGTTCACGGCTGCTGATGGCGCTGGCCGGGATCGTGGTCCTCGGCTTCTCGGTGCTGTGGATGGTCCGCCAGGGCCAGGCGGCCGGCAGCCTGTCGGTCGGCGGCGACGGCCAGGGACTCGGGAACGGCGTAGCCACCGCCTTCGCCGGCGGCGCGCTCATCCTGCTCGGCGCGTTCGTCATGCGCGGCCGACCCCGCCGCGACCGGCGCCCGCTGCCCCGCGACGCCGGTATGCCCGGCGCCGTCACGGGCTGGGAGGACCGGCCGGTGACCCCCCGGACCGAACCCTGGCACCCGGACGACCACCCCCGGGACACGGGCCCGCAGGACCCCCGCGACCCCCGACGCGATGCGCGGCCGCAGTACCCGGACCCGCAGGCCCCCGGCCCGCACGACCCGGGCCCGCAATACCCGGGCGCTCACGACCCGGGCCAGCAGTACCCGAACCCGCAGGATCCCGGCCCTCAAGGGCCCGGCCCGCAGGCTCCCGGCCCGCACGACCCCCGCGCGTAGTCCCCCCGACCGACCCCGGAAACGGCGGCGGCCCCGAACCCCCTCGCGAGGGGGCGGGGCCGACCGGCACGGTGTGGATCAGGCGGCGTCGACGACGCCGGAGGCCGCGATCTCGACCTTGGCCTTGGGGGCGCCGGACTGGGAGCCCAGGGCCTCGATCTGGTCGACGAGCTCCTTGCCCTCGACGACCTCGCCGAAGACGACGTGCTTGCCGTCGAGCCAGGAGGTGACGACGGTGGTGACGAAGAACTGCGAGCCGTTGGTGTTGCGGCCGGCGTTCGCCATCGACAGCAGGTACGGGCGGTCGTGCTTCAGGTCGAAGTTCTCGTCGGCGAACTTCTCGCCGAAGATGCTCTTGCCGCCGGTGCCGTTGTGGTTGGTGAAGTCACCGCCCTGCAGCATGAACTGCGGGATGATGCGGTGGAAGCCGGAGCCCGCGTAGCCGTAGCCGTTCTGGCCGGTGGCCAGCTCGCGGAAGTTCCGCGCGGTCTCCGGAACGACCTTGTCGAACAGCTCGAAGACGATGCGGCCCGCGGGCTTGTCGTTGATGTTGATGTCGAAGTAAACGTTGCTCATGGGGTCTATCCTGTCACTCCCGGTGCCGTGAGGCAGCTGGAGGGGCCGGAGCCCCGCCTTCCGTGCAGGTCATCCGCCCGTACGGGTGCCCGTGCCCTTGGCCGCGTCCAGGGCGTAGACGCACCGGTCCTTGCTGCACGCGTACACCACGCCGGCCTCCGCGACCGGGGCGCCCGTGATCTCCCCGCCCGTGGCGAGCTTCCAGCGGAGCTGGCCGCCCGCCGCGTCCAGGGTGTACAGGCAGTGGTCGGCCGACCCGAAGTGGACCCGGCCGTCCGCGACCGCCGGAGCACCGGTGATCTCGCCGCCCGCCGCGAAGCGCCACTTCGGGGTGCCGGTGACCGCGTCGAGCGTGTACAGCGCGCTGCCCGCGCCCAGGTGCACGTTGCCGTTGGCCACGATGACCGCGTCCCCCGAGGGGCGCGGCTCGGTGGCGATGCGCCAGCGGTCCTTGCCGGTGGCCGCGTCCAGGGCGTAGACGGTGCCCAGGTAGTCGGCGAGGTAGACGCCGCCCCCGGTGACCGCGGCGCCCGGAGCGAACGCCGGGGGTGCCAGGAAGACGGCCGGGGCCTCGAAGTGCCAGCGGACCCGACCCGAGGCCCGGTCCACGGACAGGACGCGGGTGCCCGCGGCGACGTACACGTTGCCGTCGGGGGCCGGGGTGACGCGGACCGGAACGTTGCCGCAGGACGCCGCGTCGCCGACCGGGTACGACCAGGCCTCTTGGCCGGAGCGGGCGTCCAGCGCCCGCAGCCGGGCGTCCTGCCACACGTAGACGGTGCCCTCGTGCAGGACGGGGGCGGCCTCCGGGGTCTCGAAGTCGCTCTGCGCGCCGGTCAGTTCCCACAGCTTCTGGCCGTTCGACGCCTCCCACCCCTGGACGCCGCCGCCGCGCGTGGCGGTGATCACGGTGCCCCGGTCGGCGCGCAGCGCGTACACCCAGGCCTCGGTGGACAGCCGCCACCGCTCGGCGCCGTCGGAGGCGTCGAGCGCGTAAAGGGAGGGCCCGTCGGAGGCGTGGATGCGCCCGTCGGAGACCGCCATGGACCAGGCGACGTCCCGCGTCTTGAACTGACGGCGGCCGCTGCCGACGTCCAGGGCGTGCACCTCGAAGGACGTGACGTACAGCAGGTCACCGGCGACGGTGGGGGTGCCCCAGACCTCGTTGGACATGCGGAAGCGCCACGGCCGCCAACGGCCGCTGTCCGGGGACGGGCCGGGAGCCGGGACGGTCCCGACGGAGGACGCGCCGGACCCGGACGGCCCCGGGATGACCCCGGAGGGGGCCGGGGAGCCGTGCGGCGGGCGGACCCAGTCGGTCGCCGAGTGCGCGCCCGCGTACCCGACCGGGGCCGCCGCGGTCGCCCGCGGGCCGGGCCCGATCGGCACCGGGGAGGCGCCGAGGTGGACGGGGTCACCGGGCGCCGCCGGCACCGGCGGCCGGTCCGGGCGCGGCGGGGCGGCCTGTCCGGTCCGCGGGTCCACCCACGGATCGGCGGCGCCGCGCGGGCGGCGGTGCGTGACGGCCCCGGAGGCCGGTCCGGCGGCCGGTCCGCGGACCGGTCCGCGCGCCGGAACCACGGGCGCCGGAGGCGTACGGTGCCCCGCGCGCCGGGCCTCGATCATGGCGACGGCCCGCTCGGGCAGCCACGCCGAGGCGGTGCCGCTCTCGTCGCCGCCCTCGAAGAGGTGCGGGGCGAGCTGCGCCTGGAGGTCGGCGGGGGTGGGACGCCGGGTGGCGTCCATCTGCATGCAGGACTCGATCAGCGGGCGCAGCTCCTCGGGCAGCCCCTCCAGGTTGGGGCCCTCGCGCAGCAGCATGAACACCGTCTCGACCGGGTTCGCGCCGTGGTACGGCGGGTGTCCGGTCGCGGCGAAGACGAGGGTCGAGCCGAGCGAGAAGACGTCACTGGCGCCCTTGACGCTGCGCGAGTCCTTCGCCTGCTCAGGCGACATGTAGGCGGGCGTGCCGACGGCGACGTTCGTCATCGTCAGACGGGTGTTGGAGACCCCGCTCGCGATACCGAAGTCGATCACCCGCGGACCGTCCTCGACGACGAGGACGTTGGACGGCTTCAAGTCACGGTGGACCAGGCCCGCACCGTGGATCGACTGGAGCGCCTCGGCGATGCCCGCCGCGAGCCAGCGCACGCCCTGCGCGGGCATCGGCCCGCACTCGTTGACGATCTCCTCCAGCGAGGGCGCCGGCACGTACGCGGTCGCCAACCACGGCACCGCCGCACGCGGATCGGCGTCGACGACGGCCGCCGTGTAGAAACCGGACACCGCGCGCGCGGCCTCGACCTCGCGCGTGAAGCGCACCCGGAACAACTGGTCCTCGGCCAGCTCGGTGCGCACCGTCTTGATCGCGACGCGCCGCCCGGACGCCGACCGCGCGAGATAGACCAGCCCCATGCCGCCGGCGCCGAGCCGTCCCAGCACCTCGAAGGGGCCGATCCGTCTCGGGTCGTGCTGCGTCAGCTGCTCCACCACTCGCCTCCACACCTCCCCGTACGGGTCCCCGCCGGACCCGTTCTTCCCTACCCGCGCGCACCGGTGCGCATCAACACGCATCGGCACGCGCACCGGCACGGCGGTCTGCCCGTACGGCGTCCCTCGCGGGACCGCGCCCCGCCCGCGGGCACCGGCCCGCCGGGGCGGCGTCCCACTCCGTGCAGCGTCTCACCCCTGGCTGTGCCCGGAGTCGCGCAACCTCGATTCTGTCAGGCCCGCGCCTGGTCCGGCCCCGGCTCCGGGTGGGCTTTCACACGTGGCTCCGAAAGGAGGGCGAAGACGGCCCCCTGATTGTCGGCGACGACGGCGATCCGGCCGTACGGCGTGTCGAAGGGATCGGCGGTGACCCGACCGCCGAGGCGCTGCACGGTCGCGACGCTCTGGTCGCAGTCCGGGACGGCGAAGTAGACGAGGAAGTGCGCGGGCATGATCTCCGGAAAGGCGTCGGTGATCGGGCTGCGCCCCAGGACGGCCGTGTCGGTGCCGGGGACGCTCCCGGGCGGCGACCAGACGCGGTACTCGTCGCCGGTCTCGGGGTCGTCCTGGTCCTGCGCGACGTAGCCGAAGACGCGGGTGTAGAAGTCGTCCACGGCGTCGCGGGCCCGGGTGTAGACCTCCGACCAGCAGTACGTGTAGGGCTCCTGCTGGGCGTCGAAGCCGTGGTGGGTACCGGGCTGCCAGAGGCCGAAGACGGCGCCGCCGGGGTCGGCGGCCATCGCCGCGGTCCCGTACGGGCCGACGGGCTGCGGGTCCATGACCATCTGACCGCCGGCGGCGCGGATGCGGGCGGCGCAGGCGTAGGCGTCGGAGGTGTACAGGTACACGCCCCACACGGTGGGCATGCGGCCGTCGGGCTTGGGGGCGAGGGCGGCGACGTTGCGGCCGCGGCTGTAGGCCTGCGTGTAGTGGCCGTAGGCGGCCCCCGCGCTGTCCCCGAAGGCCCACCCGAAGAGCTCGCCGTAGAAGCGCTTGCCCGCTTCCACGTCGGGGAGCGAGGCGTCGACCCAGCAGGGCGAGCCTTCCGCGAATGCGGCCATGAGCCGGGTCCTTCCGTTGTGCGGGGTCACACGGGTTCCTGCGGCGGTTTGCATTGATTTGATACGGTTTCCGGCCTCCGTGGAGATCGAGCCGATCCGCACCTCTCCGCAATGATCCGCCCGAAAAGTTGTCCACAGCCTGTTCATAAGACTATTCGGGGGATATCCCACGGTACGGGCGGGGTCGTCCCGGCTCGGGAGCCGGGCCGCCTCCGCGCGGAGCAGGCCCGGCTCCGGCCGGAATCCGCCTCCGAGGACCTCTCGCGACAGCTCCCGCGCAGGCCGGGGGCCCCGTCACCCCATTTGCAGGCGGCCGAATAGCGCGCCGATCCCCCCTCGGTAAGCTGACGGCATGACAGGACAAGTACGCACCGTCGACGGGCGTGTCGCCGGCCGGCGCGGCCAGGCGACGCGGCAGAAGCTGCTCGACTGCCTCAGCGAGATGCTCAGCTCCTCGCCGTACCGCGACGTCAAGGTGATCGACGTCGCGCGCAAGGCCGGCACCTCCCCCGCGACCTTCTACCAGTACTTCCCGGACGTCGAAGGCGCCGTCCTGGAGATCGCCGAGGAAATGGCGACGGAGGGCGCCCAGTTGACGGCGCTCGTCGAGGGCCGCAACTGGGTCGGCAAGGCCGGTTGGGCGGCCGCCGAGGAACTCGTCGAAGGGTTCCTGGAGTTCTGGCGGCGCAACGACGCGATCCTTCGGGTCGTCGACCTCGGCGCGGCCGAGGGCGACAAGCGGTTCTACAAGATCCGCATGAAGATCCTGAACTCCGTCACCAACTCCCTCACGGAGTCGATGAAGGAGCTCCAGGCCAAGGGCAAGGTCGACAAGGACCTCAGCCCGGCGGCGATGGCCGGCTCGCTGGTCGCGATGCTCGCCGCGGTCGCCTCGCACCAGAAGGGCTTCCAGACCTGGGGCGTCAAGCAGGCCGAGCTCAAGCCGAACCTGGCCCTGCTCGTCCACCTCGGCATCACCGGCAAGAAGCCCACCAAGTAGCGGCGGACCTCCCGGGGGCCACCCGGGGGCCCGCCCTGCCCGATGTGTCGTCCCGACCCGCTCCTCGCGGGCTACCGCTGCCGGTCCACCGCTCTCGACCTTCCCCTCCCCGGCCCCACCCCTCACACTCGATCCGCCGTCCCCAACCCCGCTTCACCAGGGCCGCCTTCCCGGGCCCGCCCGCACGGCGCTCAGGTCAGCGCCGCTCCAGACGGAACAGCCTGATCTCGCGGTCGATGCGCGCCTGGTACGTCGCGTACGGCGGCCAGAACCTCAGGACCGCCTGCCACGCCGCCGCACGCTCCGCCCCCTCCAGCAGCCGGGCCCGTACGGCGACGTCCCGCCCCTGCCAGTTCACGTCCGCGTCCGGATGCTTGAGCAGGTTCCCGGTCCATGCCGGGTGGCCGGGGCGGCCGAAGTTGGAACCGATCAACAACCAGCTGGTCCCACCGTCCTCCGGCATGCACGCGAGCGGCGTGGTGCGCGGTTCGCCGCTCTTCGCGCCCTTCGCGGTGAGGATCACCCCCGGCAGCATCCGCGCGCTGAGCAGCACCTTGCCGCGGGTCAGCCGGTGCACCGCCTTGTCCATCGCGGGTATGAAGTGCGGTGCGATCCTGGCGAACAACATGGTCGAGGAGACCTTCTGCATCAGCTTCACGCCGATGCCCTGGGCCACTGCCATCAGACGGCCGCCTTCTCCGGTTCGGTGGGGGTGGTGGTGGGGTGGGTGGGGTGGGTGGAGTCGGTGGTGGTTCGATCGGGCGGTGCGAACAGGCCCGAGCTGTGTGCCGCGTGCGCCCGCAGCCGGTGGACCGGGCCGAAGAGCAGTTCGTCGGCGGCCGCCCTCTTGAAGTACAGGTGCGCTTCGTGCTCCCAGGTGAAGCCGATCCCGCCGTGCAGCTGGATGCCCTCGCCCGCCGTCACCCGCAGCGCCTCCAGGGCCTGCGCGAGGGCCAGGGGGCCCTGCTCCGGGTCCCAGGCCGCGTAGTAGGCGGCGGACCGGGCCGCCTGGACCCGTACGTACAGGTCGGCCAGCCGGTGCTTGACGGCCTGGAAGGATCCGACGGCCCTGCCGAACTGCTCGCGCCGGCGGACGTAGTCCACCGTGCGGGCCAGCGCCTGGTCCGCCGCCCCGACCGCTTCGGCTGCCAGGACGGTGGCGGCGGTGCGCCCGGTCGCGGCGAGCGCGGACAGTACGCCGCCGTCGGCGCCGTTGCCGGTTCCGTTGCCGGTTCCGATGCCGGTTCCGATGCCGTTGCCGTTGCCGGTTCCGTCCGCGCCCCCGAGCAGCTCGGCCGGCACGTCCCGCAGCTGGATCCGGCCCTGCGGGCGGGTCTCGTCGAGGGTGGTCTGCCGGGAACGTACGAGGCCGGGTGCGTCCTCCCGTACGAGGAACAGCAGGGTCCGGCTACGGGCGAACCCGCCGGTGTGCGCCGCGACCAGGAGCAGGCCCGCGCTGTGGCCGTCCAGGACCTGGGCGACCTCCCCGTAGAGCCGCCACCCCTCGGGGGCGGTGGCGGTGGCGGTGGCAGTGCTGGTGCTGCTGACGGCGCGGGCCTGGACCCCGCCGGCCCGGCCGCCGCCGGCCCACTCGCCGGGGGTGTTGTCGCCGGTCAGCGCGAGGGCGGTGGCCAGCGCGGGACCCGGGACGGCGAGGGCTGCGCTCAGCTCGCCGGAGGCCAGCGCGGGCAGCAACGCGGCGCGCTGGGCGGCGGTGCCGAGGGCGGTGATCAGGGGCGCGGCCAGCACGGCGGTCGCCAGTAACGGCGAGGGCAGCAGCGCCCGGCCGGTCTCCTCGCAGGCGAGCGCCAGGTCGGCGGGGGTGCAGCCGACGCCCCCGTACTCCTCGGCAACGGCGATGCCCGGCAGGCCGAGCTGTCGGGCGAGCTGCTGCCACAGCTCGCGGTCGTGTCCGGCGGCGGTGCGGGCGGCGGCCTTGACCTCGTCCGGGCCGCAGCGTTTGCCCAGGATCTCGCGCAGGGTGCGGCGCATCTCGTCCTGCTCCGCGGTGAAGGCGGCGTCCATCGTCGGGCTCCTCCCCGTATCTGACGGGCCGTCATGTTAGGGCGGCGGCGTCGAGATGCACAGGGGCGGGCGACGGGGGATGCCGGAGGACCGGGTGGAGGGCGGGTCGAGGAGCGGGCGGAGGGGCGGGCGGAGGGGCGGGGCGGGGGTCGCACCGGAGGGCGGGCCGGGGGAGGGCGCCGCAAGGCGGGCCGGC
>NZ_JANFAK020000009.1 GCF_024721315.2 Streptomyces sp. Isolate_45
GGCTCAGTACCAGTGGTGGGTCTGCCAGAAGTTCCAGGCGCCGACGGGGCTGCCGTAGCGGGAGTTCATGTAGTCCAGGCCCCACTTGATCTGGGTGGCGGGGTTGGTCTTCCAGTCGGAGCCGGCGGAGGACATCTTCGAGGCCGGGAGGGCCTGGACGAGGCCGTAGGCGCCCGAGGAGGAGTTCGTCGCGGTGTGGTTCCAGCCGCTCTCACGCGAAATGATGTTGTTGAACGCCGCGAACTGCGCCGGGTCCTTGATCATCTGCTGCGCGATCGCCTTGGCGCTCGTCGGAGCCGCCTGGGCGGGAACCGTGGCGAGCATCGAACCGGCGACACCGAGGGCGACGACGGTACCCGCGAGGGCCTTCTTCGAGGCGGCGATGCGGCGGATGACGGTGTTCGACACGGAGGAACCTTCCACAGGGGACGAGGGCGGTCGCGGCATGCCAACGGCATGCGTGATCCCTTCACGCGCTGGAGAGGGGTTCGTCCGCGGCGGGTGGAGCACCCGTGCCGCTCGGCGACTCATCCAGTTCTACCGACGCCCCACCGGCCTGGCAACGAGCCCACCTACTACCCGCCCTCGCAGCCCGGGCCCCCCGACCCGTCCACGAGCCCGGGGGTATCCGTGCAGGTGGGAGTCGGATGCGATGCGCTCGTACGGGCCTTCTGCGTCTACTATCCGGGCTCGTGTGTGACGTGGGTCCTATGGGACGGCTCACCCCGGAACCACCTGAATCTCACCGAAAGTAACCAGATATACCGGTTTGGGGTGGGTGTGCGGGATGCCGGATTACCCCCGGTCGAAGAGGGGCTCCTGTTCCGAGGACTTCCGTCCGCGTCTGTGGGAGGGCGGCCCGAGACCTGCTGACCTGCTGACGTGGGGGCCGGGGGCCTGGGGACCTACGAGGCTGGGGTAATGCATGCCGCGGCGCTTTGCCAGGGACGGACGGGTCGAGCCGAACTGCGCAGGGATACTGCTCCGGTGCTGTTGACGTGGATCTCCGAGATAGCGGCCGAGCCCCTGGTGCTGGAGCCGGCCGACCGGCGGGTGGAGCGGGAGACCAACACCTGGTCCCTGGGTGCGACGGACGAGGACAGGATTTCGTTGTCCGTCGCCGAGGTGGTGGCTGCCTTCGAGCGGACTGCTGCTGCCATCCGGGAACGCATTCGCGATCTGGGGGTCTTCGGGGTGGCGACGTTCTAGGTGTGGCACGACGAGCAGGCCGGGCAGCTTCGGTGCTCGACCGGTTCCGTGCCGCCGGACGCGTTGCCTTTCAGCGGTGCCCATGTGGCTTGCGACGACCTCGGTCCGGTTGTCGAGGGCTTTCTGCCGACAGCGAGCCGGGCTCCATCGCCCGGTCGGACCGGGACGACGCGCAGAGCCTCTCGATGAAGACAGGGGCCGAGTCGGAGATCATGCCGCTCGGTGTCCGGGCCACCAGCTTCGGGGCCTCACACCGACGGGTCCTGCCCCGTCCGCTCCCGCGCAGAGTCCCCGAGCCGCCGGCCGGTCAAGACCGGTCCCGCACTGCACCGGACACGCCGCAACATCGGACTCGAACCCTCACCCCTGGCCTATAATCGAACTTGTGTCCGATAATCAGTCGTCGCGCCTGGAACTCCTGCGCTTCCTGGAAAAGGTCCAGATCAACGACCTGAGACGGACCCGCGACTGGATCGCCGCCGAGGAGCGCCGCGAAGCGTCCACCGCGGCGCAGTCGCCCGCTCCACCGCGGCCGGAGTGGTTGGTCGAGCACGGCATCGGGACCGGCCGTCCCGCCGTGCGCGTGCACGCCGGAACCTGCTGGGACACCCGCAGCCGCTGCAAGCCCGCGACCTGGGAGGCGGTCCGGCGCGCCCTCGCCGAGGGGATTCCGGCCTGCCCGCACTGCCGCCCGGACACCGCCCTCGGCATGCTCGAATGAACCGGTGCGTTCAGGGTGGAGACATGACCGCCAACGAACTGCGCGTCGTCGTCCACCCGCCCGATGAACAGGGCGGGCGCCGTGTCCGCGTCGACGGACGGATGCTCGGCCGCGCCTTCGGCCCTGCCGATGTCCTCGAATTCCTGCGCCGCGCCGGGATCGACCCCGACGACGCCGCCCCGTACGGCGAAGGCCTCATCGAATGGCGTGGCGGCGGCCCCGCCACCTGGCACCCGTAAGCCGCCCAGGACCCGCACTGCCTACGCCGCGCTCACGTACGGACGGTAGACCCCCGCCTCGGCCGGCGACGACCTCCGGGACGCCCGCCTCGCCGCCACGGTGGCGTGGGTAAAACCGCCGCGACGGACGCACCACACAGGAATTCGCGCCTGCGCCGCGCAGGCCGACCGAATCGAACCGATGACGAGCGAGCACGACCCCGACCGGTCGAGGGCACCCGCAAGGTGCAGGGGCCCCGGGGTTCAGCAGCCGACCGGGCGGTCAGGGGCGTCCAGCCACCCGGCCGCCGGCTGCCGTCGCCAAGAACGCTGCTGTGACTCCAGGCTCCGTAGCCGAGTCCTCAGGTCCGCGGCCCGTTGCGGGGCTCCCGCGGCGGCGGCCCACGCGTCGGTGTCCGTCTCAGTGGCGGTCTGCTTGCCGCTCTCCGGCCGGGAGACCTTGGAACGCTGCCATCCGAGGCGGGCCGCGAAGTCCTTCCCGTTGAGGCCCGCCTCAGTCCGGCAGTTCCAGCCGTGCGGCTTCCGCACGGGCCAGGACCCTGGTGTCCTCGCCCGCACCGGTGTTGCAGGCCGCACTGGCCATCAGGAACCGTTGCCCGTCCGTGGGCGGATCGTCGACGATCCGGACCCCGGCGCACTGGGCGCCCGGTGCGGCCTTCTTTCGGACGTTGACGTTCCACGGGGTTCCCCGGGCTCCGGCCGGAGGTCGATCCCGCGCATGAACGCCCGGTACCGGTCGCCCTGCCGGTCTTAGTCCTACCCGCGCCGGGTCTCCAGCCGGAACGCGGTGTGCTCCAACTCCGTGAAGAAGTGCGCGATCGCCTCGAACGGGACGGGCACGGCTACCCCTTCGGCGCGAAACGGGTCAGCAGCTCTCGCGGGTCGACGACGAACGTCTCGTGCTCGCCGACGTCACCCAGCTGTGCGAGGTGCTCGGCGTCGGTGAGGCGGTCGCCCTCGACCACGATGCCGCCGGTCTCCTCGACCTTGCGGCTGAGGGACTGAAGGATCCATGGGCTTCCGGTGCATGTGAAGGCAAAGGGTCCGATGCCGCTCTTGGTCCCTTCCCTCTCGCTTGACTTCAGTCCCTGCCTAAAACTGCAGGTCAGGGCAATCTCATCCTTGAGTCAGGGACTGAAGGGACTCAGTTTCACTACTTCCAGCCTTCGTGTGCGCGTATGTATGTGCGAGCGCGTAAGGAGCCTGTGCTCTGGTTGAGTCATAACTAGGAAATTCGGTCCCTTCGGTCCCTGTTGCTAGCCGAGAACAGCCCTGACCAGCAGGTTTCGTAGTGACTGAAGAACTCAGGGACCGAAAGGGTCCGATGGGAGTCCAGCCCCTGGTCGAGGGTGCGGCGGGAGGGGCCGTTGCGGAAGACCGGGGGTGCCCGGGACTCCGCAGGGTCCGAGGGTCCGAGGGACTGAGGAGGGAGGGTGTGGGGAGAGGGGCTGGCGCGCAAGCGCGGCGCCACGCCCGGGATCGCCAAAGGAGCAAACCGTCACGCTCTTTGCAGAGTGCCTACTTGGCCGTGGACTCAAGGGACTCAAGGGACTGAAAAGTAACTACGGTCCAGCGGGCTACGGGGTTCGTGTCATGAGCTGCGCTAGGCTCCGCAATACTGAAACTTTGGTCCCTTCAGTCCCTGTGTCAGAGGGAGCGGGCGCCCGCCCAGGACCGAGACACACCCCAGGCAACTGTCGAGGAAGCAGAACGTGCCAGCCCACTCCGGCAACCGGACCCAAGCCGCTCCCGCTGTGTCAGATCAGCATCCGGGCGTGGCACGCTGGTTCGCGGCACACGGCTATCCCGTACACCCGCTGATGCCCGGCATGAAAACGCCCCCGGCGAACTGCCCCTCTTGTCGACCTCCCGCGCAGTCACACGAGCCGCAGACGTGCCCCTGCGTTACACAGGGCCTCTGGTGCCATGGCTTCCACGCGGCCACGACCGACCAAGGGGTGGTCGAGAAGTGGTGGCGTCAGGAGCCGGGGTTCGGCGTCGCGGTCTCCTGCGGACCCGCAGGACTCCTCGTCATCGACATCGACGCCCACTCGCCCGTCCTGCCGGACCGGCAGCGGCTGCTTCCCGGGATCCGCATAGACGACCGTGTCGACCTGTCAGGCCTCGCCTCCGGGTTCGACACCCTGGCGCTTCTCGCAGCCTGCCGCTCGCAGCCGAATCCGGCGGACGACACCGAGACCCTGCGCGTACGGACGCCGTCGGGCGGACTGCACGTCTGGTACCGGGTGCCGTGCGGGGGTCCTCGTTACCGCTCCTCCAGCGGTTCCAGCCCCCGTGTCGCGCTCGCCTGGCAGGTCGACATCCGGGCCACCGGCGGCTACGTCGTCGCGCCCGGCACCCGCACCGCCTCAGGGACCTACCAGGCACTGCCCGGTGCTCGAACTCCCGCCATCCTGCCCCTGTGGCTGAGCGCCGAACTCATCCGCACAGGCCACACCGGTACCCCTGTGACTGTTCCCGCCCCCGCGCCGCTGCCTGCCCGCCCCACACGGTCGGACGACGCGGCCGCCCACCGGATCCTCAAGCCCCTCCTCGACGAGATCCGCGCCTGTGCGACCACACCCTCCGGGACGGCGTTCACCGAAAAGCTCAACCGAGCCGCCTTCACCGCTGGAGGTCTCGCCGGAGCCGGATACATCACGCAGGCCGAATGCGCCGGCCTCCTGACCGAAGCCGCCGATGCCGCCCGCCCCCGCCGGGGCCGCAGAAACCGGCTCGTCATCGACTCCGCACTCCGCGCCGGCAGCAACCGCCCGATCCACCCCAAGGGACGTTCATGAGCAGCGCAGGCAGCACCGGGTTCGACGCGCACGCCGCGGCCGAGCAGCTCGCCGTCTTCAACGCCGAAGCCGCCCCCTCGGCCACTCCGCAGCTGCCGGCTCAACAGGGCGCCGTCGTCGACGGATTTCGTCCGGGAGACTTCGTTCAGTCCGGGCTGCTGGGCAACCTCACGGATCGCGGCAACGCCAAGCTCTTCGCCCACCTGCACAACCACCGCTTCCGGCATGTCGAGGGACTCGGCTGGTACGTCTGGGACGAATACCGGTGGAAGCGCACCGGTGGCGAGAAGGCCGCCATCTGGGCCGCCGGGGACATGGCCGAGGACATGCCCGTGCACGACCCGCGCGGCGTCTTCACCGACCGGGAGCTCAACCAGCACCGCAAGCGGGCGATGTCCACCTCCGGGGTCAAGGCGATGCTCGCCCAGGCGAAGGCCTCGCCCGGGCTCGCCCTGGACCCCGACACCCTCGACGGCGACAAGTACGCCCTGTGCACCCCCGCCGGTGTCGTGGACCTGCGCACCGGGGACCTCCGCAAGCCCGACCCCCGGCGCGACCTGCACTCGCGCGCCACCTACGTGGCCCCCGAAGCCATGCCCACACCCCGTTTCGAACGCTTCCTCACCGAGACGTTCGGCAGCGACGACAAGGGCAGGGAGATGATCAATTTCCTGCACCTGCTCCTCGGCTACTCCATCACCGGTGACGTCGGCGGCCAGGTCCTGCCCTTCCTCTACGGCATCGGCGCCAACGGCAAATCCGCCCTCATGGACGTGGTCATCAAGATCCTCGGGGACTACGCCGACGTCGCCCCGCCCGGCTTCCTCATGGAGCGCGGCAAGTTCAACGAGCACAGCACCGAGCTCACGGAACTGCACGGCCGTCGACTGTTCGTCTGCAGCGAGCTCAAGCCCCACGACAAATTCGACGAGGCCCGCGTCAAGCTCCTCACCGGCGGCGACCGACTCAAGGCACGTCGGATGCGCCAGGACTTCTTCAGCTTCGAACCCACCCACAAACTGTGGCTCCTCGGCAACCACCGGCCCGAGGTCGGCACCGGCGGTCACGCCTTCTGGCGCCGAATCCGCCTCATCCCCTTCGATCGGGTCGTCCCCGACCACCGCAAGATCGACAACCTCGCCGAAGAACTCGTCGCCGACGAGGGCCCCGGCATCCTCCAGTGGATGGTCCACGGAGCCATGGCCTACCTCGCGACCAAACCCTCGCTGGGTGGACCCACCGTCGTCCGCACCGCCACCCAGGCATACGCCACCACCGAGGACCACATCGGCCGCTTCCTCGCCGAATGCTGCACCGCGACCGCCGACCTCGACGAACCCCGCGACCTCCGAGTCGAGCAGGGCGCCCTCTACCGCGCCTACAGCACCTGGTGCCAAGAAGGCGAAGGACTGCGCCCCGCCACGACCCGCGCGTTCGCCACCCGCATCCGCGCCGAGGCCGGCATCTCCTCACCCAGCGAGATGCTCCGATCCAATGGCCAGAAGTTCTACCCGGGCCTGGCCCTCCTCACCGAGGAGAGCCCGCCGGGCGAGGCGACCGGGGCAGCCCGAGCGTGAACCGACCCCGGCGTACTGTCCGCAGCAATCCCAGCCCCCTACGATGGACGGAAGCAACCATGACCCAAGCCCGGCACCCCATAGCCGGTACGCGGCTACCTGCCGCGCACAGGGCCGCCTGCCCCACCGGACAGGAACGCAAGACCGAGGAGGGACGAAAGCCATGAGCTCGCTACTCGAACCGAGCGATCTCGCCCACGAGAACAAAGTGGTGTGGCTGGAGGACCCCGACGAACTCGACTACGTACGCCAGGCCCTCGACAAGACGCCCCGCCGACGGGGCAAGCCCCGCTACTACCGGGACGGCCGCATGATCGGCTTCACCGAACTCGGCGACACGGCGGAGGCCGACCCCGACAGCGGCCTGCAAAAACGCCGCGTCTTCTACCTCCTCCCGCACGACCGGGACGCCGAGCCCAACGGCCTGTACAAGGAGGGCGCCCCCGGCGAGGCCGTCGACCCGCGCACCATCGAGCCCCGCAAGGTCGGCCTCAAAACGCCACGCTCCCAGCGAGGACTCGCAGCCGGCGAGACAGTTGCCTGATCCAGTCCCTTCAGTCCCTGCCGTTCTGTCGAACGGACTCTGAGCTGCGCGTTCGTCCAGGGACCGAAGGGCGGAACCGGAGCGGGATATACCGGAAAGCCTCCCGAGGCGGCCCGGCCGCCACGGTGAGGGTCGACTCCGGGAACCGTGAAGGGGCAGGGACACCGAATCCTGCTCCACCGACCAGCCGAGGCGTGCGCAGGGGGTCACTGCCGGGCGATGCCTCCCTCGGGTGTCTGCGCCGGCCGGGGCCTCAGGCGGTGACGGACTTCCGTTCGCTCTCGGAGATCGGAGCGGCAGTCAGGTGGGCAAGTTTCCTACCCGTGAACATGTGCCGCAGCATGTCGGGCTTGAACAGCCGGGAGGGCGGCCGCTCCATGCTCATCACGTCCAGCAGAGCGCTCATGGCATGCGGGTTGCGTGCGCCGGCATCGACGGCGCGGTCGATGAAGGACGCGAGGAACTTCTCCAGCCTTGTCGGCGGCTTCCCGCTGGCCCCCGGATAGAAGATGTCCTGTCCCACTGCCAGAGCCCAAGCGATCCCCACCGGGCGGGCGACGGCTCGCTGAACGCGGCGAGCCGTTCCGGGGTCACCGATCTCGTGGCTGTTGAGCATGTCCCGGAGTGCGACGGCGCATTGGGCGGAGACGGTCAGACCATGGCCGTAGACGGGGTTGTATCCGGCAACGGCATCGCCGAGGACAGCGAATCCGGAAGGCCAGTGAGCGGCCTTCTCGTAGAATCGCCGCTTGTTGGCGGTACTACGGGTGGTGACCACATCGGCGACCGGCTCCGCGTTCGCGAGCAGTTCGCCGATGACGGGATCGCTCAACGACTTGGCGAAATCCAAGAATTCGTCGTTCCGATTCGAGGGCCGGCCGCCGCGGGTGCCGGAGAGGGTCACCATCCAACGCTTGTTCTCGATCGGGATGATGATGCCGCCCCGGCCGGGCGCGTCGTTGGGGTTCGCCTGCACGTTGACGAGCGGGAAACCGTCGGCGGTGGTGCCGGGCGCATGGTAGATCCGGCTCGCATAGCCGACGCCGGCGTCGACGACACGCTCCCGCACCGCTGGTACGCCGAGCTTTCCCAGCCACGTCGGTGCCTGGCTACCTCGTCCACTCGCATCGATCACGAGGTCGGCGGCCAGTGACGTTTCGGCGCCGGCGGACCTGACGCGGACTCCGGTCACCCGCCGTGAGTCACCCTCCAGAGACAGGAGTTCGGTCTCCTGACGTAAAGTGATGCGGGGGCGCCTCAGGACCTCCGCGCGGATCGTCGCGTCGAGCAGATCACGACTGCAGACGAGGTTGGTGTGCCGGCAGGCGTCGAAGCGGCGGAACCACTGGCCGGAGGGGGCTTTCGAGACGAGGCCCGCCATGACCGGTATGCGCCGGGCGCCACGGGCTACGAGCTTGTCGAC
Source organism: Streptomyces sp. Isolate_45 (assembly GCF_024721315.2). Lineage (GTDB taxonomy): Bacteria > Actinomycetota > Actinomycetes > Streptomycetales > Streptomycetaceae > Streptomyces. Next base: position 8,515 of record NZ_JANFAK020000009.1, read on the forward strand.
GATTCCGGGCAGGATTTCCTCGAACGCCTTGACTCCGCCGGACCACAGCAGATGGCTGTGGCGTGCTTGAGGGAGTCCTTTTCGAGGCTCGGGGCCTTCGGGGAGTGCGTCGCGTTCGATGATGGTGACGTCGGCGAAGTCGGCGAGAACGGCTGCGGCGAGCATGCCCGTCATACCTCCGCCGACCACTATTGCCGTGCGCCGCGGTGTGTTGGATCCTTCATCCATCGGTGTGACTACTCTTTCTGTTTTCTGCGAGCCGGCGAATGGCTTCAATCCGTGAGGGGGACCGGAGAGCAAGCGAAATCGGTTCCACGCTGATCAGGTCACTGCTGAGAGGGGCGGAGTCCTCGCCGCCCTCGGGCCGTGTCGCGGTGCGGAAGAGGTCAACAGCCACGAGGATGTCGATCGCACCGGCCGTTCCCCGCGCGTCGTGCTCCTTGTACCCGGCCTCCAGGGCGGCGTGGAACGCGGTACCGCGACGTTGATCGTCAAGATGAGGCGCCAGGAGCAACAGACCGTCACGAATGTTCGTCTGTCGTCGCATCAGACGCAGGGGGAGGGGGGAGAAATGGCGAACCCGGATGGGGACGGGCGACGGGTCGATCGAGTGGAGCAGCTGCCACAGCGGCCTCAGACGACGGTAGGTCGCATGATCGGTCCAGCGATCCCGTAGGAACGGGCCGGCCTGGGGCAGGATGAAGCCGAGGGCGACCAGAATGCCATTGAGCAACGCGAAATTGGGGGCGATCCGCAAGCTCAGGAAATCCCAGTCGGGGGTACCGAACCACCGGGCAACGAGCGCACACAACTTTGAAACATCGAAGACGAGGCCGCAGGCATAGCCGGCCTGAAGCAGGCGTAGACCCATGCGTAGCCAGGCCGATTCGAGCTCCTTGACCCAGGGCAGGATCAGCCTGACGGCGGCCATGGCCGAAGCCATATGAGCCAGCAGATACAGTAAAATGTGCTCCCGCATCCATGGCGTGGTGGCGTAATAGGTGTCGAGATCCGTGATGCGCTCACTGGGGACATCCGCCATGAGGAACGAAATCCAGAGAGCGGCGATTATCCCTGCGTGAATGATCCACACGCGGCGTGTGCGCCGAAGACGCCGTGGCCCCGGTCCGTCCTGCCAGGTGATGAGCATGCTGAGGCAGCAGCCGCCGAAGGCGGTGAGCAGGGAATATGTCCACGGTGCGGCGACATTCGAGATGCCGATGAACGTGTTGATCCTGTGGACGGAGGTGGGGGCGATGGAGAGAAATATCAGCGTAGCCAGGAACATCATGAGGCTGGTCGAGCGGACATTTGGATCGCGAAAGGCGCGCCGGAGCGTGGGCAGCTTGATCAGTAGCGCCACGACGAAGAAGGCGGCAGGCACGATGTATGGAATGCGTATGTCGGTCAATTCCATCAGCTCATCGGCCCGTTTCTGGCCGTGAGTGACGAGGCTATTCGGCCCGCCCGGGTTCGCTCGGTTATCGTGTCACGGGCGCGCGGACCGGGTAGCCACGACCGGAATCGACTGCCGACGAGCAGCCCGAACTCCTCGGCTTTCATTTCGGCCTTCACGTTGGGATCGGCCCGTGAGTCCGAGCGTGCCGCGATCCTGACCAGTTCCTCCCAGGGGATGTCATCATCCGTACCGAAGCGCCGGGCGGCAGCGGCGACCGGAATTCCATGATGGCCGCAGTCCCCGTTCTTGACGTGCCAAAGTTCGTGCCCCAGGATCGTGAGCTGATGCTCCGGATGCGTGCGCTGTTCCACGATGACCAAGATGAACTTGTCGCCCTCCAGGGTGAGCCCGGAAGCCCCGGTGCTGTCGGGGAACGCGCGAATTCGTAACCTGATGGGTTTTCTCATTTTCTCAGGCATTTGCTCGGACATCACGCTGCACAGTGTCTGCATCAACGCTTCGGGCTCGGCGGGGAACTCGAGGATCTCGGCGGTCTCCCTGGCGAGATCCGATAAGAGGTTCTTCATCGCCCTGGAGCTCACTCGTCGCCGTCCTCGTCCATCCACTCACGGATCTTCTTGGCGAGAGTGTTCTTTCTCGCATGCGAGAGGGCCTTGGTGCGGGTAGCGGCCCCTGACAATCCAAGTTCCTCCATGATCTCGTGCATGCGGTCGTTCGTGGGGCGTTCAGGTCGATTTTGGTCGGGTGCGCGTTCGAGTTCGATGAGTGTCGACTGAAGCGCCCTGTTCACCAGCTGTGAGTTCGTCGCCCACAGGAACCCTTCCTCGGTGCCGAAGAATTTCTCGAAGTACTCCTGCAGGGGAACCCCGTGTTCAATGGCCGGCACCTTGATCCCGAGGCACAGCTGTCGTACCCACTCGGGGGACAGGTTGAGCTGAGAGGCGATCTCCCTGCGCACGTCGGTAGCCCGCTTTCCCGTCTCAGCCACAAGCTTCTCGAAGAGGATCTTGACTCGTCCGCTGACGCGTTCGTTGATGCTCTCTTCCGGAAGTTCCTCACCCGCCAGCAGCCTGTTGACCTCTTCTTCCGTCAACAGGGTGCGGCTGGACAGCATCGAGACGTTGACGACCTCGGCACGGTCGAGGCCTCTCTCGGTGATCAGCGCGTCAAGACGCGCCAACGTCTCGCTGAGAGGGGGGTGGGGCCTACTCACCTTTGTGCTCCCGGAGTTGAAGGTGACGATCAGGTTCGCTGGTATGTGCTGCGACCCTACGCTGCCGAATCGGCCTGCGGCCAGGCTCCGCCAACGATCGTGGCTGAATCACCAACGATCGTTGGCGGCGGCGGAGTTGGTGGCGCCACGGGGTGCGGAGGCAGCGGGTCGTCCCGTTCCACACCCGGCGGCAGCCCGCCGACCACCGGCAGCCGGGTCCCGGTGGCGGTGGGAAGGCGAGATCGGCCCGGAGAGCGGCATCCATGGGCACCGGCACCACCCCGGTGCGCGGCTGCCACATCTCCCCGGTCTGAGGGTGAACCGGCACCAGCACCAGGTCCCCGGCCGGCTCGCCGAACCCCGGCCGCTCCGCGGCCCGCACACCCGAACACCGCCAAGCCGTACCCCTCCCGCCGCCGAAACCCCTGCATCCCATCCAGCGGGCGGACCAGGGAGCAAAGGGTTTTCGGACGACCCCGAACGCCCCACCGATCGGCGGAGCCGGAGGGCCAGAAACTCCAGCACATCGTCCGGCGGGGCAGCACGAGTTCGGTGCGGTTCCGGCGGGCGATGGTGCTCCTGGCTTCGGCCGGCGGCAGCACGGTCCCGGTCATAGCCCGCCTGGTCCAGGCGGACGAGGACACCGTCCGCGATGTGATCCACACGTTCAACGAGACCGGGCTCGCATGTCTGAACCCTCGGTGGGCGGGAGGCCGTCCCCGCCTTCTCGACCGTGACGAGGAGGACTTCGTCGTCCAGACGGCCACTACTCGTCCAACCGTGCTGGGCAAGCCCTTCACCCGCTGGTCGATCCGCAAGCTCGCCGATCACCTGCGCAGGAACACTGCCCGGCCCGTCCGGATCGGCCGGGAGGCTCTGCGGTGCTTACTGTCCCGCCGCGGGATCTCCTTCCAGCGCACGAAGATCTGGAAGGAGTCCCCGGACCCCGACTTCGACTTGAAGCTCGCCCGGATCGAGTACGCGATCAACGAGCGGCCGGACCGCACGTTCGCGTTCGACGAGTTCGGGCCTTTGGGAATCCGCCCCACCGCCGGCTCCTGCTGGGCCGAGAGGACCCGGCCCGACCGCCTGCCGGCCACCTACCGGCGCACCCATGGGATCACCTACTTCCACGGCTGCTATTCGGTCGGCGATGACCAGATGTGGGGGATCAACCGGCGCCGCAAGGGCATCGACCACACCTGGACCGCGTTGAAAACGATCCGGGCCGCCCGCCCGGACGGCGCCCCGATCTACGTGATCCTCGACAACCTCTCCGCCCACCTCAACTGGAAAATCCGCAGGTGGGCGGCTCGCATCAAGGTCGAGCTGTGCTTCACCCCGACTTACGCCTCCTGGGCCAACCCGATCGAAGCCCACTTCGGACCCCTACGGCAGTTCACCCTGGCCAACTCGAACCACCCCAACCACACCGTCCAGACCCGGGCCCTGCACGCCTACCTGCGCTGGCGCAACAAGAACGCCCGCCACCCCGACGTCCTCGCCGCCCAACGACGCGAACGCGCCCGCATCCGCAGCGAGAAGGGGCTGCGCTGGGGAGGACGGGCACTGGCTACTGCTGCCTGATCAGCGATTGCCGATACTTCCTCCATGGGAAGCAGAAGGAAGCCGTACTGGCGCACGATTGGGACTCCGAAGACACTCGCCCTCTACCGCACGCCAGATCGGTGGCGGTTTGCTGTGTATTTCGAAGCACCGGGCGGCATTGCCGACGGCTTCCTCGATCACCCCGCCCCCAACTGCGACCCTGAGTCAGCCCAGGCTGCCCTCCACCTCAGGGCCCAAGAGCTGACCCACCGAGAGCTGGAAGTCTCCTGGCAGCCCGCCGATCGACCGGATTGGTGGACCGGAGTTGTCACCAAGGCGGGACCAGCCGCCGCGTTGAGCCACCATCGGCAGGGCGTAGCAACCCGGTGAACGTATCCGGTCAGAGCACTAGACGGCGGCCCGGCGCGCCACGCGGTACCGGAGGTGGACGGCGTTCGAACTGAAGTTGCGCGTCTCGACGAGTTCGAGGTCCACCCGGCGCTCGTCCCGGGGGAAGAACGGAATGCCACCGCCGACCAGTACCGGATAGACCACGGCCCGGTACTCGTCGATCAAACCCGACGCGGCCGCCTCGGCTGCGAGCGTCGCGCCGCCGATCGCGATGTCGCCCTCCCCCGGCTCGGCCCGCAACCGTTCGATCTCCTCCGCCAGGCTTCCGGAGGCCAGGCGGGCATTGCCCCGCACCGCCGACAGCGTCGTGGAGAACACCACCTTCGGGAGCGGATTCCAGAGCGAGGCCCACTCCAGCTCGGCTTCGCCGGTCGAGGGATCCTGGTCGGCGGTCTCCCAGTACAGCATCGTCTCGTAGAGCCGTCGTCCCATCAGGTGGACGCCTACCTGTCGGATCTCGTCGATCCAGAAGCGGAAGACCTCCTCGTCGGGCGTCGTCCAGTTGAAGTCGCCGTCCGGCCCGACGATGTAGCCGTCGAGGGAGACACTCATCGAGTAGGTCACGTTGCGCATCAAAGTCCTCCTCGGGTACCGGATTCGACCCTACGGCCACCGGACGCCGCGGGACTCGTCACGGCTCGCGGGGCCGCATCAGGTCCACCCGCTCCGGCTTGTTCTCCAACCACCAGGACCTGCCGGGACTTCTGATGGCCTTGAGGGTCAGCCACCGCCTTGGAAGGCCCACAGCAGGAGCGCCAGCGCGCACAGCACGAAGGTGGCCACGTGCGCGTAGATCAGGGCGATCAAGGCGCCGACCCCGCCCAGCACCAGGCCGCGGGTCCGCGTGTTCCGGTGGGCCGAGGCCCGCCAGGAGGCCGCCACGAGGGTCAGTGGAATGACGTACGGCAGCACCAGCCACGGAACACCGTGGATGATCGGGGAGGAGTGGTAGCCCCACGTGCCGCCCAGTACCGCGGTCACGGTGAACAAGGCCGGGGCCGCCGGCCACCACGGCGAGCGGAGGGCCCGTTCGGGCGGAGGTACCGGGGTGGAAATCGTTCTCATGCCCCCATTGCACCGCCCGCCCCGTCGCCTCGGCATGGGCGTACGTACTCAGTTCGCCCGGTCCGCGTACCCAACTGGGGGCACTCGTCTCCCCTCATGGTCGCGGGCACCGCAGGGGCCTCGCTCCCCCCACTTGCCGCCGCGGCCGGAGCGCTGGGCCCTTCCGTCGCCGGTTCCTTGACGCCGCATTCGCCGGCACGGCGCCCGCCCTCACCCACCGGCTCGGTGACCGGCCCGCCGCCCGTGACGGATCCTGCGGGGGCGATCGTCATCGCCCGCGTCGGGCAACGCCGGCGCGGGGACGCCGTACGGTAACGAGCCACCGCACGGGCCCCTGCGCCCCTGCTCGGGCGGGCCCCGCAGGGTCGCTCCTTCGGCGAACGGATGCTCCCAGCCGTCTGCCGTCGCGGGCACGCGGTCCCGCCGGTCGAACAGCAACCTGTCGTCAGGCGTGGCAGGTTGGGATACGGATCATGGATATCCTGCCACGGTTGTGGCAGAGTCTTCGGTGTGCGTCCCCCCTGGCTCCGTCCTCCAGATAGCGCCGGGGGGCGGTCATTCTGTCTACTCCCGGGAGATCGATCCGTGACGGATGCCGCCCCCACGTCACCGGCAGCCGCCGCGCAGTTGGCCGCGACCTCCGATCGGGTCGCGGCCCTGGGGGCGAAATTGGGCCGCGGCCGCGAGGAGGTCCTCGATCCATTGAGGTTGAGTTTGGCCTCAGGCGTTCCCGTGGACGTGGTCCGAGCCCTCCTCCGGGGCAGGCAGGCAGGTGAGCCTGATCTTCAGGAGCGCTTCAAGCAGAGGTTGCGTCTGCTTCACGAAACGTACCTCCATGAGACGGGACGAAAGTATTCGCATGGGGAGATCGCTGCTCGGAGCGGCTCCTCCAGGCAGCAGATTCAGGCTCTCTTCGCGGGAGATCGTCGCCCGACGATGCAGCACTGCTCCATGCTGGAGAAGTTCTTCGGAAGGCCGGCAGGATTTCTCCAGGCCGAGGACGTCGATGCGCTCAATACCGCGCTGGTCGTCATCGAGAAGTCACTTCTTCAGGAGTACAGCGAGCGGGAGGCGCCGGAAAGCACTCCTGCCGCGCCCGGGATGCCAAGCATCTATGCCCGTCACGGTGTGGACGGGATCGCCCTGCGCGCGGCCCTGATGCCCGACGAGGGCCGCCAGAGGTTGCTGGAGTGGATGGACGACTACCTGGCCGAGAACCCCATGGAGGGGGAAGCGGGTGCGGTGGGGGGCTCGCCGTGAGGTGGTGCCCGGGGCCAGGTTCCATCGGGTCGAGGCGTCACCGGCCCGATTCGTTCGATTCCGTGGAATCGTTCGGTGACGCATTGTGTGGATTAGCCCTTCGGGGAACAGGGGCAGGGGAACGCATATGTTCAAACGATGGGACATGCGGCATTCGATCGATGCCCTGGCGGGCGAAATCGGCCATTTGGAAGGTCCGGTTCCGGGCCCGGATATTTGCCTGGCGCTTTGTGAGGCGCTGGGAAGACGTCGGGGAAGGAAGATCGAGTTACGCATGATTTCCTTCCCTCTCGGCACGGTCAGTGGGCTCGCGCTCAACCTCGGGGAACAGGACCTCGTCCTCGTGGAGGAGAGGACCGTCGCCGAGCATCAGCTCATCATCACCGGACACGAACTGTGCCACCTCGAACTGGGTCACTGTCACATGCGTCTGACGGAGGGATTACTGGCGGCCCGTCTGCTCCACCACGACGCCGATCTGCAGAGCGTTGTCCGTTCGGCGCTGTCGGTCGCCGGACGTCGGAGTCCCGCGCTGCGGAACTCGGATGGCACAGCCGCCAAGAGGCACAAGAAGCAGGAGGCCGAGGCTGAGCGCTACGGGTTGGAGCTGGCACACAGGGTCCAGCACCTCCTCACGGACACCGGCGCCGAATCTGTTGATCGGGGCACGACACCCGGTCGAATAGAGGCCGCGCTCGGCTCCCGAAGCGTACGAGGCTGACGTTGTCGGATCTGAGCTTCTACGTACCCGCGGCGCTGGGTTGCCTGGCAAGCCTTCTCAGGCTTCCCAGTCTCCTCAGGAATCCACGCGACCCCATGCTCCAGGCCGTCATGGCATACCTGGTCACCGCCACCTGCTTGTTCGTCTTCGGGTCGATCCCGATGCTGATGAGGGTCAACGATCTTACGGGCACACCCAATTTCGCGGCCCCGCTCCTCTACTCCATCCTCATGGCGTGCACCGGCTCCGGCATCGTCCTGATCATCAATTGGCGCGGTGGCCCACCCGACCGCATCCGGAGGGCCACGAGCTGGTGCATGGGTGCCTACGCCGCGGTCAGTGTTGCCCTCTTCGCCCTGTTCATGCTGGGCGAGGCACCCGTCGAGCGACTGGAAGACTTCGACACCTACTACGCCACCACACCGTATGTGCGTGAAATGATCGCCCTCTACCTGGCGGCCCACACCACATCGGTTCTGGTCATGGTCCACCTGTGCCGGCGTTGGCTCCACAGCGTCAAGGGGGAACTCCGCGTGGGCCTGGCCCTCATGGTGACCGGATACGCGCTCGCGGTGGCGTTCGACCTGTGCAAGTTCGCCGCTGTGGGCGCCCGATGGGCCGGTCTGAACTGGGACGTTCTGAGCACCGACTTGGCACGTCCGTTAGCCGCGGCGAGCGCCCCGTTCGTCGCGTTCGGCTTCGGCATACCGTACGTGGTGCAGCGCCTCAGGAAACCCTGGCGGGAGTGGACCCGTTATCGGCAGCTGGGGCCTTTGGCGCGGCTGCTGCGCGGGCTCGCGCCCACGGCCTCGACCATCAGGATGCCACTGTTCTCGTCGGCGGGCGTCCGCCGCCTGCAACTCGAATCGATCATCCATGACGGACTGCTCACCTTGAACCCCTACTTCGACCTCACCCTCAGGGCCCGCTCGATCGCCGACGCACTCACCCGCGGAGTCGCCCCCGAGGCCGCCGACGCGGCCGCCGACGCGGCCATGATCGTCGCCGCCGTCGAGGCGCTGCGCGCAGACCCCGAGCGTCAAGTGATCACCACGTCACAAGGCCTTCAGGAAGGCGCCGGAGAGGACCGCGACCTCGTCCGCATCTCGCAGTCGCTGTCCTCGATCCCGGCTGCCGGCCGGCCGAACACGACGCGGGAGCCCGCGTGAGAGCCCTTCTCGTTTCGCGCCGCACCATCCACACCATCGCAGTCGATCGAACCGCCTCAACACGCCGCGCCACTCCTGTGGGACCGCGCGCCGACATCAACCTCCCCGGTGATCCGGCTCCGCTGTGCGACGTGCGAGCCGAGGGGTGCACGTCGTGACCAACCTTCACTACTACGTACTTGCCGCGCTCCTGGCCTTCGCCTTCGCGTTGAGGGTGCCCGGCCTGATCAGGCACTGGCGGGACCCGTTCGTCCGCGCCGTGTCATTGCTGCTGCCCCTGGCCTCGGCCGTCTTCTTCTTCGCCGCGCCACCGACGATCTCCAGGGTGAACGAGCTCACCGGCATGGCCAACCTTTCGGCTCCGGTCGTCTACGGCATCGTCACCGCGCTGAGCGCGGCCCTGGTCAACCTGATGATCACGTGGCGTGGCGGGCCCGAGGAACGAAGGCGCGCGGCCACTCGATGGTGCATCGGCGTCTACGGGGCCGTCATCGTTGCCTTGTTCACGCTGTTCGCGCTCGGGGATTCACCCGAGGAGCGCCTCCTCGATTTCGACACCCACTACGCCAATGCCCCGTACATCCGGGAAATGATCGTCCTGTACATCGCCGGGCACGCGCTGTCGACCCTGACTCTGGCCGTCCTGTGCTGGCGCTGGGCACGCGAGGTCCCGGGCCTCCTGCGCATCGGGTTGGTGCTCATCGTGGCCGGATCGTTCCTGAGCCTGACATGGGATGCCTGCAAACTCCTCGCCGTTGCCGCCCGGTGGACCGGCCACGACTGGGACGGCATCAGTACGACCGTCGCCCCGACTGTGGCCTCCCTGGCCACGCTCACCCAGGCCATCGGGCTCGTGCTTCCGTCCGTCAGTCAAAGCCTGGCCATTCGATGGCACCGATGGTCCCAATACAGAAGGCTCCGGCCCCTATGGCTGACCATGCGGGCCGTGACGCCGTACGGAGCGGTGGGCATTCCCTGGTGGTCCTCCCTCAGCATCAGGCACCTGCGCAGGACCATCCTCATCCGTGACGGCCTCAGACTGCTCCACTCCTCTCTCGAGCGGGATACGAGCCCCTGTGCGCAGGCGACGACCACCTCGATCCCGGACCCGCTCAAACCGGAGTCGGCCCGGCACGTCTCCATGGTGCTCGCGGCGTTGGCCGGTTTGCCCCGCTCCCCCCACGGTCACGCCGGCAGTAGCGTTGAGAGCGTGCTGGAGGGCGATGACGAGGGGCTCGTCATGCTCTCCGACGCCATCGGCGTGTTGATGGTGCATGACGACCACGCCCCCCTGAGGTTCCACCGCGGGCCTGCCCGGCCCGCCGGTCGACCGCGCGGACTTCACCCGGACCGACCGTCGGTACGGCCCGTGGGCGTTGACGGCGACTGATCCGCTCACTCCACCAGGAACCTCGTTCCGCTCCGCCGTCCGCCTGCGCGAGTTCGGCACCATGACGCTGACGCAGCCCGCCCCAGCGGCGGCCCACCAGAGAGCTGTCACATGACCAACCCCGGCAACACCCGCCCCACATCGACACAGCGGCGGGCCATCGTCATCGGCGCGGGTATCACAGGGATGCTGGCAGCGGCCGCGCTGCGCGAAGTGACCGATGAAGTCCTGATAGTCGAGAACGATGAGCTGCCCGACGGCCCGTTCCCCAGAAAGGGGCTTCCCCAGGCCCGACACGCCCATACCTTCTGGAGCGGCGGCGTACTCGCCGCCGAGACGCTCCTGCCCGGGGTGACCGACCGTTGGCTGGCGGCCGGCGCGAACCGGATCCCGATTCCCACCGGCATGGTCGGATTCAGTAGCGAGGGGTGGTTCCGGCGATGGAACGCCGAGACCCACTTCATCCTCGCCTGCAGTCGAGACCTCCTGGATTCCGTCGTACGCCACTTCGTTCTGGGAGCCGGGGGAGTGAACATCCGTCAGCGCACACGTGTCGAAGGCCTGACCGGCAGCGCCGCCGTGGTCACCGGGGTGCGGGTGCGCGGGGCGGACGGGCGCGTGGAGGACCTGGAGGCCGACTTCGTCGTGGACGCCGGCGGACGAGGCTCACGCACACCCCAATACCTCCAGGAGCTGGGGGTGGGATCCGCCCCCGAGCGATCACTGGACCTCGGCCTCGTGTACGCGACACGCCTTTTCCGCGCGCCCGAAGGAGCCGACGCCTTCCCCATAGTCAGCGTCCAGTCGGATCCGCGTCTCGGGCGGCCCGGGCAGGGGGCCAGTATCCTTCCGATCGAAGACAACACATGGCTGGTCACGGCACTGGGCACCAGAGGAGGCGAGCCCACGGGGGTCGTCGAGGACTTCGAGCCGTTCACCCGCGGCCTCCGGCACCCGATCATCGGCGAGATCATCTCTCATCTTGAGCCTCTGACCGGCGTGGCGATCAACCGGAGCACCCGCAATACGCGCCGGTACTTCGAGCACCTCAAGAACTGGCCGGAGCGATTCGTCGTGATGGGCGACGCCCTCGCCGCGTTCAACCCCACCTACGGGCACGGCATGTCCGTGGGCGCGCAATCAGCACTGGCACTCCGGAACGTGATGTTGGCCAACGAGATGGACACGCCCCGCCTCTCCCGGCGCATACAGAAGGCGGTGGCCAAGCCCGTTGCCGCGGCCTGGGACCTGGCGATGGGGCAGGACGTCTTCTACCCGCAGGTCCGGGGCGGCACGCCGAGCCGAAAGGACAGGATCCTGGCCACCTACGTGAACCGCCTGCTGAAGACGAGCTGCGGAAACTTCACGATGGTCCGCGACTTCACCGACGTGACCTCACTCCAGGCCCCACTGACGACGCTCGTGAAACCACGTGTGCTGCTCGCCGCCGCCCGAGGCCCGCTGCACCCGCCCCTGACCGGGCCGCCACTGACCGAACGGGAACTCGGGTTGGTGACCGCCCGCGGCTATCGACCTGCGGACCAGTGACTTCCCTCGGGCACCAATCGCTGTTCGCCGGCACGCTGCGGGCCGCCTGCCCGGCATCTCTCCGAGCGGCCGTTCACGTCGGGCGCGCGGTGGCGGCCGAGGCCGACTCCGAGGGCGGACCCGGCCGCTGAGAACCCGCCGAGCGTTCGCAGCGCTTCGGTCCTGCCTCCCCGGGGAATGCCAGGAAGGCAGGACCGTCGGTCACGTACCTCTGTCAGTCGCCGACTCCCAGTGGCGAGGCAAGGCCCGGTGCGGACCAGAGCTGAGCGTTCGTACCGTTGCATTCCCAGAGCTGGAGTTGGATGCCGTTGTCGGTGCGACTACTCGGCAGATCCATGCAACGCTTGCTCATCGGGTTGTAGAGGCTGCCGTCGGCCAGCGGCAGCCACTGCTGCGGTCCGGTTCCGTTGCAGGTCCACAGCTGTACCAGGATGCTGTTCTCAGGGGCGTCCACACATCGGCCGAGCACACGAAGTTCGCCGTTCTCCCGCAGCTCGAACTGTTGGGGGGCGCTTCCGTTGCAGTCCCAGATCTGGATGCGGTTGCCGTCGGCCGTGCCTCCCATGCTGTCGTCGACGCACTTGGTGTCGCTGACTCCCGACACCAGGGACGTCCGGGTGGCGGACGGAACGGTGGAGTGGTTGTGGACGGCGAGGCCGCTGATGCGGCCGTCGAGGAATACGCTCGGGTTGCCCTGGGCCTTGTAGCGGCCGATGACCAAGGGGCCGGTGGCCTGCCAGGTGTTCGCCTTGGCGTGGTGGCCGGTGGCTGCGAGCGTGCCATTGACGTAGAGCGCGATCAGACCGGTGGTGTCGTCGTAGGTGGCCATCAGCTGTGTCCAGACCCCGACCTGAACCCGGGCCGCGGAGTTGCGGATGTCGGTCTGGTCGTAGTTCCAGCCGTCGCCGTCGGTACGGCTCAGGGCGAAGCGCCAGGTGCCGTCGGAGTCGGACCAGAGCATGAAGCCACTGGAGCGCTGTCCGTCCTGGCTGACGACGACGCCCCCGGCCTTGTCGGCCTTGACCCAGGTGGAGACGGTGAAGCTACGGCTGGTGTCCACCCCGGGCTTTGCCGCGGTGACCGTGGCCCCGCCACCGTCCAGGTCGACGACCTTGGTGGCGGTGCCGGCGACGGTGTCGTCGGCCCAGGTGGCACCGGCACCGGTGAGGGCGGCACTGTTGTTGCCTCGCAGGTCGGCCACCGCGGTTCCCGAACCCTCGTTCAGCTTCCACGCGCCGGCCGAGATGCGGGAGTCGCCCATGGCCTGTGCGTTGCCGAAGCCGGTGACCCTTCCCGTGGTGGTGGTGCCGTTCCACGTCAGCAGCCGATGGCGGCTGTCCAGGGCCCAGAGGTCAGGGGTGCCGTCCGCGCTGGTGTCTCCGGAGGAACCGAGGACGGGGTGGGAGGCGGCACTGACGCCACCGCCGATCCGGGTCCGCTTGCTGTGGTCGCCCAGGGCCGCCGGGTTTCCGGGGACGTTGGCGTACTGGTAGACCTCGCCAGTGGCCTTGTCACGAGCCCACAGGTCCGGAAGACCGTCACCGGTGGCGTCTCCGGGAGCAATCAGCGTGAGGTTGTCCCAGCCCGAGGGACTGAGGACGAGCACGACCGGGTCGCGCAACTCGCCGGTCGCGCCAGTACCCTGAAAGAGCACCAGGGAGCTGTTCGTGCCGCTCTTCTCGACCGTGAGCAGGTCATTGCGAGGAGCGACGCCCGCTTCGGGTAGGGCGTCGCCCACGGCGAGGATCTGATGGACACGGGTCCAGTCCTCGACGTACGTGCTGCCGCAGGGTTGGCCTGTGGCGGCCAGGGTGCAGTCCTGTCTGTAGGGGCGCTGTACGGGCACGGCTTTGGTAGCGCTGTAATACAGGCCGTCGTTCGCTGCGAGCCCTCCCTGTGTGAGGGAGTTGCGGTACAGCGTCAGTTGTCCGTCACGGTAGGCCCACAGATCATCGATGCGGATGCTGTTGCCGCCGCGGTGCGTGGTCAGGGTGCCGTTGCCCCAGCCCTTGCCCCCGGGGCTGTTGGCCAAGTTGGAGGCGATGATTCCGCCGGCGGCCGGGTCGAGCGCGGTCGGGTATACGACGAGGTCGCCGTCGCTCGTGGGCGCGATGAAGTCCACCCGCTCGTCACCGGTGATGTCGCCGAGGGTGGTCTTGGCGTTCGGGTCGTCAGGCACGTAGAACGCGTAGGTCTGCTGCTGCGATCGGTTGCCGGCGCGGTCCACGGCTTGGACACGCAGGAGATTGGTACCCCAGGTCGTGGGGGTCAAGGGAATGGATGCGCTGCCGTCGGCTGCGGAGTCCACCCGGTTGGCTCCCGCTGCCGGGATGGCCGAATTGAAGGCCCATTCGTAGTAGAGGACCCCGCTGGTCGTATCGGCCGACCTGACGCCGAAGGTGCCGCTCCGGCCGATGTGCTTCGTCGAGCCGGGCATGCTGCCTGACGGGGGGTAGTCGGGGGAGGTGACCACGGGGACGGATGGAGGTTGGAGGTCCATGCTGAAGGTGCAGCCGGTTACCCAAGCGGATTCCAACTCTCCGTCGTGGGCGGCGACCCGCCAGTTGTAAGTGTGCCCGTCCAGGAGGCCGGTGGGTCGGGTGCTCACCCAATGGGTGCCGGTCGCCTGGCCTACTTGCCCGCTGGCGTGGGCAAGGGATCCGTCGGCAGTGTCGTTGATGTTGAAGAGGGCGGAGACCGGCTGGCTGTCCGGGTCGCCGATCCACGTACCGACGCTCAGGCTCGCGTACGTGGTGGCGCCCACCCAGCCACAGCCGTTTCCGTTCGGGTTCTGGGGAGCCGGGCTCATGCCGAGGCTCCACGGAGGGTAGGGGGCTCGGTTGTACTCGACATAGAGGAACGGCAGGTTGTTCTTGTCCCTGGTGAACCGCTTGAAGGAATTGTTGCCGCTGGTTTTCGACTCGTCGGCAGCGAACAGACCGTACGTGAGGCTTCCTCGCCACTCGTTCGCGATGAGGTGGTCGCGAACGTCCCATTCACCACGCGTTGTGGAACCCGTGCATCCGGGACCGCCGGCGCTATTGACCGCGGTGGTGCGCAGGATCTCCCAATCGCGAGGCTGGGTGTTCCAGGTGATGTTGGAGAGCAGTGGCTCGGTGGAATGCAGATCCACGTTGTACGTCCGGCTGCATGTGGCGTCGGCAGCGTACGACTGAGTCGCGAAGAAGGAGGCCTTTCGGACTGTCTTGTCCCGTAGGTCGCCGGTGTCGACCTGTACGTAGTACCTCTCCAGTCCGGTGCGTGTCCGCCAGCGCTGGTAACCGACGCCTGGGTCGTAGGTGTCGCCGTAATCGTCGTAACTGGTGGTGGCCGGATATGCCTCCTGGACCCAGGCCCAGTGCTGCGTGCCGCGGTTGGTGGGGGTCCAGGCCGGGTCGATGTACACCGGATAGGCGGTGTTCGGGTCATTCAGGAAGGATGGGTCCGGGGTCAAATCCACGGACTCCTTCCCGAGGTCTGTCCGCAGGCGTGCCACTTTGGCGAAATCACCGGGACCCACGCTGTCCGAGGCGTACTTGGCCGCTTCGTCGTCCCGACTCACGGGGGCGGGGGCGTTGACGAGCTGAGGAGCTTTGTCGGCACCCGCGGCTTTGCCGGCCGGTGCCTTGGCGGGTGTGCTGGAGTCCCACATGGTCGGGGTCGGAGCCTGGAAGATGGTACGGCCGGAGGTGTCCGCGGCCTTCAGATTGCCGTGTCCGTCGGCGGAGACGGCAACGCCTTCGCCTTTGAGGCCAAGGGTGAGCTTGGCCAGTTTCGGATGTTGGGCGGCTTGTGCGGAGTTGACGACCAGGACCTGAGAGATCCCCCCGCTCTCGTCGGCCGCGACCTTGAGGTCGGTACCGGGCGCCACTTCACGGTAGATGGCGCTCTCGCCCTCCAACGCGGGGGCGGGTAGCGGGTCGGGCCAGCTCAGTACCAGCCTTTTGCCGTCCTGCTCCAGTACGGCGAGCGGGCCGGTGCCTCCGGCCGACAGGGTCAAACCGTTCGTTGCGGCCTTCGGACGCAGCTTGCCGTCGGCTGCCCGGACGAGAGTGGCGTCCAGGCCCACCCATGTGTCGCCATGTCGGGTCCGTAATGGAGCGACGCTGCGGGTCAGGCCCAGTGTTCCGTTCGGGTTGGCCACCGTTGTGTCCGTCTCGGTGGTGAAGGCCGGGATCGGAACCGGTTTTCCGGTGCGCCTGGCCTCTGCCAGCGCCGCCTCTTCAGCCTGATCTCGTTGGGTGGCGGGCCGCGGAGGCGGAGTCTGGGCGTTGGGCGCGGCGCCAGGTCTCTCCACGGCCAAGGCCGCGCCGGGTGCGGCGCCCAAGGAAGTGATGGACAGGGCCAGTGTGACCAGCCCCGCGAGCACGACCGGATGGACTGGTCGCCGCCCTGATTCGAGTATGCCCCCCACTGCAAGACTCCCCAAAGTAATGGTGTTGACGGGATGGGCGTGAACGCTAACAGGTGACAGACCCATCCGTTTTTGATCAGAAATATGGAATCCAATATTCCCCGGGGAAGAATCCCCGGATTCGTGATCGTTCGATCGCCAAGATTAGGTCATCGCGTATGCGAACGGTCGACTTTCGGACCTTTTTTCGAACTTCGAGAATGACGGGGGCTGGATTGTCCGGATTGGAACCAAATGCGCGAACCGTCTACCGGTTAACATCTCAGGCCAATTGATCAACTCGGTCAACATTGGGGGGGCGTGCCGTGTCGGCACCACACGAACTTCATGCAACCAGAAAACGTTCGATGGCCAGAAAACATATCGGCGTACCACTCTTGGCTGCATTCTCGCTGCTCATCAGTGCGGGAGCGGCCCAGGGGGCGGAAAACAAGCCAAAGGATCCGCGTCGCTGGTCACAGGGTGCTCTCAAGAGGGCCGACTCTGTTTCGGGAAAGAATGCGCCGAAGGCGGAGGTGAGAATTCCGCAGGGCGACGGCGCCGCAGTCTGGCGGCCGAGAGACGTCTACTGGCCCCCGGCCTCCCGAACAGCGATCGATCTGGGTGCGAAACGGCCTGTCTCTCCGCCCGGCGCACCCTTCACCAAGGCCGTCCCCGTTCGCCCACCGACGGCCCCGGCGGCCGATCCGAGCCGCGCGGGCACGGCACCCGTATGGGTCGGTCCGGCATCGGAGAACGGTGTGTCGCCCGCGGGCAAGGTGGATGTCGAGTTGGCCGACCGGGCAACTGCCGAGAAGGCCGGAGTCCAGGGCCTTCTGCTCTCGGTCCGGCCCTCGAAGGACGCAGCGGTGGGCGATGGCCCGGTGAAGGTTTCCGTCGACGTCTCGCACATAGCCGGGGCCTTCGGAGGCGATTGGCTCTCCCGTGCGCGTCTGATCTCTCTTCCCGCGTGTGTTCTGACAACCCCCGACCGCCCCGAATGCCGGACGCAGACACCCGTGGTGACTGCCAGGCAGGGCGACAGGGTCGGGCTGCTCAGTGCGGACATCAGCCTGAAGGCGAACACGGACACGGTTGGGGACAAGCGCCCGCCCTCGTCAGCCGGCGCCGCGGGCACTTCTGCCACTTCGGTCGGGGCGACGGTGCTGGCGGCTTCGGCGGCTCCCGCCGGTAGCGCCGGTGACTACAAGGCCACCAGCCTGGCTCCTTCCGGCACATGGAGCAGCGGGGGCAGCACCGGAGGATTCTCCTGGACCTATCCGATCGTGACCCCCGAAGGGCTCGGCAGCACCAAGCCGGACATCGCCCTCGGGTACAGCTCCCAGTCAGTGGACGGCCGCACGGCCGCCACCAACAACCAGTCCTCGTGGATCGGTGAAGGTTGGGACTACTCTCCCGGCTTCGTGGAGCGCCGCTTCAAGCCTTGCTCCAAGGACGGACAGACCGGCTCCGGCGAACAGTGCATGGCCGGCGAGAACGCCACCCTCTCCCTGAACGGGAAATCCTCTGCCCTGATCCGTGACGACGCGTCCGGTGTCTGGCGGCTGGAAGCCGATGACGCATCGAAGGTCGAGCGACTGACGGGCGCGGTCAACGGCGACAACAACGGGGAACACTGGAAGGTCACCACGGCCGACGGTACCCAGTACTACTTCGGCATGGGCCGCAAGCCGGGAAGCCCGAGCGCCCCGGCGACCAACTCGGCATGGACCACACCGGTTTATGGGAACAACGCCGGCGAGGAGTGCCATCAGGCCACCTTCGCGGCATCCTGGTGCCAGCAGGCCTGGCGCTGGAACCTCGACTTCGTCGTCGATCCTCGCGGTGGTGTGATCACCCACTGGTACGAGACCGAGACCAACCACTACAAGCGCGGCAGCACGGCCTCGGCCCCGGGGGGCACACTCACGCCGTACATCCGCAGCGGCAACCTCACCAAGATCACCTATGGTTCAAAGCTCACGGATGCGGACAGCGTCAAGCCGACCGCGCAGATCGTCTTCGACACGACCCAGCGCTGCTTACCCGATGCGGGCTTCGACTGCGCACACTCCAAACTCGTCAAGGCCAACGCCACCAAGTGGCCCGACGTGCCTTACGACCTGCACTGCGCCGCCGCCGGCTCCTGCGAGAACTACTCCGCCACGTTCTGGACAACGAAGCGCTTGAGCAAGATCAGCACTCAAGTCCTCAACGGCACCGGCGGCTACGACCAGGTCGACTCCTACGAGCTGAAGCACGAGTTCCCCAACCCACAGGACGGAACCGCGCCCACGCTGTGGCTCGCCTCGCTCACCCACATCGGCCATGACGGTGCGGGATCCCTGGCCACACCCCCGGTCACCTTCACCGGCCGGCTGATGAACAACAGGGTTGACTCCAGCGCCGACAACAAGCCGGCGCTCAACCGTCGTCGTATCGTCGGCATCACGTCCGAGACCGGTCAGGTCACCGATGTCGGATACGCCGACCCGGACTGTGCGCCCGGTACCGGGTTGCCTTCGGCCCAGGACTCGAACTCCAAGCGCTGCTACCCCGTCTACTGGGCCCCGGACGAGAAGAGCTCGCTCGACCCGACCCTGGACTGGTTCCACAAGTACGTCGTCACCCGCGTCACCGAGCTCGATCCCTTTGGAGGGTCACTGGCCCAGGAAGTCCGCTACGAGTACGTGGGCCCGGCCGCTTGGCACCGCGACGACGAGGAGCTGACCGAGGACAAGCGCCGCACATGGAACGAGTTCCGCGGCTATGAGCAGGTCATCACCCGATCGGGCAGTGCTCCCGACGTCGTCTCCCGCAGCGCGGTCTTCTACCTGCGCGGCATGGACGGCGATGTCAAGGCGGACGGCAGCAGGAGGACCGCCACCTTCACGGGAATTTCCGGACAGACCCTCAAAGACTCCAACCCGCTGGCGGGAACCGTCCGTGAGACGCAGACCTTTGCGTCCGATGCTGGAGAGCTCGTCACGGTCTCACAGTCGGATCCCTGGCTTTCGCCCGTGACCGCGACTCGTGGCCGCGGCGGCAAGCTCCCTGCCCTCACTGCCCAGATGCATCGCGAGGGCTCCATCAAGAAGAGGTCACTCCGGGCCGACAGGACATGGCAAAGCACGTCGAAGGTCACCACCTACGATCCCGCGTTCGGCATGCCCGTGAGCATCCTTGACCGAGCCGACGGACTGCCCGACACCTGCGGTACGACTTCCTACGTCCGCAATACCGCCAAGTGGATGATCGACCGCGTCTCCGAAACGGTGCAGGTCGAGGGCGACTGCGCCACCGCTCCCAAGGTGGGCAACACACTGGGTCGTTCCCGCACCTACTACGACGGCCAGAGCCACGGCTCCCTCACCGGCGCGGGCCAGGTCACCAGCACCGAGGAGCTCGATCACTTCGAAGGCGACCAGCCCGAGTACACCCGGATTTCCGCAACGGCCTACGACGCCTACGGTCGTGTTGTCAGCGTCACCGACGCGGTGGGCGCGCAGACGACGACGGCGTACGAGCCGGCTGGTCCCACCCGCGCCACAACGGTGAGGACCACCAACCCCAAGGGCTGGAATACCACTTCCACTTTGCACGCCCTCCGCTCCAGTGAGATCAAATCGGTGGACGAGAACGGCCGCACCACCGAAACGTCCTACGACGCACTCGGCCGCGTCACCAGTGTCTGGCTGCCCGGCCGCGCGCGTGACCAGAGCGCGAGCAAGGTGTTCTCGTACGATCTCTCGAACACCGGAACCAGCTCGATCACCAGCCAGAGCCTACGCGCCGACCAGTCGTACGCCACGACCATCAGCATTCTCGACGCGTTCGGGGAGCAGATCCAGCAGCAGTCGGTGCCGCAGAACGGCGCGGCCGGTGCCCGTCTGATCGCCGACACGGCCTATGACAGCCATGGCCGTGTCCACAAGAACAACGAGACGTACTTCAACACGTCCTCCGCCCCGGCCAAGACTCGCTTCCTCGCCAATGACAACGCGGTCCCCGGGCAAAACACCACCGTCTACGACGGGCTCGGACGCCCGGTGGCCAACGTCTTCTCCTCCAAGGCCGCCGAACAGTGGCGCACCACGACCGCGTACCCCGGCATCGATCGCACGGACGTCACCCCACCCAAGGGAGACACCGCGGTCAGTACCGTCACCGACTCCCGTGGCCGTAAGGTCGAGCAGCGGCGCTTCAAGGGGGGCAAGCCGGAAGGCGACTACGACGCCACCCGGTATTCTTACAGCGTCGACGGCGAGCTGGCCCGAATCACGGACCCCGCCGGCAACGCCTGGACGTACGACTACGACCTGCACGGCCGCCAGGTGCGGGTCGTCGACCCCGACAAGGGTGCGGGCACGATCACCTACGACGCCGCCGACCGTGCGGTGTCGACAACGGACGCCCGCGGCACCACCGTCTTCACCAACTACGACATCCTGGGACGCCCCACCTCCCGCAACCTCAGCGCGGCTGACGGCCCCAAGCTTGCCACGTACGAGTACGACACCGTCGCCCTCGGCCGGCCCACGGCATCCACCAGTTGGGTCGATGGCAAGCCCTGGCGCCAGGAGACCACGGGCTACGACGTCGGATACCGGGCCACGGACACCAAGCTGGTCGTGCCCGACGGGGAAGGGGCTCTGACCGGTACCTACAGCGCCTCGACCACGTACGACCCGATCACGGGCCTCGAGCGTCGCTCGACGCTGCCCGCTGTGGGCGGTCTGCCCTCCGAACGGCTCAGCGCCGGCCGCAACGTCAACGGACTGCCCGTTTCCTACGGCTCCGACAACGTCAGTTACGTGAACTTCACGGACTACGACCCCTTCGGTTCGGTCCAACGAACCACTCTCGGCGATGACCCCAGGCAGGTCAGTGTCACGAACATCCAGGACCCGGCCACCGGCCGACTCCTGAACAGCCGAGTGGACAAGCAGGACAGCGCGGTTGCCGTGGATACCACCGACTACACCTACACCGCGGCAGGCGACGTCACGTCGGTCACCAGCACCCAGGGCGCCACGCGCGACACGCAGTGCTTCGCGTACGACCCCCTCCGTCGCCTCACCGCTGCCTGGACCGACACCGGTACCACGACGACACAGCCCGGGCCCTCCGTCCCAGGCATCGGAGGCTGCGCCAATACCTCCCCGCAACAAGCCAAGATCGGCGGCTCGAATCCCTACCACCAGTCCTTCACCTATGACGTGACCGGCAACCGCACCTCCTCCACCGACCACGACCCGGCCGGTGACCCCACCAAGAACATCACCAACACCTACACCTTCCCGGACGCGGGCACCCCGCGCCCGCACGCACCGATCTCGACCACGACCCGGACCGGCGCTGCCTCGTCGGCTGCCAAGGCGATCACCTACGACGAGACCGGCAATACCCTGACCCGGCCCTTCGGTGCCGAAGGCGTACAGGCACTCACGTGGACGGCCGAGGGGCAGCTCGCATCGGCCACCTCCAGCTCGGGTACCTCCACGTACGTCTACGACGCGGACCGCAAGCGCCTGCTGCGCCGTGACCCGGGCAAGACCACCCTCTTCATCGGCTCGACCGAACTCACTCTCGAAACCGGCACCAACAAGGTCACCGGTACCCGCTACTACTCGGCTCCGGGTGGGACCACCATCGTCCGGTCCTCGGCCGGCACCCTGTCCTACGTCGCCGCCGACCACCACAACACGGGCGTCACCTCCATCGACGCGATGACCCTCCAGGTCCAGCGCCGTGGGTCCAAGCCATTCGGTGAGGATCGCGGTACGAAGCCCGCCGCATGGCCGGGCGAGCGTGGGTTCGTGGGAGGCGTACAGGACACGATGACAGGCCTGACCCACCTCGGAGCACGCGAATACGATCCGAGATTGGGCCGCTTCCTCTCCGTGGACCCGATCATGGCGGTGGACGATCCCCGTCAGCACCACGGGTACCAGTACGGGAACAACAGTCCCCTGACCGAGTGGGATCCGACCGGCGAGGCCCTCGAGGAATGCCGCAGTGGCATGTACACCTGCACCAACGGCGGAACCAGGCCGACCGGTTACGGGAACAATTATGAGCGAGAGGTATCGAACAACCGCGGCACTCTCGCGCCTGAGTACGTGAGGCAGAAGACTCGCAACAAGAACGCCTGCCGACACGACCCCAGCTGCGGGCGGAGCAGTTACAGCGCTCCGAAGAGCGTCTCGAAGCCCCAGCGGAGCAAAGGCAAGAGCCTGGGAAGAGTGGCGCTGTCCGGTCTGAAGGACGGGCTGCTGGGACAAGGCGGTCGGTGGATCGTCGACAACACCGAGCGAGTCAAGCGGGGCTTGAACATTGCGAAGGACTGGGCCATAGAGCATCGCGGTCTTCTCGCGACGATCGCCTCGACCGCTGCATGCCTCACCCCAGGCCTGGGGTGGGCCGTCTGCGCGGTGGCAACAGGTATCGCCCTGGGCACGCGCATGAGTCAACGGGCATCGGAAGGTGGTGGTTGGGGCAAAACATGGCAGGACAACACCTTCGACGCAATCTTCACCGCGGGCACCTTCGGCGTGGGCAGTTCCATCAGGTACGCGAAGTTCGGCAGCCTCTCAGGCCTGAAGGAACCCTTCCGCGCTCCCCATCCGTTGCAGGGCAGGGCCTGGAGCGGAGCGGCCCCGCAGGCATGGGAGCGGGCTGCGGAGCGAGCCGGCCCGGTTTACGACATGGTGGGCGCCTACAGTCCGCTGTATACACTGGGAGGAGCCGTCCCCTCGGTGGTCGGAGCCTTCCGCGACAACAACTGACGCCGCCCGAAGAACCTCCAGGCTCCGAAGGGATCCAGCAGTGAATGGCAAGATAGCGTTCCGTAGTCCTTGGAACATCGTCGTGTGCGGAAGTGGGCTTCTCGCTCTCCTCGTTGGTGCTGCCACGGCCTCCGAAATACCGTGGAGTAAGGAACCCTTCACCATCACTGTGTGCCTGCTCGGCGGTCTGTGGTTGTCCGTCAGAGGGGCGTTGTGTGCGGCATGGGTCGACCACTCAGGAGTCAGGTATCTGGGGGTCTTCTCCTCGACCCGAATTCCGTGGGCCGCCATAGAGGAGATCACCACTGAGCTCCGCGGCGGTACCCTTCTGACCTCCGCGATGCCGGTGCTCAAGCTGAAGGGCGGCCGGTCGGTCTCTCTGGACGGTCTGGCCGGATACACCGTCGGCAACGACGAGAACGCCCGCGTGTCCATGCAGGTGCACGAAATGAACGCCGCTCGCAAGCTGCACCAAGGCGCCGGCCGCCGGCCGGTCGACGGCGCGTGAGATGACGGGGCCACAGTCCTACGGGCTGTGGCCCCGTCCGCCTGCGGACGGCGGGGATACGCCCTCCTGATGGACATCGCACTGCACGGCCGCTGACCTGCCGACCAGTTGATGCCGGGAACGGCGACGGTCCCGTTGGAGGAGCGTTCCGGCCATCAGGACGGCGCAGGAGAGGGCCAGTTCGGCGAGCTTGCCCAGGACGAACTCCTCCCGCCCGTCGCTCAGCGGATACGCCACGACGATCCAGATCGCGGCGACGATGCCGAGCACCGTCCGCCCGAGCCGCATCGCGTTGATGACCTTGTCCTCCGGGCGTTCGTCCAGCGCCGGCCGGCCCTCTCCCAAGGCGGCGTGGAACACGCTGTTCACCGCTCCGACCGACCCCCTGAGGACGCCGGGACGCGGACTGACCCTGTTCACTTGAATTCCCCCGAGTGTGGTGCGTGGTGCGTGCGCTCCGTGTGACCTGCGCGATCACGACGAACGTCGAACACCCTAAAGGTTCTTGACGGGCGCTCCGTGTGGGTTCGTGGTGACGTGGTCAGGGACCGGCGGTCAGGCTTCCGTTGATCCTGCCGCTGTCGTCCGAGGTGACGCTCAGGTCCACGATGACCACGCTGCCCGTGTCGTTCCGCCAGAGGGTGACGGTGCCGGACGACGGCGTCACGTTCTGGACGGTGCCGAGCACCCCGCCCGTCCGGCGGTCGACCGCCTGGAAGTCGCCCCGCGTCACCGTTCCGGACTCCGCGACCGCCACGGTCACGGTTTCCCCCGCGCTCGCGTACACCCTGTCGCAGCGCTGGAACGGGCCGGGCCCGACCCCGCACGTGTACGGGGCGAAGTCCGTTGAGGGCACGGCAACGCTCGGCGTTCCCAGGGCTGCGGCCGCGAGCGCGAGGCAGGCGGCCCCGACCAGTCGGCCGCGCCGGAACGGGCCGGACCTCGGGACTCGATTCATGGACGGCTCCATGCCCTGCTCGCCCCGCGGACACGACTCGACATCGCACTGGCGTGGCACCCGGTGACCTGCACGTACCGGGCGCCGGGACGGATCCCGGGAATGCGTCACCGGCTCCGTCGGGGGCGCATCGCGCGCTCCCTTCGAATTCTGGTCCGCCCCCGCGCCCCCGCGCCCCCGCAACCGGGCCCGTTCCGTATCCGTGACCCGTCCCGGCCGGACCCTCGGCCGGTTGTTGGGGACATGATGAATCCCGCTAGGGTGCCCAGGTCACCGACCCGGTGACCGAACCGACTTCTTCGAGGGGACCATCGTGGCCACTCCACCACCGCAGCAGGGCTCGGTCCCGCAGCACCAGCACAACCCGTACGCCCAACAGCCCGGCCAGGGAAACCCGTACGCGCAGCAGCCCCAGCAGCCCCAGCAGCCGCCGGGGCACGGCAATCCGTACGCGCAGCAGCAGCCCGGCGGCGCCCCGCAGCAGCCCGCCGGCCACGGGAACCCGTTCGCCGCGGGCCCCTTCCCCCACCCGGGTCACCATGCACCGCAGCAGGGCGGCGGCCCCGGCTGCCGGCTGTGCGGGGCGCAGCCGGCGGCGCATGCGACCGTCCGGGGCCACCAGGGCATGGTCCTGATGATGCGCTCGCTGAGCGTGCAGGGGCCGTTCTGCCGTGACTGCGGGACCGCGACCGTCCGGGGCATGTCCGCGAAGACGCTCTGGCAGGGTTGGTGGGCGCCGATGTCCATGCTGCTCACCCCGATCACGGTGTTGCGCAACCTCGGCCCGAGGTCGACGTTCGCCGGGCTCGCGGCCCCGCAGGGCGGCTTCCGTCCGCCGCTGGACCCGGGCAAGCAGTTGCGGCGGCGTCCGGAGGCGCTGGTCGTCTCGGTGCCGATGGCGCTGTCCCTGCTCTTCTACGCGACGTTCATCGTCATCGCCGTGGCCACCGGCTGACCGGCCTCCGACGAAGCGACCGTGCCCCCGCCGGCCCATGGCCCGCGGGGGCACGGACGTTCCCGGTGACGAGGTGAGGCGGGGGAGGACCCGTTCCTCCTCAACTTCGGCTTCCGCGAACTCACTCAACCATCGACGGCACGTGACGCTCATCGCGTTCACGTGCCGCATCAGGCGTTATGGATGACCTTCGAGTTCGGAGGAGTCCGCTTCGGAAATCACAACGGAGTCGAGGCCGGATTCGATGCCGGAGGTGATTCCGGATGCCGGATCGAATGCGGGCAGGCGGGCGTGGATGACCGCGCTGCCGTATGCGGTGAGGCTGGCGCGCAATTGGCTCCAGCCTTCTTCGGATCCGGCGACGAGCCCGGCCATCAGTCGACGTTGCTGCTCCACCACGAAGGGCCAGGAGGCGATCCCGATCAGGGTCATCAGTAGATGGCCGACCTCTTGGGATGAGGTGGGGGACAGGGCCTTGCAGAGGGCCTCGTTCTTGCTCAGGTAGTACGCGTGGCGTTCTTCCTCGCCGGGAATCTTCGCGTCTCCGTAGTGCAGGCCCTCCCATGCGAGGAGGCGCACCAGGCTCGGGTCGTGCCGGTGGTAGTCGAAGACCTGGCCGACGTATTGCTCAAGACCCTCCCGCGTCGTCGGCACGGGAACCTGCTCGCTCAGATCCTGGTAAGCGCAGGCCAGGACCCTGGAGAAGAGCTGCTCCTTGCTGCCGAAGTACGAGTACAGACGCTGTTTGTTCGCCGCCGCCTGTTCGGCGATGCGGTCCACCCGGGCGCCCGCGATGCCGTACGTGGCGAACTCCCTGCGGGCTGCGTCCAGCAGACGGGTCGGCGTGTCGCGAGTTGGATCGTTGGCCATGCATCGAGCCTAGCACGACGAACCAACTGGATGGTTGGTCACCAACCAACCGGATGGTTGGGCCCAACCAACTAGATGGTTGCGCCCTTTCGAGCCTTCCCCTAGTGTCGATGACGTCAGCCCGGCCGGCGCCTCCGCCAAGGCCCCCGGGGCCCGGGTACTGCCAGGCGTCGCGAAGCGCGCAGTGCCCCGCGAATGCCCTTTCTCCCGCATGCTCATCGCCCTGGAAACCCGTCGTGACATTCAATGCCGCGCGGTTCCACTACCGAGGAGTTCGTCATCAATCAGCCGATCCAGAGCATCGTCCTGGTCGGAGACCGGTTTGTCGGTTTCGCCGCACAGGAAAACGTATTCACCGTCTCTCAGTTCATCGACGACCTGCGCCGCGGCGCATATGCGACGGAAGGCGAGCCGGTCCTCGCGGAAAGTGCGCAGGGCGTCTCCGAATCCGATGTGTTGCTCATCGTCGAGGAACTGCGCCACCGCGGCCTTGACCGCGTGCAGATCCGGCTCCAGCCGGCCGCCCTCAGTGGCGCCGGTGAGGTGCACAAACACCAGGTGGCCAACGCGCTGATCGCGGACCTGCACCAGGTGAACGACTCGTTATTCGGAGCGGGACTGCGGCTGCACAACGACAACGAGCTGTTGCTCGACCACCAGACCGGCCAGCACGTACAGGGCATGGTCGCGGTCGAGGCCTCGCGGCAGATGTTCCTGGCCGTGACGGAGCGCTTCTTCGCGGCTCAGTGGCCGCAGCGCAAGTACTACTTCGTCATCGAGCACATGAACACCGCCTTCGAGAACTTCCTCTTCCCGCTGTGTTCCACCATCGAGTACCGGATCACCGACTCCCGTACGCAGGATCCGTCCCGGCTCTCCTTCCACTCCGAGGTCGGTATCCACCAGGCCGGCCGTCGCTCCTCACTCACTCACCTGGCCTTCACCGCCTTCGATGCCGATGTGATCGAGGCCAAGGAAGACCGCCGCGCCCGCCAAGCCGTCGAGCACACGCTCCGGATACCGGCCGCAGCCCTTTCCGGTGTCTGACCGACCGCGGCTCCCCCTGCGCCGAACCGGCCCACCCACCACCACCCAGCACTCACTCCACTCACTCCACTCATCCCACCGAGGAGCAGCCGTGTCCGCATCACTCATCACCGCCGTGGAACTGTCGGTCAAGCCCGATCAGGTCGATGCCGCCGTTACCGCCTGGAAGGCCCACCACGCCGCATCCGGGTTCGAGGGCCGCGCCCTGTTCCGGAGCCTTGAGGGAGCCGGCCTCCTGGAGCTGGCCCCGGTCACCGGCTGGGAGCAGTTCGCCGATCTGCGATCCGATTGGGCGCAACTGTGGGACACCCTGGCCCCGGTGGCCGAGGGTGACTTCCGGCGCCAGGTGCTGGGCTTCGTCGACGCGCCCAAGCCGGCCGACACTCCGTTGCCGCAGACCCCCTACATACAGATGCGGCACATCGAGGTGCCGCCGCGGGTCCACCCGGCGTACCGAGCCTGGCGCGAGGAGACGATCTACGACGTCGTGCGCACCGCTGACGAGGTCGAGGTCTTCGAGGCCTACCACTCCGTGCTGAGCACCGAGCCCGGTGTCATGTTCGTCTCCGGATTCAGCTGCGACCCGGCCGAGTACACGGCGGTGTTCACCTCCCCGCGCTACCAGGAGATCGTCCGGCAGGCCGGTGACCGCTTCATCGCGGGAGGCGAGCGCGGCCTCTACACCACGATCTACGCCCGCGTGTCGTAGCACCCCTACCCACCTGCCCGTCACCGGCAGGACGCAAGAAGAAGACCATGCGAAGGAAAGGAGAAGCGGATGGGACCGTCGCGCACCTACCAGCTGAGTCTCACCACTCAGGGGCCGACCTACCCGCCCAGTGAAGTGATGGACGCGAACGGCGACTTCGTCGTGATCGGCCGCATCAACCGGGACGACGGCGCGGGCGGCGTGTCGAACGGCTGGGGATGCGCCATCGTTTCCGCCGAGAGCCCGCTGCCGCCGTTCGGCGGCAACGAACCGTACCGCATCGTCCGTGACCTGCCCGATCATCCCGGCCAGTTCAGTCCGGCCGACAACGAGATCGTGCTGTACACGCTGCCGCTGCCACTGCCCTGCAGCAACTACCCGATGGTCTTCGCCCCGGAGCAGTTCCCGAAGGCGTCGGAGGTGGTGCGCCCGAGCTATCCGTTCCACCAGGTCGACGTGCCTGACCTGCGGGCTCAGGACGGGCCGAAGGTGACGGAACCGGTGACGCTCGGCACATGGGGGCGGGCGCGCGGTGAGCTGGAGGTGCGGCTGGCCGGCGACGCGAAGTCCGCGGAATTCAGCTTCGAGTTCGCCGGGATGCTCCCCAACAGCCTGTACACGGTGATGTCGCTACGGGCACGCGACCTGGACCCGGCGGGGCCGACCCGGCCCGGACCGCTCGGCGTACCCAACGCCTTCGTCACCGACCAGGACGGCAAGGGCCGCTACCGGGCGTCCCTCCCCGATCCCTTCCCGGCACCCGGCACCGGCGGCAACCGCATCGTGAACGTCATCGTGCTCTGGATGAGCTACCAGCAGAACTACGGCGGAGCGATCGGCCAGTTCGGCCTGGGCGGGGACATCCACGCCCAGCTGAAGCTGCAAGGACCCAGCTTCGAGGAATTCACGACCACCGGCTGACGAGAGGAACCACATGCCGATCATCTCCGTAACGACATGGCCCAGTGACAACGACGAGAAGTGCCACGAGCTGATGGAAGAGCTCACGGAGACCGTCCACCGGGTCACGGGAGCACCCCGCGACCGGATCACGGTCTACATCCGGGAAGTGCCGCGCGACCGCTGGTCCGAGGGCGGCGCGGTCGGGTCGGACCCCGACTTCGCCCGGCTCAGCCGGCTCAGCAGGCCCTCCACCGTCTGACGTCGCCCTCGCCGGTCCGGGGGCCGGGCGCGATGCCCGGCCCCACCCACCCAGCCACCCGTCCCGTACCAGGAAGAACTTCCGTCATGAGCGCACATTCCGCCTCCTCCGCCCCCTCCGTCGAGTCCGACGACTTCGCCGACGATCACGACCGGATGGAGCGGGGGCTACGGACACTGCGCCGGATCGAAGCCACCGAGCGCCCCGGCATCCTCGACGGTTTCCAGGACATCGCCCCCGGCTTCGGTGAGCTGATCGTCGGCTTCGCGTTCGGTGACGTCTGTTCCCGGCCGGGCCTGGAACTGCCGACCCGCCAGCTCGTCACCGTCGCCGCGCTGACCGCACTGGGCAACGCCGCCCCGCAACTGGAGTTCCACGTCCGTGGGGCGCGCAACGTCGGCTGCGGCCGCCGTGACATCGTCGAAACGGTCCTGCACCTGAGTGACCACGCCGGATTTCCCGCGACGCTGGAGGCACTGGGCGTCGTCAGGACCGTCTTCGCGGCCGAGGCCGGGAGCGCCCGGACCATCGGCCGTTCCGAAGACGGGCCGGGGGCGAAAGCCCACGACGGCCCCACCAGCCCTACCAGCCTCACCAGCCACGTCGGTGCCGGCAGCCACGACGGCCCCGGCGGTGCCGGCGAGCAGGTCCTCGCCTCCGTGCGCGCCATCGACCCGGCCCTCGCCGACTTCCTCATCGGGAACGCCTTCGGCGACCCGGATCCCGCCGCTCCGCGCGGCGGCCTCGATCCGCGCACCCGCGCGATCGTGTCCGTCGCCGCCTGTACGGCCCTCGGCACGCGGCGACCGCAGCTCATGGCGCACGTACACGAGATCCTCGACGCCGGCGGCACGCGGCAGGACGCCGTCGAGACCGTTCTGCAGATGGCCGTGTACGCCGGAGTCCCGGCGGCGGTGAACGGCCTGAACGCGGCGCGCGACGTCTTCCGGACGCGATAGGCCGACGACAACGCCGCGAGCGGGCCTCCCGGCCGGACGCCAACGGGCCACAACCGGGCGCCGAGGCCTCGCCCCCACCCCCACCCCCGGCCCCGGAACCGCATCCCGATCACCCACCCGCATCCGAAGGAGGGACCCCACCATGACCGCTCGTCCCTACCTCGTCTTCGCCGACGTGGACGAGACGCTCATCCACTGCAAGAGCATGTTCGACTTCCTCAACTACCACCTGACCGGCCGGCACGGGGCCGCGGGGACCGCCGAACACGACCGGCTCCTGGCCGGCTTCCAGCAGGCCGCCGCGGCCGGCACACCGCGCGAGCTGATCAACCGCGCCTACTACGCCGCGTACGCCGGCGAGTCCGAGGCCACCATCGCCGCCTGGGGCGAGCGCTGGTTCGCCGACCGTGCCGCGGAAGGCCTGTTCATCGACTCGACCCGGGACGCGCTGCGCGCTCACCGCGGGGCGGGTGCCGAACTCGTCCTGGTTTCGGGGTCGTTCCCCGCCTGCCTGGACCCCGTCGCCCGCGCCGTCGGCGCCGCGCACCTGCTGTGCAGCCGGCCCCTCGTCGAGACGGACGCGGCCGGCCCGGGGACCGCCGGCACCTACACGGGCCTCATCGAGACCCCGATGATCGGCCGGCACAAGGCGGCCGCCGTACGTCGCTTCCTCGCCGACCGCCCGCACATCGACCCGCGCGACTGCTACGCGTACGGCGATCACCCGTCCGACCTGGAGATGCTCGACTGCGTCGGTCACCCGGTCGTGGTCGGCGACGACCCCGCCCTGCGCGCCCTGCTAGATGCCCGGCCTTCCCCCACTCCTCTGGAGCACCAGCGATGACCGTGTACTCACCCGCCACGACCGCCGTCGGCATCATCGGATCCGGCTCGTACCTCCCGAGCGAGATCGTGCCCAACTCCGTGGTCGCGGAACTGGCCGGAGTGACCGCCGAGTGGATCGTGCGCAAGACCGGCATCCGGGAACGTCATCGCGCCGCGCCCCACGAGGCGACCTCCGACCTGGCCACCGCCGCCGCGCGGGCCGCCATGGAAGACGCCGGGATCAGCGCGCGCGACGTCGCCTGGGTGATCGTGGCGACCTCCACCCCCGACTACCCACAGCCGGCAACCGCCTGCCTGGTACAGAACCAGATCGGTGCGACCCGGGCGGCCGCCTTCGACATCAACGCCGTCTGCGCCGGCTTCGTCTTCGCCCTGCAGACCGGGGCGCAGCTGCTGGCGGGCATCGGCGAGCACACCGACGCCAAGTACGCGCTGGTCGTGGGCGCGGACGTCTACTCGCGGATCCTGGACCACAGCGACCGCAAGACCGCGGTGCTGTTCGGGGACGGCGCGGGAGCCGTCGTGCTCGGCCCGGCCCGCCCCGGGTTCGGCATCGTCGGGACCGGCACCAGCACCGACGGCAGCCTCCACGACCTGATCGGGGTCCAGGCCGGCGGCAGCCGCCACCCCGCCTCCGCGGGCACGCTGGCCGACGGGCAGCACTTCTTCAGGATGCGGGGGCGGGAGGTCCGCGACTTCGTCAACGAGCGCCTGCCGGCGGCCGTCCAAGGAGTGCTGGCCGCCCACGGCGTCGACCCGGCCGAGGTCAAGCACTTCGTACCCCATCAGGCCAACGGCGTGATGGTCGGCGAGGTCATCCCCCATCTCGGTCTGCCCAACGCCCAGGCCCACCTACCGGTCGACCTGCACGGCAACACCGGTGCCGCCTCCATACCGCTCGCACTCGACCACGCCAACCGGTCCGGCGCGCTACGGGACGGCGATCTGGTGCTGTTGGCCGGCTTCGGCGGCGGAATGGGGGTCGGCACGGCCCTGGTCCGCTGGGACGCCACGCCGCCCCGACACCCGGCCGTGCCCCACTCCGCGCAGCTCGTCGGGAGCGTGGCCCGATGAACCGACTCGCCACCGGCCCGGCCTCCGCGTTCCGCTCCGCCCCCCTGTCCGACGTGCTGTGCGCGGTACCCGGATGCGCCATCGCCCACTGGTCGATGGGACGCGACATCCTCGACGCCGGCCCCTGCCCCCACGGTTGGAGCCCCGCCGCTCAGTCGGACACCCCCACCCCCGCCCCCATCCCCACCCGCACCGGCGGCACGACCGCCCCCGCCCCCATCCACGGAGACCGGTAGCCATGACACGAACCTCCTCCACCCTCATCCCGGACAGGCGACGCCCCGCCGCCGCACCCGGCCCCGGCACCTCACCGGTGCGGGCCTGGCTGGCCGTGATCGCCCTCTCCCTGGGCACGTTCTCCTTCGTCACCACCGAGACGCTCCCCATCGGACTGCTGCCGTCGATCGGCGCGGGCGTGGACGTCTCCGTCGGTACCGCCGGCTTCCTCGTCACCGGCTTCGCCGCCGTCGCCGCGATCACCGCGGCACCGCTGACCACCCTGTGCGGGCGCATGGACCGCAAATGGCTGCTGGCCGGGCTGCTCGTGATGTACGTCGCCGGCAACCTGCTGGCCACCGTCGCCTCCTCGTACGCCGCCCTGCTGTCCGCCAGGGTGCTGGTGGCACTCGCGCACGGCGTCTTCTGGTCGATCGCCGCGGCCATCGCGGTCCGCCTGGTCCCCGAGCGGCACGCCGTTCGGGCCACCGCGCTCGTCCTCGGCGGGATCTCGCTGGCCTCGGTGCTCGGCGTCCCGCTGGGCACCATGATCGGTCAGCGGTCCGGCTGGCACACCGCGTTCGCCGCCGTCGCCGCGATCGGCTTCGTCGTCCTCGTCGCGGTGTTGCTCCTGCTGCCCAACCTGCCCGCGCAGGGCAGCGGAAGCCTCGCCGCCCTGCCGCGCGTCCTGCGCAACGGCCGGTTACGCGTCGCCGTCGCGGTCACCGCACTGGTGATGATCGGCCACTTCCTCGCCTTCACCTTCATCGCCCCCTACCTGGAGCAGATCACGGGAATCAGCGAAGGCATGGTCGGCGTACTGCTCCTGGTCTTCGGAGCCGCCGGGTTCGCGGGTAACTTCGTCGCGGGCGCCGTCGTCGGCCGCTCGGTGCACGGCACCCTGACGGGCGCTCTCGTCCTGATGACGGTCTCGCTCGCCCTTCTGTGGGCCTTCGGCGATTCCCGGCCCGCGGCGATCACCCTGCTCGTCCTGTGGGGCCTGGCCTTCGCGGCCCTGCCCGTCGGCCTGCAGACCTGGGTGCTGCAACTGGCGAAGGAAGAGTCCGACGCCGCCTCGTCGCTCTACGTGGCCGCCTTCAACGGCGCCATCGCCGTGGGATCCCTCGCGGGCGGACTGCTCGTGGACTCCGCCGCCGGACCGCGCGCCGTGACCGCCGTCGCCGCCGCGCTGACCGCCTGTGCCCTGCTGACCCTGCTGCTCTCCGCCCGCGGCACCCGCACCCGCGAGCCCGCTCCGTCCCCCACCCTCACGAACGCCTGACCGTACGCCGCGCCGTACCAGCAGGCCCACACACCACGGGAGAAGCACCACATGGAACACCGCACCCTCGGTACCCCGGGACTCCGGGTCTCGGCGATCGGCCTCGGCTGCATGGGCATGTCCGCCTACTACGGGACCAGTGACGAAAGGGAGTCCATCGCCACCATCCGCCGTGCCCTGGACACCGGCGTGACGTTCTTCGACACCGCCGACGCCTACGCCGCCGGCCGCAACGAAGAACTCCTCGGCCGCGCCCTCAAGGGCCGTCGCGACGAAGCGGTGGTGGCCACCAAGTTCGGCATCCGCGGCGTCGGACCCGGCGGCACGGCCGGCGGCGCCGTGATCGACTCCAGCCCCGCCCACGCCCGGCAGGCGTGTGACGCGTCCCTGGCCCGGCTGGGCGTGGAGAGCATCGACCTCTACTACCTGCACCGTCGCGATCCCGACACCCCGATCGAGGAGACCGTCGGAGCCATGGCGGAGCTCGTCACCGCCGGAAAGGTCCGGCACCTGGGCCTGTCCGAGGTCAACTCCGACACCCTGCGCCGTGCCCACGCCACCCATCCCATCACGGCCCTGCAAACCGAATACTCCCTGTGGGAACGGGACGTGGAGAGCGACATCGCCCCCACGGCCGCCGAACTCGGCATCGGCCTCGTGCCCTACTCGCCCGTCGGCCGGGGCTTCCTCACCGGGGCCCTCACCTCCCTCAGCCAACTGGATCCGGACGACTACCGCCGCAACGACCCCCGCTTCCAGGGAGAGAACCTCACCCGCAACCTGGCCCTCGTGGAGCGGGTCCGCGCCCTCGCGGGCGACATCGGCTGCACCCCGGTCCAGCTGGCCCTCGCCTGGCTGCTCTCCCGAGGCCCGCAGATCGTTCCGATCCCCGGCACCCGGCGCATCACCTACCTGGAGGAGAACGCCGGCGCCGCAGACCTGCACCTCACCGCGGCCCAACTGCACGACCTTGAGCAGGCGCTCCCGGCAACCGAGGTGTCGGGAGAACGCTACGCACCCGCGGCCCTGCGCCTCCTGAACACCTGACCCTGCGCCCACAGTTCTTACGGTGCGCCGTGGCACCGACGCCCGGCGCACCGTACGAACCCCCCTGGCCCGTCGGAATCCCGGCGCACCAGGGGGGTTCGTGCGTGCGCCGACGCCTTGCGTCCGAGGCGGGAAGAGCGGTGCCACCGGAGTCCGGACGGCCGACCGTACGCATGACATGAGTGCGAGCACCGTCGTCACCTACGCCCTCGCGAACACCACGACCGGCTCGGTCGCCACCCGCTCGCTCCGGTCGGACCAGTCCTACGCACCCCTACGACAGCCACGTCGCCCGACGGCCTCCGCTCGTGGTCGTCCTCATGGTCCCCGCCGTCGTTCTGGCTGCCGGCGTTGAGGATCCGCCCGTCCTCGTCGCGCTGGATGCCCTCCGCGCCAAAACGGGGACTGGTCCCCATTTTCCGTGCTACTGTCCCGTCCATCAGCGAAACGGGGACTACTCCCCGTTTAGGGTGTGGGGGTGGGGGATCATGACGAACACGGCTCTGGTGCTCGGTGGCGGGGGAGCGGTCGGGCTCGCCTGGACGGTCGGAATGCTGGCCGGGCTCGCCGAGGAGGGCCTCGACCTCTCCGGCGCCGACGTGACGATCGGGACCTCCGCCGGCTCCGTGATCGGTGCGCGACTCGCCTCCGGCGTCCGGGCCGAGGCGATGTACCGGGAGGAAATCGACGGAGCCCCGAAGCTCGACGTCACCGTCACGCTGAGCCAGACGGCCCGTTTCCTGTGGGCCGCACTCGGCTCGCGTGATCCGCAGCGGTCCGCCCGGCGCCTCGGGCGGGCCGCCCTGGCCTCCCGTACCGTCCCCGAGTCGGCCGTGCACGACGCGGTCGCCGTTCTCCTGGCCGGCGTACGCGACTGGCCCGGCGCCGACCTGCGGCTGACCGCCGTCGACGCCCGCAGCGGCGACTTGGCGACGTTCGACTCCGCCTCGGGCGTCGCTCTGCCCGACGCCGTGGCGGCGAGCTGCGCGGTACCGGTGGTCTGGCCGCCCGTATCGGTGGCCGGCGGCCGATGGATGGACGGAGGCAGCCGTTCGACGGCCAACGTGCACCTCGCCCGCGGCGCCCGCCGCGTCGTCGCCATCACCCCGATCCCCGAAGCCGTCGGTCCCCATCCGAGCGCCACCTCCCAGGGAGCCGAACTCGCCGCGGACGGGGCGCTGGTGGCGGTCCTCACCCCCGACCGCGCGGCCCGCAGGGCCTTCGGCCGCAACATGCTCGACCAGACCCGTCGTACGGCCGCCGCCCGGGCCGGCCGCGCCCAGGCGGCCTCCTGCGCGGAAACCGTCCGCGCGGTGTGGACCCCGTGACGCACCGGACGCGTACGGAGCGGAACGGCCTCCGCTCCGGACCGGTCACCGCCCACCCACCCCATGAGCAACCACCACCCCATGAGCACCGACCCACGCGGCCCCTTCCGCCGCACCCTTCGAACCGGAGTGTGATCATGAACAGCAACGCCGACGTCGTAGTGATCGGTGGCGGTTACGCGGGCGTCATGGCCGCCAACCGCCTCACCCGGCGCGGCGATGTGAGGGTCACCCTCGTCAATCCCCGCCCCACGTTCGTCCACCGGATCCGGCTGCACCAGCTGGTCGGCGGGACGGACACCGCGGTCGTCGCGTACGAGGACCTGCTGGCCGAACGCGTACGGCTGGTCGTGGACACCGTCACCTGGATCGACGCCGCCGACCGAGGTCTCGTCCTCGCGGGCGGCGGCACACTGGCATACGACTACCTGGTCTACGCGGTCGGCAGTGGCAGCGCCGACCTGACGGTGCCCGGAGCCGCGGAGTTCGCCCACCCGCTCGCCACCCTCGAAGAGGCGGCCGTACTGCGGCCGGCCCTGGAGGCCGCGCCGGCGACGGCCGCCGTGACGGTGGTCGGCGCCGGCCCGAGCGGCATCGAGACCGCCGCCGAACTGGCCGAGGAGGGCCGCGCCGTCACGCTGGTCTGCGGCGGGCCCCTCGGACCGTACCTGCACCCCCGAGGGCGGCGCTCGGTCGCCCGCCGACTCTCGAAGCTCGGGGTGAGCGTGCTCGAAGGCCCCGGAACGAAGGTGACAGCCGTGACCCGGGCCGCCGTGTCGCTCGCCGACGGTCGCGAGATACCGAGCGGGGTGACCGTGTGGACCGCGGGCTTCGCCGTCCCGGACCTGGCCGTACGCAGCGGGCTGAGCACCGACCCCGAAGGCCGTCTGCTCACCGACGAGACGCTGATCAGCGTGGACGACGGCCGTATCGTCGCGGCCGGTGACTCGGCGGCGCCGTCGGGCCTGCCGGTGCGGATGAGCTGCCAGGCCGCCATGCCGATGGGGGCCCGGGCGGCCGACACCGTCCTCAGCCTGATCGGGGGCGAACCGCCCGCCGTGTTCAACCAGCCCTTCGGCGCCCAGTGCATCAGCCTCGGTCGGGGCGCCGGCGTCTTCCAGTTCGCGGACCGGTTCGACACCGCGATCTGGTTCAAGGTCGGCGGCCGTCTCGGGGCGAAGCTCAAGGAGGTCGTCTGCACGGGGGTCGTCAAGCACCTCGCCGACGAGGCCGACAGGCCGGGAGGCTACAAGCTCCACCTCATGGAGCGCGGCGGCACCCGGCGGCGGCTCGTACAGGCCGAAGGCGCCGCAACCCGGGCCGGCTTCCCGACGCCCGCCTGAATCGACGCCCGCCTGAATCGACGCCCGCCTGAATCGACGCCCGCCTGACCCGGCTCCCGATCCGGGCCGGGGACGGATCCCGGTCCACGGCGGGCTCCATGGTGGATCTTCACGGAGCCCGCCCCCGTCACCCATCAGGACACGAACCCATGCCCGCTTCGCGCCCCACCGACAACCAGAGGAACGCCATGCCTGCTGCCCCGACACCCGGTGAACTCACCTGCACACGACTCGACTTCAACACCGACCCGCACCCCGTCCACGCCGCACTGCGCGAGAACGGCCCCGTGCACCGCGTCCACGCCCCCGGGAGCGGCGACGCCTGGCTCGTCCTCGGCCGCGACGAGGTGCGCGCCGCCCTCACGGACCCCCGGCTGAGCAACGACATACGGCACTCCGCGACATGGGGGAGCGACGGCGGCAACGCCATCGGGCTGAACATGCTGCAGACCGACGCCCCCCATCACACCCGCCTGCGCGCCCTGGTCGCACGCGAGTTCACCGCCGGGCGGATCGAGGCGATGCGACCACGCGTGCAGCAGATCGCCGACGGCCTCCTCGACGCCCTCCCGCCGGCCGGGACCGTCGACCTGGTCGCCCACTACGCACTGCCGCTGCCGCTCACCGTCATCTGCGAGCTGCTCGGAGTCCCCGTCGAGGACCAGCACCTCTTCCACACCTGGTCGACCGAGCTCGTCGCACCCTCCTCACCCGCCGCGGCGGGCGCCGCCGCCGGGGAGATGAGCGCGTACTTCGCCGCGCTCATCGCCACCAAGGCCGGTGATCCCGGGCCGGACCTGATGAGCGCCCTCGTCGGGGCCTCCACCGAACCGGACGGGCTGAGCGCCGAGGAACTGCTCGGGATGGCCTTCCTGCTGCTGGTCGCCGGGCACGAGACCACGGTCAACCTCATCTCGGGCGGTGTCCTGAACCTGCTGAGCCACCCCGACCAGCTCGCCGCGCTGCGGGCGGACCCCGGCCTCCTCGACGGCGCCGTCGAGGAGATGCTCCGCCACAACGGGCCGGTCACCGCAGCCGCCTTCCGGTACGCCGCGGAACCCCTGGAGATCGCGGGCGTCCCGATCCCGGCCGGCGACAGCGTGATGCTCTCCCTGGCCGCGGCCTCCCGGGATGCCGAGCACTTCACCGACCCCGACCGCTTCGACATCCGTCGCGCCACCCGGGGACACGTCGCGTTCGGCCACGGCATCCACCACTGCCTGGGGGCGCCGCTCGCCCGCCTCGAAGGCCGGATCGCCGTGGCGACCCTGCTGCGGCGGCTCCCGGACCTCGCTCCGGCCACCGAACCCGACTCCCTCGTGCACCGCCGGAGCGCCATGCTCAGCGGCGTCGCCACCCTGCCGGTGCGCTGGTCGCGGAGGCTCCCCGCGTGACGCCGCCCCCGATGGCGATAGCATCCGTACCGGACCACGATCGCCGGCGGCAGGGCGCCCGAGTGGGCACCGACGACGCGAGGAGTGGACAGTGACCCCGGGCACCGAACGGCCGGCGCCGATACGGCGTGACGCGCTGCGCAACCGCGAGCTGCTGCTGGCCGCCGCACGCAAGGCCTTCGCCGCCCAGGGCCTGGACGCCCGCCTCGACGAGATCGCCCGCCAGGCCGGCGTCGGAAACGCAACCCTGTACCGGCACTTCCCCACCCGCGCCGCCCTGATCGACGCGGTGTTCCGGGACGCCCTCCAAGGCACCGTCGACGCCGGGGAAGAGGCCCGTGGCGCGGCCGACCCCTGGGCGGGGCTGGGCGCCTACCTGGAGGCGGTCTTCACCGTTCTGGCGACGGACCGGGGCGTGAACGACCTGATGACGACCCCGATCGAAGGGGTGACCTCCCTCGACGCCGTCCACGTCCACAACCACGAGACGATCGCCCTGCTCGTGGACCGCGCCCAGCGTGACGGCGCGATGCGCCCCGACGTCACCGTCGAGGACATGCTCCTGAGCCTGGCCACGCTCGGCCGCTCGGTGCCCTCCCTGGCGGCCGCGGGGCCACCGCACGCCTGGCGCCGGCAACTGGCCCTTTTCCTGGACGGCTTGCGCGCCGCGCCGCGCCCCCCGTCGGACCTGCCCGCGCCGGCCCTCACCGCGGAACAACTGGCGGCGGTCCTCCTCGACCTGGGCCCCCACCGACCGATCTGACCCGACCGGGCCCGCTCCGGTCCGTCGCGATCGCGGCTGCTTTCGGTGGCGGCAAGGACCCCGGTGCGTGACCGCAAGTGGCAGCAGGGCTCCTGCCGATACAACAAGTCCATGGCGCGTGACCGGCGTCACACGCAACGAGTTGCCTTGAGCGGACATTACCCAGTGTGGACCAGCAACTGTTCGCGGAAATCTATGACGCGCACGCCCGTGCGGTGTACGCGCATGCCGTCCGCATGTCCTTCGACCGCGCTGCGGCAGAAGACATCGTCTCCCTCACCTTCCTCGAAGCCTGGAGGCTCCGTGCAACTCTCGACAACGTGACGAGCCATCGTGCGTGGCTGCTGGGGGTCGCCACGAATGTCATGCGCAACACGCGCAGAGCCGCGCGTCGACACAGTGCGGCGATGAGCCGCCTACCCCTCACGGATCCGATCGCGGATCCGGCGGATGAGGTGGTGTCCCGCATCACGGACAGGGCCAGGGCCGTGGCCACGCTGGCAGCCCTGGACCGGTTGCGACGCTCCGACCGCGAAGTCATCGCCCTGTCCGTCTGGTCGGGCCTGAGCCATGCCGAAATAGCCGGTGCGTGCGGCATCGCGGAGGCATCCGTGCGCTCCCGGCTGTCGCGGGCGCGTAGCCGCCTTCGCGAACTCACCGCGGCCGCCCTGGCCGCGGATCCAACTTCCGGGCAAGTGTCCGTGTCCCGGATCGCACGGGAGGGACACCTGTGAACGCCGCTGATGACGCACGAATCGAATCGCCTACTCGTGAGGAACTCCTCCAGCGTTTCCCAGGGCTCTCCGACGAGGAACTGCCGTTCGGCGCTCACGAACCGATCAAGGAGCACCTGATGCGTGAAGTAGCACGAGGTGACCTGGTCGCCGTCCCTCGACGCGTCAGGCGTCCCCTGCTGCTTGCCATCGGAGTGGCCGCAGCGGCCTGCGCCGTGGCGGTTGCCCTCACCATGAACGGGGCCGGTCCTGGTGAGACGGTCAAAGCCGCTCCTGCCGAGCCCGCGGCCGTAAGACTGTTGGATCGGCTCGCTCTGGCGGCGGCCTCATCGCCCGGGCCCTCCGTCCGCAACGGCCAGTTCATGTACACGAAAACGGTCGGGCACTCGACTGCCCTGTCCGAAGTCCCCGGCGGGGGGATGGAAGCCTCCCCCACCGATGAGTCGGCCGAGCGTTGGCTGTCGGTCGATGGATCGGCCGGCGTGACGACGCGAACCGCGACAGGATCCGGGACGCGCCCGCCCGACGGGGGCCTACCGAGCCTGAACAACCCCACGTACCGCTTCCTCGAAACGCTGCCCACCGACCCGGATCGGCTGCTGGAGTTGATATACGAAGACACGCGCAGCCAACATGGACCTGGTTCCGGTTCGACCACCGGGCCCGATCAGCAGGCGTTCGTCGCGATCGGCGACCTGTTGCGGGGCTTCGAGGCCCCGCCTGGTCTGAGTGCGGCTCTCTACCGTGCGGCTGCCCGTATCCCCGGTGTCGTCCTGGTTCCCGAATCGAAGGACGCGGCCGGCCGGCCGGGCGTCGCGGTGGCGCGCGAGCACAACCACGAACGAACCGAGTGGATCTTCGACAAGCAGACTCTGCGGCTGCTGGGAGCTCGCGAGGTCGCACTCAGGGACAGCGCCTGGGGTAAGGCCGGAACGGTGATGACCTCGGTCGCCATCGTGGACCGAGGAGTCACCGATCTTCCCGGACAGTTGCCGACCCCCTGAGAGTGCTCACCGACCTCGGCTCGTCGGGGTGGGTCACGGTGCCGGCTGTCGCTACTCGGCACACGGCCAACAACCCCGACGAGGCGGCCGGCCTTCCACGGTGGAAGCGACGGATCGAACCCCGCCCCACTCGGCCGGCCGGGCCCCACCGCTCAACCGCTGCTACTTCTCGGCCCCGACACTCATCCCCGTAGGGGCGGTGGCCAGGCGGGGCAGGGAACCGGATTCGTCCCCCTTCCATCCGGTTCGGGGGAACTGCTCCAGCGGGGCGGAGAGGGACGGTGCCTGGTGAATGGCGGATGACCAGTTCTCCGCGGAGACATCGAGACCCGCCAGAGGTGGGGTGTCCTGGCGAAAGTCATAAACAAGAAGTTCGCGGCTTCCGTCCCCACCGATGACGACGACGCCGGGGAAGCGCTCCTGGAACCCTCCGGCCTCGTCGAGGTCGATGAGCTCGGTCAGCCCGTCGATCACCAGGAAGTCTTCAGCGGGAGGATCGAACCTACTCAGACTGCTTGTAGTGCCCAGGAAGTCCCGGTAGTCCTGCGGAAACCGGACCCGAAGTGCTGCTCGACCTGCGTGATCCGATCGTCGCTCGAACTCATCAAGCAGTTCTATCAAGGGAATCGCCCGAAACTGATGGCGGTGGCCGACATGCGTGCCGCGGTGAGGAGGACGGGTTCAAGCTGCCCGAGTGGCGCGAAATCAAGAAAGTGGCCGAGTCGACCACCCCTGTCCAGCCCTCACGTGAAGCC
Source organism: Streptomyces sp. Isolate_45 (assembly GCF_024721315.2). Classification (GTDB taxonomy): domain Bacteria; phylum Actinomycetota; class Actinomycetes; order Streptomycetales; family Streptomycetaceae; genus Streptomyces. The sequence goes on from NZ_JANFAK020000009.1 coordinate 50,395, forward strand.
GACGCCGATTCGTGATCCATTGAGTGATCGACGGGCTGTCCGGACCATTTAGCCTGAGCGGATTCGAACGTCTTCGGGGGAGACCGGGCGTGTTCGCGCTCGGGAAGTCAGTCAGGGGGAAGAGCAAGTGAAGTTCACGCGCATGGCTGCCGTCGCCGCAGCCGCGGTGGTAGGACCGACGATGCTGGCCGGGCCCGCGATGGCCCAGGAAAGGCCTGCCGTCACCGTTCCCGATACGGCCCCTCAGGCCGACTCGGACGCGAGCACCGCGCCCGCGACATCGCCTGCCGCTCAGGCGCCCCCCGCGGCGGCGGACAAGACCGTGGCCAGCCCGCGCTATCGCAACGACGGCCCCAAGGTCTCCGTGACGGGCGTCCCCGCCAGTTTCACGCCGGACGGGGACTGGACTCAGCTGACCGTGACCGTCGACAACCGGGACCGCCTGCCGGTCACCGAATTCGTCGCGACGGTCGGAGTGACCCAGTACGACAGCCTCTTCCAGGCACGCCACATCGAGGCGCAGGTCCGCCAGGCGGACGGAACCTGGAAGTCCGTCACCCCGCAGACCGGCGGCGGGGGCAACTACTACGACATCAATCTCCCGAGCCGTGGTGTCTCACCCGGGGACCACTACACGGCCGACGTGCGGATCCGGTTCGTCGCCGGCACCCCGGCCGCGCCGTTCGAGCTGTATGTGAGCGGCGACGGCAAGGATGAGAGTGGTCGGGTCGTCTCGCCCAGCACCTACTTCGACAGCCGCGTCGGTGACGCGAAGCCCGGGGGCGGCGATGGCGAGGAGACGCCGGCCACGACCGGCCCGAAGATCGGGTTGACGGGCCTGCCCCAGGCCGGTTTCAAGGCCGGAGGTGACTGGCGGGAGTTTTCGATGCGCGTCGACAACTCCGGCCAGGAGGCGATCGACGACTACCAGCTCGAACTCGTCCTGTGGGTGAAGAACGGAGCCTTCCGGCAGAGTGACATCAAGCTGGAGGTGTACGCACCGGACGCCTCCGGCACGTGGGCCTGGCACCCGGTCGTCTCCGACGGATCCGAGGAAGTGTGGGTGCATGAACTCGCCACCGTCGACATCGAGAAGAACGAGGTGTTCGACCTCAAGCTGCGGCTGAAGTTCGACGCCAAGACGACACCGCACGACATTTCCCTGCACACCGGCGGGCAGAACGGTTGGGACGAGGGGTCGGTGCACTCCGAGGAAGTCAGCCACGCCTCGAAGGTGACGGCCGCCGACTCGGACGCCACACCCGGTCCCGGCGGAAACACCCCGAAGCCCGACGGCGGACACCAGCCCAAGCCCGGTGGGAATGACCCCAAGCCCGATGGCGGTAGCACGCCGGTGGACGGCGCGGGCAGCGGTTCGAACGCAGGGTCCGGTACGTCCGGCGGTACTGGCGGCCAACTGGCGGAAACCGGCACCGACGCGGCCACCAGCTGGGCACTGGGCGGCGCCGGTACGGCGCTCGCCCTGGGTGCGGCCCTCGTGGCCGGCACCGGACGACGTCGCCGCACCACCTGAGACCCGACGCGCCGCACGAAGGACTCCGTGCGGCGCGTCGCGCTGGGCGCCGGCCCGGAGCGGGGCGCTCTGGGGTTGCTGGACGGGTGAGGGCTCGCCCGCACGGCAGTGCCGGCCTCGGACGTCGCGCACCGGCGCGTTCCGGGCCGCGGCCATGAGCCCCGGGGCACGGGTACGCTCCCACACCCCGACGTCATCGTGCGGCGTGTGGCGTGTCTCCGTGGGACCCGCCCCGATGGGCGCGGAGCCGTTCGGTGATCTCTCGTAGGGAAGGACGAGGTCCACTCGGCGGCCACTGCGGCACAATCACGGGATGATCGGCAGACGGATCACCCACCGCACCGCGGACGGCGTCCGCATACCCGGAACCTGGCGGCACGCCTTCATCCGCAACGGCAGATACTTCCTCACCGACCTCTTCATCTATGCCGACGGACTCATCGACTGCTGGGGCCTGGTCACCATCGAGGAGTTCGAGGAGAAGCTCCGGACCGGCTGGGTGGCCGCCACCATCCCGGACGGTGCCGAAGCGGCCGCGCACGATCTGGGGCGCTGGAAGTTCAGCGACCCGCGGAGCCGACTCACCCCTGAACTGTTGCTCGCCGAAGTCCTCGACACCATAGACCAGTTGAACCAGCGGCCCGACTCGACCGGCCGTTGCCTGGCCGCCGTCGATGCCTTCCTCGCAGATCGGACAGAGGAGAACCGGGCCGCGGCACACACCGCCTTCCTGGCCATTCCAGCCTCGCGGCGCCGCTACGCGCTGGGCGACATGGACAGAAAGGACTGGCCGCTGCGGGTCCTGGTGGCAGGGCCCGGAGGTCAGACCTACCTGGCGAATGACCCGCCGGTCTCACAGGAGAGCTACGACAGGGCCCTCACGTACTTCGAGGAGCGCGCCCGCTGGAGTGCGGAGCGCGGCACGCACGTCCCGGCCGACGGCCCGGCGGCCCCGCACGCCCCGGCGGTCCAGCTCTGTCACTCCTATCCGAACAAGCCGGTGGTCGATCCAGGCCACCTCGGATTGCGCAACGACTACCCCGCACCCATCTCCGTCGAAGAGGTCGTCTACCCCTCCGTCGCCCACGCCTACTGGGCCCTGTCGGTCACTCAGCCCGATGCCCGCAGCGCGATCACGGCAGCGGACACCGCTGCCGAAGCACGCAAGCTCGCGGCTGCGACAGCTCGCCTTGAGAGCTGGGAGCACGTCCGCGCCGCCGTCATGACCAGTTTGCTCCGCGCCAAGTACGACCAGCATCCCGAGCTGGCCGAGATCCTGTTGGCGACGGGCGACGCCACCGTGATCTACGACGACATCGAATCGGCCTTCTGGGGTGACAACGCCGGCCGCGGCCGCAACTGGACCGGCCGTCTCCTCGAACTTGTCCGCTCCGAACTACACATGAGACGAATCGGGATCCCCGGGCTGTGACCGGGCCAGGTGTGGCCTCCAAGGCTTTTGGTGAACGGCTCACGCGGGTGAAGCGCGAGCATCGGCGGAAGGCCCTACCGTCGGCCCTTGCGGACCGTCCGCACCCTCGCGCCGGAGAACGGCCTGGAGCTTGCCAAGGTCGCGGGGCGTCGCCTGCTCCTACAGCGGTTTCGCCGCGTTCCGGCGGCAGCCGGCGCGAGCCGAGGGCGTCGAACGCAGCCGGCCGACGGCAAGACGGGCCGACAGGCGAATGCCGGTTGCCCGACCGGGAGAAGCTGATCGATCTTCCGGGGGACGGGATGTGGCATCGTTCCAACCGCGTGCGGGCAGAAGCGGCGGCGTTGGATCAGGAAGAGACTCGCAGGGGGTACCCGTGACGGACGAGACAGACCCGAAGCCGGTCGCGATCTCGACGTTCCGCAGAAGGACTGCGGACGGATTCACGCTCGCGGCTTTCGTCATCGATGAGAGGGAGTGCGCATCTCCTGAGGAAATGAAGTCGATCAGGAAGGAAGCCTCCACCGAGATCCGGCGTCGACGCATCGTCGGAGAGTACGAGACCCGCTGGGCGAAGGCCGGCGAGTTGCCGTCGACCCTGCCTCGGTGGGCGGAATACAGGAGACAGCTGGAAGCCGCGGATCAAGAGTCGTCCTGACCCATCGGGTGTTCGGCGCGCCGCCACGACCGGGACACCGCCCGCCGACAGTTGGCGGTGCTCGCTCCGGAGGCTCGGCGCAGCGCCTCGGGGAGGCCGTCGCGTTCGCAGAAGACGCGCATGGGGTTCAGTGGATGCCCGCCGGTGAGCCGTATGTGGAGCGTCTCCTGGAGCCGGTGGAGATCCTCGCCCGGGGCGCGGGCATCGGCGACGAGGACCTGCTGGTCGCGGCCGCACTCCACGACGTCGTGGAGGACACCGACCGCGCAGGGGAGGTCGGTGAGCGGTTCGGCCACCGGGTCGAGGAGCGGGTGGGCTGGGTGACGACGCCGGAGCCCGAGGCTCACGAGGGATCCTGCGGAGGCGCGTGACCGCGGCCCTCTGAGCCCGTGTCCCGCCCTGCCGAAGGTCCTGGTGCTCAAGCCGGCGGACCGGTTCGGCAACGTACAGCGACTTGATGGGCACCCGTGGCCCGCGAGCGGCGTTCCCATCACCGCGAGGCCTGTCGCCACCTGGAGGACGGGGCGCCCTCGGCGATGCCTTGACGCCCGACCTCGGCGCGAATGCCCGGGCGCGGGGTGGCCGCCGGCGCGGGCCTTGCCGCAGACGGTGGCCGATCTGGCCCGGAGCCCCTCTCTTGCGGCGCCGGCGGAATGACGGACACATCCGGTACCCGACCCCCTGTGTGGTTCGCGGAGGCACCGGGGACGGGCGAATCCCGCAACCCCGCCGAACCGTGCCCCCGTCGCGGCGATACTCGGTGGATCCGGTCGGGTGGGCGCCGCAGGATGGGGTGTATGAGTCTGCCGATCGTTGAGCACCGGGTGGAGTTCCTGCGGCACCCCCACCCCGGATACCCGCACCTCATGGCCTGGGGCATCCGTATCGAAGGCACCGACCTGCGCGTCCTGGTCGCGGAGGCGACCCGTGCGCTCTGGGGCCGGGAGCTCGACGAGGACGACGACACCCCGCAGGAGCGGGACGAGTTCCTGCTGCGCCAACACGCCCCGCTGTACCTGGACGACGACGGCGAAGACGACGGCGACGACGGCGCCCGAGCCCGAGCCCATTTCCTGGGCGACGCCGCACCGCGCCTCCGCGACCGCGACACCGGCGCCCTGTTCCTCCTGGGCTGCTCCTGCGGGATCGACGGCTGCTGGCCCCTGCTCGCCAGGGTCCACGTCACGGCGAGGGAGGTCACCTGGTCCGGCTTCTACCAACCCCACCGGCCGCAGTGGGGCGAACTGCCCCTGGGCCCCTACGTCTTCCCGCGCCCGTCCTACGACGAGGCCGTGGCCGCGCCGGTCCCTCTCACCGAGGACCCGCTGGCCCCTCTGCTGGGCGAGGGCTAGCCACCAGTCAGGGGGACCGGCACCGTCGTGAGCGGCTGCGGCCGGTGGGCGGTGGTCGCCGCCGCGCTTCCGGAACGGCCGCAGCGTGCTCGGCGGCGGGCAACGCGCAGATCGACCCGGAATCGGCCGTCTTCGACCGGGCGCACTGAGCCGTGCCGTGCCGGGTGGGAACCGGAACCCGCTGCCGACGCCCGGTCGCTGAAAATACTGGATGCTGACGGCTACCGGAGGCTCAGTCACCCCCGCAGCTCGACCCGCAACCGGAGCCGCAGCCGCCCCCCGTGTGCCGGTTGCCGGAGCCGCTCCCGCGCCCCCGGGTCGACGAGCCGCGCGGTGGATTCCTGCGGCGGTTCTCCGCCTCGCGCTCCGCCTCCCGCCGGCGCTCCGCCCTCTCCTGCTCCTCGCGGAGCCGCTCGCGCTGACGGGTAGGACCGTCCGCCGGTTCCCACGGGCCCAGACCGTGGCGGCGGTCCGGACGGAGCGGAACCGTGGTCACGGTCGCGTACATCCGGCCCATCTCCTGCCGGCGGTGGTATTCGGCACAGGCGTATTCGAGGACGACTTCGTCGCCCTCCACGAGGGTGCCGTAAAGGACCGCTTCGAAGGGCTCGTGCGTGGGATCGATGTCGTGGTGCCCGTTCCCCACTCCGTAAGCCGAGCCGCTGCCCAGCAGCCGTGTCCTGGCGCGGGTGTCGTTCTTGCGGGGGAGGTACGCGATCAGGGGCGCCGCCGAGCGGGTGCGGGCGTCCGGGCACACCCAGTGGCGCCCGTCCGCTCCGGCTCGCACGCCCACGATCAGGGCCGGTTGTGGCTCCTCGTGCATCCGCCGGGCCGCCCGGTAGGCGAGTTGGCCCCGGCCGTAGGAGGTCGTACCGGCCACGAGGAGCACCAGACCGATGCCCTGGTGCCCGACGGCGTCGTAGGCGACGCCGGACGCGGTCGGTTCCCCGAACAGGCCGTCGGCGAGGATGGCCGCGGCGACCAGGCAGAGCGCCACCCCGGTGTAGATCTGCTGGTGTCCGCGGTGGCCGTCCGATTCCGGAGTGCCTTGAGGCAGCGGGAAGCGGCGCCTTCCCGCGGCGGCGAGGGCCAGGGCCCGCTGCCGGCGTCGGGCCCGCAGCCGCAGACAGCTTCCTGTGAACGCGACCGCCCCGGCGGTGAGGATGACCAGCCACCCGGCCCTCGCCGGATGGTCCAGGTCGCCGGACCGGGCCAAAGTCAGAGCTGCTTCCCCGGCGACGAACACGGCCGCCGGTATCGCGGCGACCGGAACGTACCGGTACCAGAGGGGCAGGGCGGTCAGCAGGATCAGCCCCGGATACCTCCGCCAGTCCGTGCCGTCCGCGGGCCCGCTGTGCCAGGCCGCGGACGTGGACGAGAGAGCGAACAGCAGGACGTACCCCGCCGCCACCAGGACGGCCAAGGCCCAACCGCCCACGGTCGGGGCGAGAGCGGTCGGGACCGCCGCCTTCCGCCACCGTTCGGCGTCGGCCACGGCCCAGGTGGCCATGCCGCCTCCGGACACGGACCGGGAGGCGACACCGTCCCGGGTCACGGACCAGGTGGGGACACCGTCTTCGGGCAGAGTCCCGAGCGGTAGATATTTGATGTGATATTCCGTCACCGGGCCACCGCCACGCGCCGCCCCCGTATGCCCATCCCCGCACGCTCCTAGGCTCGTTCCCCCCGTGCATTAATGGCCAGTCTGCCCGCCAGGGCCTCCCACCCCACCTCGAAGAGCGCTTTCGAGCCAAGAACGCCGTCCGACACCATCAAGCCGCTGTCCGCTCGGAATCCGACCGGGCGGACAGCCGCAAGGCCCGCGCTACGGGGTATCGGGAAGGAGTCCGGAATCGGTCAGCAGCCGGCCGATCTCGGTCGTGTCCAGCTTGGCCAGGAGGTGCCTGCGTACGGCCTCGGGGCCGGGCAGGTCGAGGGGCTTGCCGTCGCGGAGGTGGAGGGCGGCGTCCAGCAGGGTGCGCACGTCGTAGGTGGAGCCGAAGACCTCCGGGACGCCGCGTTCGATTCCGAGGAGCCGGTAGGCGGCTTCCATGCCGGTGCGGACCGAGTACTCGGTGGTGAAGATCGTGTCCCGGGTGGTCTCGGCGAACTGCCCGATGAACGCGAAGTTGACAGCCCCCTCGGGGACCACGGCGGGGCGGTCGCCGGCCCGGCGGGGCAGGAAGAACGAGGTGACGTACGGCATCATCACCGGAACGCAGCGGGCGCCGGACGCCGCGAGCTCGTCGATCTCGTCGATGGGCACGCCGAGGTGGTAGAGCCACTCCTGGGTGATCTCCTGCCCGGTGCAGTCCTGCATGGGCTTCTTCACGTGGTCGCCGGGGCGCTCGGTGAACAGTCCGTACAGCCAGACGACGATCTGGTCCGCGGGCTGCTGCTTGAAGTGCGGCTGCCGGTTGACCGTCCAGCTCAGGAGCCAGCTGGAGTCCCGTACCGTCACGATGCCGCCGGTGACGACCTTCCCGCTGAAGGGGTCGCGCCGGGTGATCTTCTCGATCAGCCGGGGGATGCGAGGGTCGAGGGTGGTGACGGTGGCCGATTCCCACTTGCTCTCGGGGATGTTGCCGCAGAACACCTCGGGGCGGCCGAAGGCCGGATCGCGCTGTGCGATCCGCCGCCACAGATCCCAGGCCGGGGCGGGGCCGTCCAACAGCCGGGCCGCGGTGTGGTGGTCGCCGTCGTCCGAGTTCTCGGTCAGTGACCCGATCGTGGTCAGGACGAGGTCGTCCTCGCCCAGGTCGACACCGCCCGCCTCACCCCCGGACGTCCAGTGGATACGCGTCGCCTGCTTGCGCCCCGCCGTGATGTCGAAGTCGATGTCGGTGACCTCGGTGTCGAACCGAAAGGTCACGCCCTGGTCCACCAACCACCGGGTCAACGGCAGCACCAGGGACTCGTACTGGTTGTACTTGGTGAACTTCAACGCGGACAGGTCGGGAAGCCCGCCCACGTGGTGGACGAAGCGGTGCAGGTAGAGCTTCATCTCCAGCGCGCTGTGCCACTCCTCGAACGCGAACATCGTTCGCCAGTACAGCCAGAAGGTGCTGTCCAGGAACTCCCGGCCGAACACCTCGTCGATGCGCTTGCCCTCCATGTCCTCCCGGGTGGCGAGGAAGGCCTTGAGGATGTCCTTCTGCGCGCGCTCGCTCAGGGAGAACCGGCCGTCGGTGCGCGCGTCCCGGCCCTGGCGCTCGGTGACCCGCTGGAGGGAGGAGTTGGGGTCGTCCTTGTTCAGCCAGAAGAACTCGTCCAGCACCGAGGCGCCCTCGACCTCGATCGAGGGGACCGACCGGAAGAGGTCCCACAGGCATTCCATGTGGTCCTCCAGCTCCCGGCCCCCACGGATGACGAACCCCTTCTCCGGCTCCTTGATGCCGTCCAGGGCGCCACCGGCGAGTTTGAGCCGTTCCAGGACCGTGATCCGGTGGCCGGACATCTGCCCGTCGCGGATCAGGAACGCCGCGCCCGCGAGCGAGGCGAGTCCGGAGCCGACGAACCACGCCGTCTTCCCCTCCACCCCCTCGGGCTTGCGGGGGCGGGCGAACGCCTCGTAGTTCCCGCTGCTGTAGTACACGGTGACCTCTTCCCGGACGGATACCACGGCCGGATATCTCAACGGCCGACTACACCGGGAACATATCTGCTGATACCGGTCTTATCGACGGAGACGCGGGTGGTCGGCGCAGCGCGGGACCGGCATTGACCGGGTGGGTCGTGCGTCGCGGACAGGACAGGGCCGGGCCGGGGGGTGGGGTGGGGAGTCCCGACGGGTATCCACCTGCCGCCGCCGGGTGGCGAGCACGATGCGGCGCGTGTCGCGACGGCCAGGTCCGTCACGGGTGGCCCGGGGGCCGGGGGCCCGGTGAGCCGTTACGTTTCTGCGGTGAATCCTTGCCCCCGAGCGGGTGATCGCGCCCGTAGGTTCAGTCATCCCTGCCGGCGGCACGTTAGAAACCGCGCGTGATCAGGAATCCGTCGCGGAGCATCTCCACGCTCCTCCTCGCGCTCATGCCCCTCCTCCCCACCTCCGCGTTCGCGGCCGAGAGCCGGCAGCGGGCCGCCGGCCCCGACCCGGTCGTCTTCGTCCACGGCTGGAACTCCGACGGCTCCACCTGGCAGACCATGGCCGACCGCTTCCGGGCCGATGGATGGCCGGCCGGACACGTCGACCAGTGGACCTACAACACCAGCCAGTCCAACGCCACCACGGCGCAACAGCTCGCCGGGGAGATCGAACGCGTCCTGCACGCCACCGGCGCCACCAAGGTCGACGTCGTCACCCACTCGATGGGAGCCCTGTCCTCCCGCCACTACCTCAAGAACCTCGGCGGCACCTCCAAGGTCGACGCGTGGGTCTCCCTTGCCGGACCCAACCACGGCACCGGGACCGCACACTGGTGCGGCGGCGCCGCCTGCGTCGAGATGCGACCGGGATCCAACTTCCTGAACGACCTCAACTCCGGTGACGAGACCCCCGGCGCCCCCCGCTACGCCACCTGGGGCTCCCCCTGCGACATCGTCATCAACCCCGCGACCAGCGTCGCCCTCGACGGAGCCGCCAACCACACCACGACCTGCCTCGACCACAGCGGACTACGCACCGACCGAACGGTCTACGACCAGGTCAAGGCGCACATCCTCCAGGAGTTGCCCGGGTGATCCCTCCAACGACGAGCGCAGGCTTCCCGCGGTAGGGGGTTCGTCGGCTGCGGCCGTGTTCGCGGTGGCGAGGAGGGCGAACCGGCGCACCCCTTGAGCGGTGTGTTCGGGGCAGTGCTTAGGGTCTTGGGATGATCCAGCCTCTTGCGGGGCCTCCGTCGTGGAGGCATCCCTTCGCCGCGTTCGTGACGATCTTTGTCATATCTGCCTGCTGGTACGGGCTCCAGCCAGCTCCTCAGGGGTGCACATTGCTGCTTGGAGGGGGGACCAGTTGGAAGGAGGCGTATCGGCAGGCTGTCGAGTCGGGGGTGTGCGAGGAGCCGACGCGGTGGAGGACCTGGATCGATTGAACCGCCCGAAGCCCGCCGGAAGGGTTCTGGGTGGGGGAGCGAAGCCCCCGGTCGTGGCCCCGATACGCGTTGCGCCACCGGAGCGCCGACGGGGGCGCGGGTTCCGCCCGGGGGGACTGGCCGTATGCCGCAACCCACTACCTACTACCCACTACGACCGCGTCCCGGTGGCGCAACGGTGCGGGCGATCCTCGCCCTCGTGGTGGTCCGTCCCCTCCGGCGATGGACGACCCCCTTGCCTCCCTGGGCCCCGGCACTCTCCGCGCGCGAGCGAACGCTGACCCATCGGGCCGAGACGGCGCTGTACGTCACGCTGCCGGCGGAGCCGAGGTGTCCGTTGCGGCTCCTGCGGCTCCGGCGGTTTGGGCCGTTGGTGGCTGGTTACGGTGTCGGGTGGCAAGGCGTCCCCGTGGCCCGGTGATGATCCTGGAGGGTGACGGGATGCCCGCCATGCGGGTCGGCACAGGAACGAGAGGTCTTTGCCCGCCATCGGAGTGCCTCCCGCACTCGTCGACAAACACCTCCCGCCCTCGTGAATGAAGCCGGCTCAGCGACGGTGGGCGTGTCATCCCAATGGGGCGATGTGAGGCACCGTCGATCAGGCAAGACTCTCGCGAAGCCCAACTTCGCCCCGGAGGTTCCATGTCGAAAAGTGGCGCGCCTGGCATCGACGTTCCGCGTGAGGCCCCGGCGCGGGCGCCGCTCGTTCTGGCATCACTGATCACCGTCGCCGCGGTGGCCAACTTGAACCTGTCGGTGGCCAACGTGGCGCTGCCCGCGATCGGGAAGGCCTTCGACTCATCCCAGACCGCACTGAACATGGTCGCCGTGGGGTACTCCCTCGGCCTGGCCGCGTCGGTGCTCTATCTGGGTGCGGTCGGCGACCGCCACGGGCGCAAGCTGATGCTGCTCCTCGGCATCGGTCTGTCCATTCCCGCCTGCCTGCTCGCCGGGTACGCGCCGAACGACACGGTCCTCGTGTTGGCCCGGATCCTCGGCGGGCTCTCGGCCGGCATGGCCTACCCGACCACCCTGGCGCTGATCACGGCCCTGTGGGCGGGGCCCGCGCGGACGAAGTCGATCGCGCTGTGGTCGGCCCTGGGCGGCGGCATCTCCATGCTCGGTCCGGTGATCGCGGGCGCGCTGCTCCAACACTTCTACTGGGGGTCGGTCTTCCTCGTCACGCTGCCCCTCGCCGGGGCCGCGCTGGTCATGGCCCTGCTGTTCGTCCCCGCGCACGCCAATGAGTCGACCGAACCGGTGGACAACCTCGGCGGCGTCCTGTCCGTCCTCCTGATCGCGGGACTGGTGCTCGGGATCAACTTCGCCGTCGTCCCCAACCAGGGGGCAGTGGCCGTCGGCCTCATCGTGGTCGCCCTCACCGCCGGGGCGGCGTTCTTCTGGCGTCAGCGTCGGGCGCCCAACCCGCTGTACGACCTCCACATCGCCGGCCGGCGCACGTTCTGGGTTGCCGCATGCGCGGGAATCATCGTGTTCGGTTCCATGATGGGGTCGGCGTTCATCAGCATGCAGTACCTGCAGAACGTGCTGGAGTACAACGCCGTCGAAGCGGGCGCCGCCATCCTCCCCCTCGTCGTGATGATGGTGCTCGTGGCACCGCGGTCCGCGAAACTGGTCGAGACCCGAGGCGCCCGCATCACCCTGCTGATCGGCTACGCGTTCCTCTTCCTCGCCTTCGCCTGGATGCTGCTGTTCTGGGGCGAGCACAGCAGCTACTGGCAGATCGGCCTCGCCTACGTCTTCATCGGCATCGGCGCCGGCCTCGCCGGGACGCCCGCATCGCACTCGCTGACCGGATCGGTGCCCGTACGACGGGCCGGCATGGCCTCGGGCACGGCGGACCTGCAACGGGACCTCGGCGGGGCCATCATGCAGTCCTTCATGGGCGTGCTCCTCATCGCCGGCTACGCCTCGGCCTTCAGTGCGGCGATCGCCGCTTCCCCCGAGAGCAAGAAGGTGTCGGACCAGGTCCAGAGCGAGCTGACGAAGTCGTTCGCCTCCGCCGGGCAGGTCGCCCAGCAGCACCCCGAGTACGCCGACCAGATCGTCGCGGCAGCACGCCAGTCGTTCCTCCACGGCGACGACTGGGCGTACACCGTCGGCCTGGCCGCGATCGCCCTGGGTGCGCTGCTGGTCTTCTTCAAGTTCCCGCACGGGGACGCCGAGCGGGAACTCCTCCGGGCCTACTACACCGAGGACTCCGCCACGGCCGCCACCGCCGCCACCGAGAGGTCGGGCGGACCGGAAGCCTGAGAGGTCGCCGGCCGGTCGCCGATCGCCGGCCGTATCCCACGGCATCGATGTCGCCGAAGCCCTGGGGCAGGGCGTCCGGGCACCCGCGCCTTCAGAGGATCTACGCGCCGCCGAGGTGGCTGCCGCGCTCGAATTGCCGGCCGGCCCCTGGCGAGCCCCGCTTTGGCTCATGGTCCGCTATCGGGTGGTCGCCTACGTTGCCACTTTCGTGTTGGTCCTCGCCACGAACAAGGCGCTGGTGCTGAGCGGGACCGTCTCCTACAGCGTGTGGGGCTGGATCTGGTTCGCGCCCCTCCTGCTGGCCGACGCCAAGCTCAAACAAGCCCGTCGGCTGGCACGTCAGCGAGTGATTGCCGCCACGGAGGCCCGCCATGCCGAGAATGCGACCGCCGGCTAGTTTGCCGACGAATGCCTCGCTTGGAGGACGGCTGCGGCCCGGCGCCGATTCCGGACCTCCTTGTCCTGGGCCACCGAACCTCGACGGATAGGGATTTGTGTCGTCGAAGTTGGATCATGCATGGTCAGGCCCCGGCGGGAGGGCGACGAGGACACCGAAGGCGTGGGACCTGAAGTTCCGAAACCAGAGAGACGCGGCGAGACGGGGCACACCGGTGACCAGGGTGAACGTAGCATTGTCATCATGATTCTTTCGGTGGAGTGGAGTTGACCAGCCGTGATGCCCCCGTACTGCGCAGTCCCGATCTGTACTGCGTCCCACAATGACCAGGACTACGAGAGTTTCACCCTCGTACGCTTCCGTGCGATAGAGCCACCCACCGGCCGTGAGGGACATCCCGAGAACATGCTCTGGTTCTGCAAGGATCACGTCCGTTACACCGTGGGGAAGACCGACATGAGTGCCGTCGTGGCCATGGTCCACATACGCGCGGCGATCCGACGCGGCGCTCCAAACCTCTGGCCACTCACCAGCATGCCCTGAGCCCATGCCTTCGCCCCGATTCGAGGGGCGGGGACGCCCAGCGTTGTCGGGCGAAGGACGGTAGTCCCGCGCCGCCGCGACCGGTAGGCCCGGTAGCTGCGTTCGTGGGGGTAGGTGGACAGGGCACAGGCCGCCCCGCGCGTCGGTTACCAAGGCGGTGAGCTCCTGGTACTCGATGTCGTCGACGACCGAGTGGTGGATCGTTCCCCGTTGTGCCTCCCACACGAACTCCACGGATTCGTCCGGAGGGAGCGAGGCGAGGGCCGCGCCGACACCGGAGGTCAGGTCGGGCCGACGAGTTCGCCCGGTACGGCGTTGTCGGCGCCCGGGTGGGCCGCCTCGCCAAGCAGGCACTTACCAGCTCAATCAATGGCGCGGCATCGCCACCGCTACGACTGTGCGGATGTTCGGATGCCGCTCGGAGCGGTGGCACGATTCGCCCTACGACTGGCCCTGGTGCCCTGCGTTTGATCCGTCGGCCACCGTTCGGGGCGATGCTTGCGGCCGCCGCCGCAGGGGACGTCTCCAGACAGCGGCCTTCGTGACAGGCGCCGTCACAGTCTCGACTTCCCCCGGCCGGGCGACGGCCACCGGCTCCCGAGGCGCTCAGGAGAGGCGACCTTGCGACCACCGCACCGACCTGCACCCGCCGACGCGCCATCGCCCACCATGCACGAGCTCGTCAGGACTGGCGCTTCCAGAGGGTCACCTCGGTGAGGTACGTCGGGACGTTGTACTGCTCTCCCGGGCGGCCCCGCGCGCGGCCATCATCCCCAGCCAGTGGTCGTCGCCGCCCGACCGCCGTTCACCGCGGGCCGGCTCGATGGCCTCCATCGGCAGGATCTCCGGCAGGTAGCGCGGGTCCGCGACGAGGCCGCCGTACCCGTGGAAACTGCCGCGGGCCGACAATTGCCGGAGCTGACCGAGCAGGACCGCGCTGCGGGGCCGTCCGAAGGCCGCCGCCTCCTCCAGCATCGGCAGAGCCTGTTCGTACCGTCCGCGCAAGGCCATCAGGCGGGCCTCGTCGACACGGTCGTCCTGGGCGCCCGTGGTCGCGTTCACGAAGTCGGCCCGCTCCACCCGATCGGCGTGGAAGCCGCGGTACATGGCCTCCATGTAAGCCCGGAACGACGGGTAGCGGTCGGGGAACTCACCGCACCAGCCCTTGTAGACGTAGAGCGCCCACTCGCCGTCCGGGCCCCGGTCGCCCGGGTCCAGGAGGGCGTACGTCATGTCGGAGTCCGTCTCCAGACGCAGTGCCCGACGCCACATCCCGGCCATCAGGACGTCCTCCTGGCGCGCGTCGTCGTCCAGGTTCTCCTCGTACATCGGGGTCATGTCGAACGGATCCCCGAACCAGTCGACGTCGGCGACGCCGCCGAGCCGGTAGACCCCGGCGGTCTGGTCCACGTGCCATCCGTCGCTCACGGCCAGGAACGCCCGGTACGAGGGCGGCAGCCGCCGGCCCAACCGCTCCTCGGCCGCGGCGATCGCCGACTCGTCCGCCCCGGGCCGGCCGGGAAGTTCGACACTCGGACCGCCCTCGTCGTCCTGGTCCGCGCGCGGGACCCACTCCTCCTGCCACAGCCCCAGGAAGTCGGGCCAGTTGAAAGGCTCGTGACTCATGCCCCGAGGGTCCCATCCCGCACCGACAGCGACCCCGCCCCGGAGGTCGGCGAGGTAGGCCTGCGCCGTCCGGTACGGGTGGTCCTGCGTTCTGTGGCGGTGGAGGGAGAGCGTCCCGTCGCGTTCCAGCCGCAGCGTGGTCGCGGCCCCCCGACCCGTTGCTGGTCACGTCCCCGCATCCGGCCCTGCTGCCCCTCCGCCGTCGAGGACTGCGATCCGCGGGAACATCCAGGCGACCCGGATGCCGAACAAATCGTCAAAGGCCTGCCTCACCAAGTGATCGACGAGGCCGAGCGCCTGGCCCGCGAACTCGTGGCGCTCGCAGACGTAGGCGTGGACGTCACCGACATCGGCGACGGAGCCCGCCGAATGTCCCCGGCGGAGTGCGCCGCATCCCCCTCCTCACCGACGGATGGTTCTACGCGCTCGCCCTGCCCCCTCCACCTCATCGCCATCGTCCGCGTGATCCCGACCTACCCCGATGCCTGAAAGACCATCCCGAGCAGCGCATGGCCTCGGGGCCGGCCGCGCCCCAGGAGGGGCAGGTCGCCTGTTACTCGTACCGGTACTTCAGCGAGTCCGCTTCGTCCTGCTCGATGCCGGCGATCGTCAGCTCCGGCATTCGCAGCTGGGCCAGCGTCACCTCCGCGGACGTCGGCTGGGCGTCCGTCGACAGCCACTGCTCCGGCTTCCAGGCCCCGCTGCGCAGGAGCGACTTGGGGCAGTGCGGGTAGACCTCCTCGATCCCCAGCACCAGCGCACTGGCCGGCGGCTTGCCCACTGCGGTCAGCTGCGACAGCAGCTCCGGGCGGGTGGAGACGCAGGCCCGGCCATTCACCCTGAGTGTCGTGGTGCGCCCCGGAATGACGAACAGCAGCCCGGCCCGTCCGGTGGCGATGACGTTCCGCAGGGTGTCCAGTCGCTTGTTGCCGGTCGCGTCCGGGATCGCCACCGTCCGTGCGTCCAGGACGGAGACGAACCCGGCGGGCCCGCCGCGCGGGGAAACATCACAGTTGCCCTCGGCGTCCGCGCTGGCGACCAGGACCAGCGATGAGCAGCCGATCAACCGTCGAGTTTGCTCGGTGAGTTCGGTCATCTGCTTGCGCAGTGCCGCGTCCTTGGGGAGCGCGTAGGCCCGGCGCAGCGCCTCCGGGTCGGTGACGGCGTCGAGGCGGAGCGAGTCGAAGGCACTGCCGGTGAGGGGTGTTGTCATGTTCCCGACCCTAATGGGCGGCCCTCGATCTTGGCCGGTGAGCACGGGGAAATGGAGACGCTGTCGCACCTCGTCGCGATCCAGCTTGCCTACTTCATCGCCCTCGACGTCCTCCAGCCGGACGGGACGGAGCTCTGGACCGCCCGCACGAGGAGCGCCGCACGCTCTTGAAGTCCACGATGCCCGAGGGTCTGGTGCGTGCCGGGATCCGCCGACGGTCACGGCCAGTTCGAACGGATCACGCTCACCGACGCGGCCCCGCTGCTGCACCGCGGGCTCCGACCTGATCCGCACCGCAACCGCGCCCGGCCGGCGCCCCTGGCGCACGCTCACTCCCGGTGTCGTCAGGGCTGCTGTCGACGGCGGTTGATTTCCTGCTGGTCGGCCTCGGCGATCCGGCTGTTGAGGAGTGCCGTCGCCAGTACGTCCGGGGTGTTGTCCTGGTGGGTCGGCGGGGTGTTGGCCGGATCGAAGCCGCTCTTCTCCACCGGCCATGACGCGACGGTCTCGATCATCTCCGCCCGGGCGATCTCGCCCTCCGCGTAGCCGGCGAGTGGGCGCGCAGTGACCGTCATCAGGAGCTTTCGTGTTCATGGTCGCAGGTCGCAGGTCGCAGGTCGCAGTCTGCCAGGGTGGGTCGGCGGGTCGGGCGGTGGCGCCCGTTGCTTCGGCCGGCACGGAGGGGGCGGCCGGTGACCGGCGCCTTTGCAGCGAACCGTTGGGCGGCCCGCGAGGGGACGCCCTCCACCATGAGAAGGGCCGTGGTGTCATCGGATGCTCGGCCGGCCAGTACTGCAACAAGGCGTTCCGGGACGCGGCCGCCGAGTTGGGTCTGATGCAGCGAGAGGACTGGTCCTGTCAGCGGCGTGCTCACATGGGGCCTCGCACCCCGCGCCCGCACGCGCTGATGACACCCTTCTGGCCCTGATCTGTTCCGGGGTCGGCGGACTCGGCGCGGGGACCTGGGTTCTGCTCTCGCTCCGCCAGATCGTCGGCTTCCTCAAGGACCTGCTCCGGCCTGCCCGGGAGGTATACCGGCCGCTGGGCGGGGACGTTGAGGGTCTCGCCGACAACGTGCTGGCGGGCCCGTGTTGGACCGAAGCAGAAGCCCGCACGGCGAACACCGGCGGGCGTACCGGATGACCGGGTTGGTCGAGACGATCACCGCCGCGCGAGCGTGGGCGGCGCATTGGTACGAACCGGTGAATGGGCACTCTGCGCAACCACTACGCTGCCCTGTGTGAACAGTCGACGCTTACCACTGCTCCCCATCGCAGCGGCCTGCGCAGTGCTCGCCACTCCTCCGACGCCGGCATACGCGGCGGACCCCCTCCCCTGCGTGAAGGGTGAGTCCGAGTCCAGAGACAGGTCCGCGGTCGACGACGGGGAGATCCGATTCACCGACGAGACCGTCTACGACGATGCGCGCAAGTTCGCGATCTCGGCCTGGCAGTACAGCGGGACGAAGATCAAAATCCTAGGCGACAGCGCTACGACCGTGAACGATCTGGAGTTCCGGGACGAGAACCTCGGTAGCGGCAGGGACGCGCCTGTCGGAGAGTACCGGTACCGCGCGGCGCCCGGCTTCACCGACTACATCGTGTTCAACAAGCAGCGGATGGGCAAGGACGCCGACTACGGGCGTCACGTCGCACTGCACGAGTTGGGGCACGCCCTGGGCCTGTGCCACAAGCCGGAGGGCAAGGTCGCCACCCTGATGTGGAAAGAGATCAGGATCTCGATGAACCGGCCGCAGGACGCGGACAAGGCGAACCACAAGAAGCTCTGGGGCTGAGATGAAGAAGGTATTTCTGTTCGGGGCCTGCGGCGCCGTCGCGGTGCTCACCGCCGCCGGCGGGTTCGTTTACTACGACCGGGCAGCGTCGAGCACCGAGAGCCTGTGCTCGACGGACCTCTCCTCGGACGCCGCGGTGCTGCGCAATTCCGACGTCGTCGCCCTCGTCACCGTGCTGGGGAAGAGGAAGCTCTACAACGAGACGGTGGAGGACTCGGACGGAGTCCAGGTGTTCGAGGTACGCACCGACAGCGTGTTCAAGGGGACGCTGCCCGTGCAGACGCAGATCACGCAGAGCACTGCGCCGACGGAGGAGGACAACCGGCTGTTGGAGCCGGGCAGCCAGTTCGAGGTGGCGGTCCAGCAGCTGCCCCCGGGCCGGTATGCGGAGGGTGTTGTCTTCCCGGACGCCGGGGAGGGCACGGTGGTGTTCGCGCGGCCGGCGAAGGGGAAGGCCGCTGCCGTGTTGGCCGAGCATTGGAAGGCCGAGCAGACGAAGAAGTACGTCGAGCCGGCGTGCAACGACGTGGTCGCGAGCTGAGGAAATTCCCTCCGCCCCTGAAGTGCACCGGGGACCGCTCCGGCTGTCCACGGTCTGACGCACCCGGGCCGCGGGGGCACCCGAGAGGTTCCTGGATCAGGCAAGCACCGAGTGCTCGGGACCATCGCAGGGACAGGGCCTGCCCGACGGCTGACCGTGCGGGGCCGGTGGAGCTGGAGCTTTCGCGCCACGGCGACACCGTTCGGCTCCGGACGTCAGCGCCTGCTGCATTTTGTGCCAACTCGCTTACAAGCCACTTGAATTGCGGACTTGCACCGAAAAAGCTGTCCATCTGTGTCCGGTGCCTTGTCTTCGACGTGTGCCGCCAGAGCACGAGACGAGCGGGCACGGAGTTCGCGCACCGTGCCCGCCTCCGTGCCCTCGACTTCGTACCGCCGCTGCGCGGTTGACCTCAACCGACATCGAGGCGCGGACCTCGATCCGACCGGCTCGCAACTGTTGTGGATCACCGACATCCACGGCTTCCTCATAGCCGGCTTCGTCGTCACCATGGGCACCCTCGGCGACCGGGTGGGCCGCCGCAGGCTGCTGCTGGGAGCCGTCGCCTTCGGCGTGGCCTCCGTCGCCACCGCCTACGCCCAGTGCCCTGAGATGCTCATCGTCACGCGCCCTGCTGGGCGTGGCCGGAGCCACCCTGGCGCCCTCGGCGCTCTCCCTGATCCGCAACATGTTCCCGCTGGCCTACCAGCGCACGGTGGCCATCACCATCCGGTCCGTGAGTTTCATGCACGGCGGCGCCCTCGGCCCCGTGGTGGGCGGCGTCCTGCTGGAGTATTACGTGGACGCGGGTGAGTTGGCCGGTGGCGCCAAGGTCGTCGAGGACGTTCTTCCAGGCCAGGCCTTTGCGGCAGGCCCACGCGTTGTCGGTCAGGACCCGTTCGATACGGGTGATGCCGTGGCGGTGGAAGAACGCGGCCGCGTGGGCCAGGAAGGCTGCGCTGGTCGCGACCCTCTCGTCGGCGTGGATCTCGCTGTAGGCGAGGCGGGAGTGGTCGTCGACCGCCGAGTGGACGTGGTCGAAGCCCATGGAGTTGCGGGTGGCACGGCCGGCCTGGCGACCCAGATCCTGTGGCCACCGCCGTCGGTAATCCGCCTCGTGGAGCCCGGCCTCACCCTCGGTTCGTCACCGACGCATCCACTTGTGGGCGGTGGCCCGCGATATTCCCATCTCGGCCGCGACGTGGCGACGGGTCGGCCTGAGCGGACACGTTCGACCAGCAGTCGCCTTCCGAGGGCGGTCAGCCGGGCATTACGGTGGGACACGAAGACCTCCGTTGCGCAATGGGTTCCTGGACAGCTCCCACCACACCCGTCGACTATCAACAACCCTCGTGATCAATACAGCTAGCGCTACCCCGCAGAAGTTCGTGGTGGGGTGTTGGGCCGAGCCGCGTATTTCTTCCGTGAGGATGCTGCCGGTGCACCAGTTGCCCGTGGACGGGGTGCCAGCACCCGTCCTCCCCGACTCGCACGCCTCCGTCACCGCACACGCCGTAGCCGGGGGCTCGCATGCCCAGGCGCCCCACCTCGCCGTCGGTGAGGGGCTCCGTCGCCCCGCGTAGGACCCCTCCCATACGCACAACCAGTCCATCAGCGGATGGACCGCGCGGAAAGACCACACCCTCCAAAGGGCTGTCCCAGTCCGCCAGCCCCTGCTGACAGTTCCGGAGCCCCCCGCCTCGGAAACGGCCAGGCCCGCCGGTCCCGAAGACAGGCATGATCCGAAAGCGGCGGCCTGGTGACGGCACACCGTCCGCCGCCGGCTGACGAACCCACCTGGGTCTTCCTCGCCGGGTGCCGCGCTTCGCCGATCAGGCGATCGAGGTTACGCCCCCGCCCCTGATCGGGCGTGGGCGTCCGTGGCCAGGGTGTGGTCGAGAACGGCCGCGGCCAGGGGTACGTGGACGGCGCGGGGCAGGGCGTGACCCATGCCCGGTATCTCCACCAGCCTTGCCCCGGAGATCACTTGGGCGAGATGGTCGGGGTGCGGCGGTGGGAAGACGGGCTCGGCCGGGGCGGAGATGACCAGGGTCGGCACCTCGGTGCGCGCAAGTTCCTCGGTGCGGTCCATGCCGGAGTGGTCCGCGCGCCCGTGGGTCGTGGGTGCCTGGTAGCGCCCGGAGTGCTCGACGATGCGGCGCTCCGAGGCTCGGAACTCCTCGGGATCGAAGGGGATCTGATCACCATTTAGCAGCCGCCAGTGCTCCACGCGGTGGTCCAGCTCGTCCTCCAGGCCGCGGTCCTCGTGGGGGTGGGACCATAGTTCGAGTATTCGTGCGTCGATGGGCGGGAGCCGGTCCACGGGAGTTCGGGAGCCGTCCGGGTGCGACAGCGGGGTGCTGCTGAGAGCGCCGGCGCCCATCACTGTCGCGCTGAGCAGCCTTTCGGGATGATCGGCGATCAACAGTTGGGCGAGCATCCCACCCATGGAGAGGCCGACGATGTGCGCCCGCTTGACTTCGTGCGCGTCGAGGACGGCGATCGCGTCCGAGGCGAGGTCGACGATGCGGTACGGGTGCGTGTCGAAACTCAAGCTGGAGCGGCCGGTGTCCCGGTGGTCGTAGCGGATGACGCGGTGGTGAACGGCGAACGCATCAACCAGTTCCTCCGGCCAGCCCAGCCCGGACGCCCCGGCCCCCATGATCAGAAGTAGGGTGGAATTCCGGGGGTCGCCGCGCACTTCGGACCACAGTCGCACCGTCGGGTCGATCTGGACGAACCGCTGATTCATGGCACCGCTCCCCACATGTTCGACAAAGACGAGACGGATCGTCTCGCCATCGTGCGTCACCATCATGACGTACACCCCGGAGTGATGCAATACGTTTCGTCTCGTTATTGGCCGGACACTCGAACGGGGCCAGAGCCGTCTCGATAGCCTCCGAGTCCCGTAGCGCATAAGCCGCCTGCGGCATCTGGTGCGCTCCGGCGACGGCAGACCATATTCCTGGCGCTTGAGGGCCTGCTCGAGGGCCTCGATGACGCCGGCGTCGACCGCGGGCGCGGTCACCGGGCCGCCGCCGCTACGGCCGGGGTCGGCTCGGTGTGGGGGGCGACGCGAGCCTCGGCGTCGGGCGAAGTCGCGCGGACGTCGTTACGGACCCGTCGCGGAGTGGTCGCCCTCAGCACTGCCGTCACTGGGCTACGGGGCGGGGATGAACTCGACGGCGGTTCCGCCGCAACCCGCCGCGATGTCCAGCAGGCTGCCTGACCCTGGTCGTTGGCATACGCCTCACGGCGGGCCGCCGACCAGGCCGAGGCCCCAGTTGGCGGGGAGCGTCATTCGACCTGTGCGGTATTCCCGGCTCCGGAGCACCTGAGAGGCTCAGGTTGACGTCAGATGCCGTCGCGGCGCCACTCGTACCGCCACGCCGCGTCGAGGTAGCCCATCTCCTCGTCACGGAAGCCGGGCCGCGGCGGGCCCAGACGTCGTGACGCTTCCACGCACCGCTCGTCGTCGTGGAGCGCAAGACCGTACACGGCAACGAGCTGGACCCGGCGCTCCGGGTGGTGAAGGAGAGCCGCCATGGCGTCGGTCAGGACGGGATCGCCGTTCCTGCTCTCACCGGCCTGGCGGCAGGCCGCGACCCGTACGTCCGTGTCGACGTCAGTCATCAGCGACAGGAGTGCCTCACGAGCCTCGTCGGACAAGGCCCCGGACTCCAACCGCGTACCGAGCCCGTTGGCCACCGCCTGCCGGACACCGGCATCGGGGTGGCCGATGTGGGCCAGGAGGGTCGCTTCGGCGCGCGGTCCGGAGTACGAATCAAGGCCGTGCAGCACCCCTGTGAGGACGGCGATGTCCGTCTCCTCGGCCGACCAGTCGGTGAGGGCGTCCACGGCGAGGACCGCGAACTCGTCCTCGTGGCTGTCGGCGAAAAGTTTGATCAGCCGCATCAGCTCGGCAGCGAACAAGCGGTGAGCCGGGTCCGTATGAGCGCGCAAGGCCGCGGCAGCCGTCCAGGTCGCCTGATCACGTCGGTGAGACAGCAGAATGGCGGCCCGTCCCCACGTCGTGTGGTCCTGGTCGTGCTCCAACGCGCGTGCCATCAGCTCCTCACACGAGGTGCGGATACCGAGTAGTTCCTCCAGGTATGTGAGGATCGCCCCGTGACCGTCCCGTACGGTCATTCCGCCGAGAGTGAGCTCGCCGACTGTGTAGTGCTCGTCGTCCTGGACCCTGGTCCGGACGACGTCGTCCCCGGAGCCCGTGCGGCGCCGCAGTTCGGCTTCGCCCCCCGCCTCGTGCCAGCTTCGCACGAGATCCCGCATCTCCAGCAGCTCGGACTCGGCATACCTGTCCCGGATGCTGTTGTCCAGGAGAGCCTCGACCAGCGCGGGCGAACCCCAATCAACCGCCTCACGCAGGGACACCAGCTCGTCCGGCGCGCACTGGCCGGCATCGGCGCCACGTATGAGCAGCAGTTGAGCGATGTCCCCGCGCCACGCCCGGACAGCCACACCGAACGCAGCGGCCCGCTCGTCGTAATCCCCGTCCTCCTCCAGAATCCGCTTCACCAGGAAAATTTCCCCCGCCCGAGCAGCGGCGACCAGAGGAGGCTCCCCCACACCGCTCACACGCCCACCCACATCCATGACCTCACACCCTCGTCGTGTCCCCGCAGCTCAGTCTAGGTTTGCCCCATCCAGCCCACCGGCACCGGGCACAGCCGACGCAGTCAAGGGATT
The DNA here is from genome assembly GCF_024721315.2 of Streptomyces sp. Isolate_45. GTDB lineage: Bacteria > Actinomycetota > Actinomycetes > Streptomycetales > Streptomycetaceae > Streptomyces. Next base: position 73,497 of record NZ_JANFAK020000009.1, read on the forward strand.
CGGTCACCAGGAGCTCGCCGTCGCCCCTCTGCCGCAGTTGCATCGCATGCAACATCGTGGCGTCAGGCACACCAGCCAAGGCCCACACCCTGCATCGACACAGGGTCGGCGGAGGTCTTCGGCGAGTGGCCGGGCGAGCCGGAGCTGGGTGTACTGGCCGCCCGCGCACGACCCCGGCCCGCGTCCTGGGCGACAAGGCCTACTCCAGCCGGGCGATCCGGCACCTGCTGAGGCGCCGCGGCATCGCTGTAACGATCCCCGAGCGCCGCGACCAGGCGGCCAACCGCAGGCGCCGAGGGCGCCACGGCGGCCGGCCCCCCCCCGCATTCGACAAGGAGGTCTACCGCGACCGCAACGTGGTCGAACGATGCTTCGCACGCCTCAAGCAGTTCCGCGCAATCGCGACCAGATTCGACAAACTCGCCGACCGCTACCGGGCCGGAGTCGTCCTGGCCTCGCTGATCCTCTGGCTCCGCGAAACCAGCCCGTGATCATTTGTCAGACACTGCCTGGGGCCTGGGCTGGGGAGACTGCTGTGCCTTGTCCTCGATCTTTTGGCGCAGGGTGGGCTCCGCCACCGTGATCCTCAAGGTGGCGGGATGTTCGCTGACTTGAGTGACGGACACCTGGCCACGAATCTGGTCGGGGGTGGCACGTTCAGTGGAAACGTAGTCGATCACCATGGCGTTTTCGCTGCACAGCATGGACGCCCAGGTCTCGGGAGCCCCGGCCCCGGAGACAGTGTTGTAGGGGCCAGCGGGGTAGGGGTTGCTGCCTTCCCATCGAGTTGGCCACTTCGACACCAGGTGCAGCGTATCCGTTTGACTTTCGCTCTCGGACAGAACTCCACAGGAATTATTGTTCACATACGCGATGATTCGATCCTGCCCGAACTTTAGCTCGGCGAGAACATGAACGGGGCCTTTGGTATCAGTCAATGGGTCGCCTGATACGGGAGTAGATTCCAGCTTGATCAGCCGAAAGTTCCGCTCTTCATCGACCGGCGGTTCATTCTCTTTATCCGCCTGGCATCCGGCGAGTAAGAAGATGGTGGCAGCCCCGATGGCCAGAGTGCGTGTGGCTCGAGCCATGGGGCTGCACCTCATTCAGGTCGTAATCAAATCTTATTCACTGTGCCCATTGATTGAAGCAGACACCCATGGGCTTGTAGGCCCACACCTTTTACCCGTGGGGAACCGTCCCCCACTTGCCGTCGGGCACTTCGTAGCGCGACGACTCGTTCTTGAGCGTGTAGAAGTCGTCTGCCCCAGAAGGCGCCGGCGACACAGGTAGTGCTGGGCCTGAAGGCGGCGGAGGCTCTTGGGGTCACGAAGGCGGCCGGCTCGCGGCCGGCCCGCTACGAGTACCTGAGCTGACCGCGGCCTTCCGTGTTTGGGGGCCTGGGGGCCTGGGGGCGTAGGTCGTCGGCCTGGCGGCGGCCGCCGGTCACCACAAGGAGGGGAAGTAGGGGTCGCCCTCGGGGGCGTAGGCCGAGGGTTCCGGGCGGGGCTTGGCCGATGGTGGTGCGCTGCCCTCGATGGTGAACGTGAACTCGTAGGGCGGCAAGGGGGCCTTGAGGTACTCGTGGCCGATGGTCCAGGTGGTCGTCGCGTCTTCTCTCAGGCGCACGATGTACTCTCCGTCGTCGAGCTCGGTGTAGGCGAAGAACTCCACGCCGTCGTCCAGGTGGATCCGGCTTCCCCCCTGACCGAAGGAAACGAATCGGCGAGGCCTGCCCGGCGTGAGGATCTCGACTCCCGTAGCGAGTCCGGCCTCGCCCTGGAAGATGCGCGGTGCTTCGATCCGGCGTACACCGTCACTCTGGTGGTAGGTCAGCCGTTGCAGCTTCAGCCGGAGCACTTTGCGCCCCCAGTCCTCTGTGGCGATGCGCACGCCCATCCGCGTCCGCGATATGCGCTGCCCGTCCTCTGAGGTCCGCTCCGCCCAGTCCGTCCAGTCCATGTCCTCTGTCACGGTCATATCTCCCTTCCAGACAGGTATTCAGCTCATCACGGCCGCTCAAGATGCCTTCGCCCCGGCGCTGGGTGGGAGCCGATGCGCACCGTAGTCGCCGCCTGGCAGTCCGGGCCACGGCCGGCCGGTCCGACGACCTGATGGACGAGGTCGACGTGGAGGGCGTCCGCGCTGCCCTGGTGGTGCGGGACGCGTTCGCGGCGGCGGAGCGGCCGGCGCGCGCTGGGGGTTTCGTTGCCGGTGCGCCGGCCGGTGGTGATGGCGCGGAGGGCCGGGGACCTGATGGCGGCCGGCCTCCTGGTCCGCCTCGGCGGGGACGCCGAGGCGCCGTACGTCCACGGCTGGGGGCCGGTCTGGGCGAGAGCTACCTGGCGGTCCGGCCCGGCCTGCGAGCTTGTTCTTTTTCCGGCCTTGAACGGCGTCCCGAACTTGATCGCTCAGGAGGGGGTTCAGCGGACGTGTCCGGAAGAATAGGAACAAGCTGAGTAGACCGGCGCCGACTTCATGACCTGGGTCGTCGACCAGCTCCGGGACGACGTCCGCTTCCGCACCGACGTCCCCCGCTTCGACACCCCCACCGCGTATGTCACCAAGCTGCGCGAAGCCGTCCTGGGTTGGCCGGATTCGTCGGGGGCGAGGGGCCGGTCTTGGCGTACCACCTTCAGGCGTTCTGACATACCTTGACCAACCAATTCTCCTGAAAGAATCTTCATCGCGTGGCGGGACCCGGGGGTGGACCGCGTGACCGTCTTCTGGAGACGAAGACGTTTGGCATCCGACAGGTTCGCTGGGCACGACCGGCTTCTCATACTCGCGGTACTGCGCAAGGCTCCGGTCGCCCTGTGCGACCGGAGCCTTGCGCAAGGCCGCAATCGGTCGCAAGATCCGGTCATGCTCAGAAGATTGATCAAGGGAGACAACGCCTTCGTCCCGACGACGGCACTGCGCGTTGCCGTCCGGAACGATATGGATGTTGCGGCGTTGCTGCTGACGGAACAGGGGAGGGTCCGGGGGGACACGGACATCGTGTTCCACGGCGTGCCGGTCCACTCGTCGGGCGCGGTACGGCTGTCCGATGGCGAGGACGGCATAGTTTGGCTGGATATTGACCTGGCGGGCGTCGAGCAGGCCGTCACCCGCGTTCTCATCGTCGCGTCGACGGAAGATGGCGTGCTGCGGGACGTGCCCGGGCTGTCCGTGGAGGTCTTCGGGCTCGATGGGACGACGGTCGCGGGGTACGAGGTCACGGATGCCGGCGGCGAGACGGCGATGGTCCTCGCGGAGCTGTACCGCAGGGCGGGCGGCTGGAAGTTCCGTGCGGTGGGCCAGGGTTACCTGGACGGCCTTGTCGGCCTGGCGGTGGACCACGGCGTGGACGTGGCGGAGGAAGCGCCGGCGGACTTGCCGCAGGCCCCGGTCCCCATCCCGACCCTCGCCAAGATCCAGAGCCCGACCCCCCTCCCCGACCCGCCCGTTGCGGACAGCCCGTCGAGCTGGACGTTCGGGACCGTCTTCGCGCCACGTACGATCACCGGCCGGGACAACGACGTGATTACCGCAGTAGATCTCCCGCCCGGCCCGGTCATGGTCGAACTGGCCGTAAAGGGTGAAGGACACACAGCCCTGCAGCCGCTCGATGAGTCCAACGAAGAGGGGGACGCCCTCGTCAACAGCCTGGAGGAGGACTTCCGGGGCAGAGTGCTCGCCTCCGTCCCCGGAAGCGGGCGTCTGCGACTGCGGCTGAAGGCGCGCGGCTCCTGGAAGGCGCGGATCCTGCCGCTGGCGGAAGCCCGCCGTCTGACCGAGGACCGGCTGAAGGGCTGGGGCCCCGACATCCTGCTGCATACCGGAGGGACGGCCGACGTCGCCTTCCGCTACCAGGGCGACAGCAACTTCGCCGTCTTCATCCACAGACTGGCGGAGCACGAGGACGCCACCACGCTGCCGGATCCCGGAGGCGCCGTCGTCAATGAGATCGGTGGCCGCCGGGAGACCGTGCCGCTGCCAGAGGGTCCGCTCCTCGTTCATCTGATCATGGCGGACGGTCCCTGGCACGCGCGACTGCGGAACGCGCAGCCGCACAGCGGGTGGCAAGACGTCGGCGGCGTGGCGAAACTGCCCGAGCCCCGCAGGGCCCGGAGCTGGCTGCGACGCGATGCGCGCTGAGCCGCCCCGGCCGATTCATGCCGACCATCTGATCGTTACTGACTTTGAAGGTGGGTTGTCGTAGGGGCTGACGATCGGTGATCGTCGCGATATGCCGGGTGTGTGAGCTATCCGCAGGGGTGGGGGGCTGACCGCGGAGAGGCAAGCGTTCCGTGAGCGGGTCCGGATGGAAGCGGTCGCGCTGTTCCCCGATGGGCGGGGCAGTACGGGGATCGCGAAGGAGTAACGGGTCAGCGTTCGGTCCGTGCAGCGGTGGCGACGGTCCTGGGGGAGGCAGGCCAGGACGCGGTTCGTTCCCGCGGCCCGGTGTTCCGTCCAAAGCTGAATGACCGACTGTTCGCAGTGCTAGAGGAGGAGTAGGCCAAGGGGCCGATCGCTCACGGCCGGCCTGATCGGCGGTGGACGCTCGCCCGGATCACGACCATGATCGGGCGGCGGTTCCGCTGTCGGGGATCTCCCAGATGCGGAGACACGGCTGGAGCCACCAGATTCCGGCCCGCCGGGCGGTCGAGCGCGGACGATGCGGCGGTGGCCGGCTGGGTGAAGGAGAGCATCCGATGCCTCTACCCAGACCACGTCGACCCGACATCCGTCGGCTCATCGAGGGGATCGTTTGGGCCGTGCACGACGGCGACGATCCGCGGATCCGGAACCTGCTCGTGGAACACGCGGCGGTGGCCGACACCAACACCCTTCTCCACCTGCGCCGGCGGCTGTACGACAACGGGGCCGCACCGGGCTCCGCCACTGACGAAACCTTCAGGTGTTCGGCGACGAGGTCCTGGCCACCGCCATCCTCGACCGCCTCCTCCACCACTGCGGAGTCATCTCCATCAACGGCCCAAGCTCTCGCCTCAAGAACCGACTCGCCGCCATCGAACGAGAACGAGACGACGCAGCCTGACCGATCATCGCCAGGACGCACACCCGCTCATCCTGATAAACCAACCGGACCGGCGTCGGGACACGGCGATCTCTACCATCGCCGCATGACCGATGCATCAGCCCTGGCCCCGTTCCACCTGGACGAACACAGTGAGTCCGACGGCTCCCACTGCCTCTATCTGTTCGACGGTGACATGGAGCAGGTCGCCGACGTCTTCGAGGAACACAACGCCGAATGCCACGGTCACGGCTGGGAAGGCCTGGCCCAGTCACTGGCCCACTCCCAGATGCCCGAAAACGGCGACAAGCTCCGATTCTTCGGATCAGAGGCCGGCACCTTCGTAGTCACAAGCCCCGACCTCGAGGCCCTCACGGAGCTGGCCGTCCTCCTGCATTCCGCCTTCCACAACCGCGAACGCCTCAGCGAGTACATCCTGACGGCCGCCCCACGGTTCCTACCCCGATGAACCCGCGAGTGGGGCCAGAGCAGGCCGGAACCGGGGCCCACCTCATCGACCATCGAGTGGGGCACGTATATCTGTACCTGGCGGAGCAGTCAGAGGAGTACGCCGACACCGTTGCAGTCCGCGCCGTTCCTGCCGTCGCCGATCGCGTCGAACCCGAATGTGGCGCGGCGCCGAACTCGACATGCTGGTAGTCGATGCCGCTGTCCAGGATGTAGGCGGTCACTCCGGCGCCGTTGCCCTGGGCGGTGAAGTCGTCGTCGAGGGGGAAGTTCCGCTGATCGATGCGGTCCAGCCCCCAGAGCGTGGTCGGGCTGCGGGGAGCGGAAGGGGCGGGGACGCCCTCCGAAGCGGGGGAGGACACCTTCGCGTCCTCCTCCACAGCCTTTACGCCGAGGCTGTGGCGGACGATCGTCAGCTGAAGATCGGTCAGGGGGACGGCGAAGCCGTTGAGGGCCTTGCTGTAGAGGAACGTCGGCTTCAGCCCGAGCTTCTGGGCGGTCTTGGCCGGATCGACGAGCCTGTCGAGGGTCACGATGTACTGACCCGGTACCGGGTTGGCCGTGCGGACCAGAGGAGCCGGGGTGGGCTCCGGGGCCGCAGAAGCGGACGGTGAGGCGGCCGCCAGGGGCGCGCCCAGGGACAGGGTGGCGGTGATGGCGGCTGCGAGAGCGAGCCGGGTGCGTGCGGTCATACCGATGAGGGCACCATGCGTCCGGGAAGCCGGACCCCCGGGATGAACCGGTGCGGGTCACCACAGGCCCAGCTTCTCGACGACGTCGGCGGGCTTGGGCAGCAGCGGGCTGACGGCGCCGGTGGCCTGCCAGGTGACGGGCACGTCCCGCCGCATCCGGCTGAGCTCGCGCCACCGCAGCACATCGCTCCAGCCCGCGGTGATGGCCGCTCCCTTCGCTCCGGTAAGGCGCCCGGAGTCGGGCAGGGCCTCAAGGGTGAGCCCGCCGGCCAGGAGCGCGCCGGCCGTCTTGGCGCCGATGCCCTTCACTCCCGGAACCTGGCGACGAGGACACCTCTTTCTCACGCGATAGCCGTGGGGAAGAGGATTCCTCTCCAGTCGGGGCTGGCGGCGCGCTTCGTTGCGGTCGGCCTCCCTGCGGCGACCGCATCGCCGCCGCCGTGCCCGCCGGTGGAGCTACAGCGGGTCGGGACTGCAAATGTCGCAGCCACTGCGGGCGGAACGCATACCGCCCGGGGCCATTCGCAATGGTCGAACGCGGTCGAGCCCCCGCGACGGGGAAGGACTCAGCGGTCGGCGCAGCTGAGGCAGTCCCATCCACTCCAGTTTGCGCCGGGAGCGGTGCGGAGCAGCCCCAAGGTCTGGGTGTTGGAGCCCTTGGCGTAGATCCAGATGCGTGGTGGCGAAGCCCCATCCTGACGGCGATAGAGGAGACCCTCGCCATTCTGGAGCGGGTCCGGCCTGACGGGCTCCTTGCAAAACGTCAGGATTTCCGGGGGTTCTGGGACCGGAGTGCGGAGGGCATGGAGCTCTTCCTTACGCACCGAGCCGAACTCACTGTTGCGTCGCACCTACCGGGAGCCTCACCCGACCCCGCGCTATACCCCGATACGCGCCTTCAGCTGCCCAAAGCCAGTTGGAAAACGCTCAATGGACCGTTTTTGAGACCGGCGCAGACTCGGTAGAGTTTGAGGTCGCAGTCTCGCGAGCGGCCGGTCGTTCAGCGGGGCAGGATGCGCAGTACTGCCTCGTGTTCGCCGCTGAGCCGCAGGCCTTGCTGTACTGCGGCGCTCAGATCGAGGTCGCCGAGCAGGGTCGCGGCCAGCAGGTGCGGCGGTCCGGTCAGTGACGCGGTGGGGTGGTCGACCCGGCCGGCGTGGGTGTGCACCGAGCCGTCCTTGACTTCGATGACCAGGTCTTCGTTGCCGTCGGCGTGCAGTTGCAGGGCGATTGCCGGCTGGTCGGGGCGGTGGTCGGTCAGTGCCCGGGCGGGCATGTCCAGCCAGTGGGTGCGGAAGGTGTCGCTGCCGGCCGGTTCACGCAACAGCGGAATTCCCCATCGGCTCAGTTCCTGCAGCACCGGCTCCAGCGTGCGGCCACGCTCGGTGAGGGAGAACAGGGTGGTGGCCACCGGCGGCGGGGCGGCCTCGCGGTGGATCAGGCCGGCTTCCTCGAGTTCGCGGAGCCGGGCGACCAGCAGGTTGCTGGCGATCCCGGGCAGCCCGTTGCGCAGGTCGGTGTGCCGGCAAGGACCCAGGGCGAGCAGTTCGCGGACGATCAGCAGGGTCCATCGGTCGCCGATGGTGTCCAGTGCTTTCGCGATGCCGCAGTACTGCCCGTAGGTGCGCATGCCACCACCCTACATTGCGACGTTGAGATTCAAAACTCTCTTGTTGACTTTTTCAACAACGTCGGTCTAGCGTCGCTGCCCATGACCACCACCCTTTCCGTGCGTCGGCTGGCCTGGGCCGGCGTCGAGATCCGTCTCGGCGACACCCGCCTGCTGATAGACCCGCTCGAGAACGTCGCTCCGCTGGCGCCGGTGATGGGGCCGCCGCACCGGCCGGTCGACCCGGTCGATACCCCGCCCGGCACCCACGCCCTCATTACCCACCTGCACCCCGACCACTACGACCACGACCTGATCGCCCGGATCGCGGCCACCGGTACGATCGGCTGCCACACCCCGAGCGCGGCCGGGCTGCGCGAGGCGGGCATCACCCCCGTTGCCCAGGACCTGGGCCGGTCACGGCGCATCGGAAAGCTGACCGTCACCCCGGTGACCTCGCTGGACTGGCGCGGCAACGACTGTGACCAGGTCGCCTGGGTCGTCGAAGGCGCCGGCCGGCGGGTCATCCACTGCGGCGACACCCAGTGGCACGGCAGCTGGTGGCAGATCGCCCGTGACCACGGCCCGTTCGACGTCGCGTTCGTCCCGGTCAACGGCGTCATCGCCCACTTCGAGGGCTACGCGGCCAACGTCCCGGCGACCATGACCCCCGAGCAGGGCGTCGAGGCCGCCGTCGCACTCGGCGCCGGCACCGTCTGCGCCATGCACTACGGCCTGTTCCACAACCCGCCGTTCTACACCGAACAACCCGACATCGAGCAGCGCTTTCAGCAAGCCGCCGACGAGCGGGGCATCACCGCGGCCATCATCGCCGACGGCCAGCCCGTCCTCTGACCATCAGAAACAAGGAGCAACACATGAAGATCGTCCTGTTCGGTGCCAGCGGCAACATCGGTCGGCCCACCACGGAGGAATTGCTGCGGCGCGGCCACACCGTCACCGCGGTCACCCGAGCCGGCCACGTCGACGGCCTCGAGCACAAGGCCCTGACCGTGACCACCGGTGACGTCACCGACCCCGCGGCGGTCGCCGGCCTCGCCGCCTCCCACGACGCCGTGCTCTCGGCCGTCGGCCCCCGGATCGGCCAGGAAAGCGACCGCGCCACGATCGTCGGTGCCGCCCGTGCGCTGATCGACGGACTCCGCCGAGCCGGCGTCACCCGCCTGGTCACCATCGGCGGTGCCGGTAGCCTGCGCACGCCGACCGGCGCCCGGGTCATGGACGACCCGGACTTCCCCGCGCTGTGGAAGGCCAACGCCCAGGCCCAGTCCGAAGCGCTCGACCTCTACCGCGGCGTGCACGACCTCGACTGGACGTACGTGTCGCCCGCCGCGGTCATCGGAGCGGGCGAGCGGACCGGGGCCTACCGCAGCGCCGGGGACACCCTGCTCACCGACGACGACGGCAACAGCCGCATCTCGTACGCCGACTACGCGATCGCCTTGGCCGACACGATCGAGAGCGGCACCGCGATCCGCCACCGCATCACCGTGGCGTACTGAGCCATGAGCAACGACGCCGCCGGCCGGCACACCCGATTCGTCGTCCTGCTCGCAGCGCTCGTGGCCCTGGGACCACTGTCCATCGACGGCTACCTGCCCGGACTGCCGGACCTCGCCGGCGACCTGCGCGCCAGCGCCGCGGCCACCCAGCTCACCATCACCGCCTGTCTGGCCGGGCTGGCCATCGGGCAGCTGATCGCCGGGCCGCTGAGCGACACCTACGGCCGGCGGCGTCCGTTGCTGGCGGGCCTCGCCCTCTACACGATCGCCAGCGCGCTCTGCGCGGTGGCACCCGACCTCCGGACCTTCGTCGGCCTACGCCTGGTCCAGGGCATCGGCGGGGCGTTCGGCATCGTCATCGCCAACGCCATGGTCCGCGACCGCACCTCCGGAACCCGCACCGCACGTCTCTTCTCCGCACTGACCTTGATCACCGGCCTGGCGCCGGTGTTCGCGCCGGTCCTCGGCGGCCAGCTACTGCGCGTCACGGCCTGGCCTGGAATCTTCGTGGCCCTGGCCGTACTCGGCGCCGTGATGCTGGCGGCCTCCGCCGCAGGACTGCCGGAGACCCGGCCCTCCGCGTCACGCCAGCCGCTGCCGGCTGTCGTCGGGCAGCTGCTCAGCGACCGGGTCTTCACCGGGTACGTCCTGGCCAACGGCCTGGTCTTCGCGGCGATGTTCGCCTACATCTCCGGCTCGCCGTTCATCCTGCAGGAAATCCACGGCCTGTCACCGCAGCAGTACAGCGCCGTGTTCGCCGTCAACGCCGCCGGACTCATCGTGGCCGCCGGACTCATCGTGGCCGCCCAGATCAGCGGCCGGCTGGTGGCCCGGGCCGGCGCCCGCGTGCTGCTGCTCGCCGGTCTGTTGGGCGCGACAGCCGGTGGCACCACGGTCCTGGGCGCGGTGCTGACACGGGCACCCCTGCCCGTGCTCCTGATCGGCCTGTTCGTCCTGGTCTCCAGCGTGGGCCTGGTCATGCCGAACGCCGCGGCCCAGGCCCTGGCCGACCACGGCGGACACGCCGGGTCGGCCGCCGCTCTGCTCGGCTTCAGCCAGTTCATGTTCGGCGGAGCACTTGCTCCGCTGGCCGGCGCGGGTGGCGCCACCGACGCCTTGCCGATGGGAATCATCGTCGCCGTGCTGCCGGCGCTCGCTCTGCTCACACTCGGCGTCCTCACCCGGTCGATGCCCGGTGACCGCACTCGCAGGCCGGCTCGCCGAGGACCTGCCGGGCACCGGCGGCCGCGCCGGCACATCGATCGCAGACGAGCCGGCATCCAGTGAGCCGTTTCATCCTTCGTAGCGCGGTGACTCGACGTGGTGCAGGACGAGGACGGCCTGCACGATTGCGGTGGCTCGGCCCGCGGGCAGCAGCGCAGCTTGACCAGGATTCTCCAGGCCGTCGAAGCCCCGGCCTGCGGCCGGCACCGACGCCGCCGCCTTCACCGACTGGGCGTCGATGACGCCCGCGGTCGGCTCCGGATCGCGGCCCGCCGCCTCGCGGACCCGATCCCGCAACCGGTCGTGGAACTCGGCGACCAGGCCCTTGTCCCGTCAGCGCCGGAAGAGCGCGTAGACGCGGTCCCAGGCGGGGAAGTCCGCCGGCATCGCCCTCCAGGTGATGCCACCCGCGACCAGGTAGCGCACCGCGTCGACCAGCCGGCGGTGGCAGTAGCCTTCCGGCTGCCCACCGCGGCCTTCCAGCCAGGAGGGCACGGGCATCGCGTCCCGCACGACGGCCCATTCCGCGTCCGTCATGTCCGAGGGGTATCTCGGACGCCTGTGCGGGTTGTTCCCGGCGTTCCCGAACCGGTGGGCGAGGCAATCACACTCCCGGGCAGCCGAGTTGGAGCGGACTGGCGCGAGGGCGTACAACTGCGACAACAGGGCCTCCTGGCGCGCTTAAGGTCTCGACAACCCCGAGCTGCACCAGAGGCCCTGTCTTCATGCTCTGCATGTGGCAAGACCACCCGACCGCGTTCCCACCGTCGAACCCACGTCCAGCAAGATCGGTACGACAACGGCTTCTTACACATCACCGACCAGAATGGTGCCCGCGCCGGCAGAACTGACGGTGACCGGGGCCAATGCGTGAGCTGCGCCGGCGCCCCCGGCGGCCGGGTCAGAGTTCCGGGTCTGGGGTGAGGGTCCGCTCATCCTGTGCGCGGTCTTCCGGCTTCTGTTTTCCCTCCGGCTCCTCCTCAAACGAGCTGGCAGAGGAGACATGCTGTGCCTTCCAACGGGCGTTTGTGTAGAGGGTCCTATCAGTAGTGACCCTCAAAGACTCGCCGCCATAGTCGTAATCTTCCGTAAGGTACCTGCTCGACAAGCCCACGAAGCGGAGCGAGTCGCCCGCCCGGAGCACCCGATTCCCTCCGGCCATAATATTGCCGTTGGCGGTGAGATTGTCGGTGATGGTGACGCTGTTGCCGGGCAAGACGTTGACGTGACTGTTGATTTTGAGCGGTTCGCCGTACGGGCCGCGGAGGTCGGCGATCCGGACGACCTTCCCGGCCCCGACAGCGGTGACAAAGCCGTTGGCAGTCACGTCGCCGTTGAAGGTGCTCGCCCCGGTGACGTTCAGGACCGCGTCGACCTTCAGGCCCGCGTTCTGGCTGACCCGCAGCGGGTTGCTGCCCGCACCCCGCACCGATCCGGCGACCGTCAGGTCCTTGGCGGTGTTGCTGAGGCTGACGCTGTCGGCGAACGTGGCCGGGCCCTGGACGGTTAGGTTCCTGACGACGAGGTCAGGAATGCGTACGGTGACCGCCGTGGTCAGGGTGTGGGTGAGGGTGACGCCACCGGCTGTGACTTCGGCGCGGAGCATGAAGCCGGTGACGGTGGTCAGGCCGCGCGGGGTGGACCAGACACGTTCCTTGTCGAGGGGGACTCCGGCGGGGGTGTCGCCCCAGTGCATCGTGTACTTCGCGTCCGAGCCCTCCCAGCGGAGCACGGCGACCTCACCGTTCTCCACCATGATCTTCTCGGGCGCGAAATTCCGGAACACGAACCCGGCCGGGAACTTGTCCACCTCGACCGCGGCGTCCTTGTTGGTGAAGCTCCCGTTCGTCCTTGACGAACTTTCGATGATCGCGATGGAGACCTGACCCGCCGTGCGGTTGACTGCGATGTTGGACAGGGTGAGGGTGACGATCTGCCCGGTGAACTGCACCGCGCGGGCCGGGGTGAAGGTGATGACCGCGAAGCCGCCGGAGACGGTGGGGGCGGACGGCGTCCAGCCGGTGCTGGCACCGGTCTTGATATCGGCGCCTTCGGTGGTGAGGTGCTCGGCCCCCGCGCCGACCGGCACCCGGACGGTGATTTTGTTGCACCAGGCCGACGTGGTGATGCCGCCGCCGACATTGATGTTGACGGAGCCGTATTCGGTTTCCTCGGCGGAGCTCACCCGCAAGGGCTTGGGATCGGTCGACGGTTCGTACGGCAGCAGGTTGGTGGCGTTCACCATGATGACGCTCATGCAACAGCCTTTCTGTAAAAGGAGGTTCAGGACGTTTCGGTCGCGTCGAGCAGCAGGTATCCGTACCGGGCTTCCGCCTGCGGATCCCCGAAGTGCGCCGCGGAATCAGCCGGAACGATCGGCAGCTCCACCCACTCGGTCTCCGATCCGCGCGGCTCGGCCCAACTCCACGTTCCGTGCCACGACGCGGGCTGCGGTAGCACCACGCCTGCCTCCGTCGGTTCCTCTCCCGCCCGTGCCCGCCGGGCTTCCTCGGCCTTGTCGACCCGCTCGGCCGCGAGCAGTGGGCCGAGCCGGAAGGACGCCCGGATCCGCCGCATCGCCTCGGACACCAGGTCGTCGGGCAGCTGGACCTTGGTCACCGGGAGGATGTCCGTGGTGGCATGCACCGCCGCGTACGGATCCATCAGCAGTGTCAGGTGGTGCTTCACCGGCTGGTCCGGGGTGCGGGCGGGCACGGCCAGGCCGTGGCCTTTGTCGATCGGGGTCAGGTAGCCCCCGCCGCCCTGGGGCATGACCGCGTGGAAGAGCTCGTACGAAGTCTCCTGCTCGGGCCCGGTCGCCCCGACGAAGTACCCGATGAGGCCGTCGCCGAGCCGCTTCTCGTTGCCGAGCCGGACCGGCCAGCGGTAGCCGTCGTACTCCTCCTGCGACTCGCCCAGTACCTGGTCCCAGCTCGGGTTGCTCAGCAGCGGTCCTTCGAGCTCGACGCCCAGGTCGGCGCGCACCAGTGCGAGCGGGCGGCCGATGAGCCGCAATGGAGAGCCGTCCTCATGGGCCGCGTCGTCGAGGATGGTGTCGAGGGTCTGGTCGATGGTGTCGAGCAGACCGGTGAGGGCGGCGGCGGGTTTGTCCTTCAGGGTGCGGACGAACCGGGCCAGGTGCGGCATGGCGTCCTCGAACTCCTGGGCGTCGACGTCGGGATGGGGCGAGCCGGGGAGCGGTAGCCACACGCTGTCGTCCGCTGCGTCGATGTCCTTGACGACGCGGAGTTCGCCGAGGGCGACGCCGTCGGGTCCGTGGACGACGAGGGTCTGGTCGAGATGGTTGAGCAGCAGCCAGCCGGCCAGGGGGTTTTCCGTCGTGGCCGCGCGGGCCATCGGTGAGAGCCGCTGCCCGTCCACGGCGCGTACGGTCTCCAGCCGGACGCGGGCGCCCTGGAGGAGACGCGGGCCGAGCTGGACGAAGCGGGCTGTGCCGATGAGGTCCTCGTGCAGGACGCTGTCAGGGGCAACGCTCTCCGCGAGGTTGAGGGAGACCTGTTCGTGGTTGCCGCTGTTGACGATGTCGTAGGTGCGGCCGAAGCGGTCGACGATGCGCAGGTCGTGGAAGGCGAACTGGCCGGCGCGGACCGGCTGGAACGGTGTTCCGGGGTCGTCGGCGGGCGGTTCGAGCGGGCCGCCTTCCGGGACGCTCTGGATGTCGCCGACGAGCCGGGCGGTGGCCTCGGGGACGTGCACGGTGGTCCTGGCGGTGCCGTCCTGCTGGAGGAGCCAGTCGTGGAAGCCGTCGAGGCGCTGGGAGAGCATTCCGGGGTCACCGAGTTCCTCGCGCAGGGCGAGCAGGCCTTCGGTGGGAGCACCGGAGTAGGTGTCGAGGTAGCGGTCGATCTGCTTCTGCAGGACGAACGGCGCACTCGGGGTGAGGAACGCCCGGTTCTTGAAGGTGAGCCAGCGCAGGTCGGCTTCGCCGCCGCCGGGCTGGGCTCCCCGGCCGGACCATTCGTAGCGGCTGCCGTTGAAGGTCCAGTAGGTGGTGTCGCCGGCCTGGAAGGGCGTGGGGCAGTAATTCAGTTCGTATTCGAGGTGCATGGGCAGCCAGGGCTGCCGCCACGGCGCGGTGTGCTCGGGGACGGGCCCGGCGACGGCGGCGGGGTCCGCGAGAGCCGCGTCGAGAGCGCCGGGGACCCGGGCCACCTGGTCCAGGAGGGCGAACTCGGCGAGCAGCGGGGTGCAGGCGTCGGGGAGTCCGGCCAGTCCCGGGCTGGGCGGGGTGGTGGGCCGGTCGTAGGTCGTGCCGCCGACGGTGATCCTGGTGATCAGGGCCTCGGGGAGGCGGCAGGGCAGCGGGGTGTCCCGGGTGAGGGGCTCCTTGGCACCGGTGTCCTTGATGAGCACGACCGGGTCGGCGGGGCGGTAGTAGGACTCGCGGGCGGTGCGCTCCAGCTGGTAGCGCGGGTCGAGTCCGCGTTCGGTCGCGTACTTCCCGATGTCGGCCGCGAGTTCCTCCGGGGTGCCGCCGGTGGGCAGTTGCCTCGACAGCACGAACTGCTCGTCGAGCAAAGCCTTGGTCCGCCCGGCCAGACTCGTCGCATCGCTCTCGTCGAGCTCGACATCGGCTGCGGCGTCGAACCCTGCGGGGTGCTCAGGGGTGAACGCGGGAACCGGCTTGTTGCGCAGCCACCAGATGTTCCACAGGCGCTGCTGGGAGCGGCGGAGCCTGGGTGTGAGGTCGTCGTACCGCCTTTGGACACCGTTGAGTTCGGTCAGCCACCCGGGCTCCGGCGGCGGGGGCGGCAGCTCGTCGTCGCCTTCGACGGGGCGCGCGGTCACCTTCCACACATGGCCGCCGTCGGAGCCGGAGAACCAGGAGTGATGGGTGAGGGTGTCGAGGTCCTCTTCGCCGTCGGCGGTGTCGAGTGTTTCGAGGGTGCCGTGGAAGAGCGAGCGTACGAGGTCCCCGGTGCGCGCGGACCGGGTCTGGCGGGCGGCCAGCCGGCCGAGGGCCTCGGCGCTGCTGCTGCCCAGCGTGAGGATCTTGCTGAGCTCGATGTTGCTCGGTTTGTCGGACTCGTAGGTGGCGCCTTCGCGCTGCCAGTCGACCCCCAGCGCCGAGCCGCTGTAGAGGGTGCGGTCCAAGGCGTCGGCGGCGGTGCCTTCGGGGGTTCCCCAGCCGAGGGCTTCGAGGAGGTCGGCCGTCCCGCCCGCGTCCGGCGGGAGCAGGCCGGGCACGGACGCGGCGCGGTTGAGGTAGTCGAGCGTGTCGTCGCTGTACCAGCCGACGACGAAGTAGCTCAGCGTCGCGTCGGGCGGGTAGTTGTCCAGACCGCCTTTGAGGTCCTCAAGGGTGTCGTGGATGGAGAACACGTCTTTGTTGTACGGCTGGTAGGCCGCGAAGCCGGGCAGTCCGGGCCCGGCCGCGGTCAGGTGCGGCTTCTGGGCGGGCGGTTCGGTCCACGGCGCCTGGGTGAGGTCGTGGCGGCGGCCGAGGAAGGTCAGCTCCAGCGGAGCGCCCTCCGGCGATTCGGGGTTCGGGTGCTTGTTGGTGCCGTAGATGTCGTTGCCTTCGGCGTCCTGGACCGGGCGGCTCTCCAGGTAGTCGCTCTGCACGATCCACCCGGCGGCCTTGCGGTCCGCCGCCGCCGCTGTGGTGCTGTAGCGCACGACCAGCCAGCGGTTGGGGACGAAGGGGAAGGTCGTCTCCCCCGTCGTCTGGTCGTAGTGCCCATTGGCCAGCGCCTCGGGCAGCTGCCACTGGACGTAGACGCCTTCGCTGTCCGGGCCCATGGTCTCGGTGCCGACGCCGGGGGGCGGCTCCGCGCCCGAGCCCTCCTCGATCATGGCGTCGAAGTTCGGTGTCCACCGGTTGAAGGTCTCGGCGGTGCGGGTCAGCCGGTTGACGACAAGGGCGTTCACCTTGACGGGGACGATCAGGTCCGTGGCGCTCATCAGGCGGTCTCCGTCCGGGCAGCGGTGCCGGTGGGGCTGAGGATTTCCTGTTCCAGCGGGGCGTTGACGATTTCCAGGGCCAGTTGTCCGGGGTCCAGGTCGGTGAGCCCGAACTCCCGGGCCAGGGCGGGCACCAGGCCGCCGGTGCCGAACATCTGGAGCACCGCGGGTCCGGTGTCCGGGTCGGAGCGCAGGTGGAGGTCGAAGAGGCTGCCGGTGGCCGGGTAGTAGGTCTCCAGCGGGGTGCCGATCGGCGGGTCGGCGGCAAGGCTGCGCAGGCCGAGGCGGTTCCCGAAGTCGATGCCGTAGTGGATGCCCTGTCCCGGTTCGCGGATGACGACCTTGTCGGGAACGCCGTCCCAGAGCACGAGCAGAACCCTCTTGTCCGGTTTGGCGCGGCGCAGTTCGGTGAGGACGGTGCCGTCCTTGAGGTGGGCGTTGACCTTGATGTCCGGCCAGGCGGGGATGAGTTCGGAGTGGATGAGCAGCCCGCCGGCGGCCCGCTTCGCGCTGCCCGACCGGGCGGTGGCCCGGTTGAGCTCGGGGGCGAGGCGGCTGTCGACGGAGGTGTGCACGCCGACGTCGGCGGCTCCGGCGACGAGCGCGTCCAGCCAGCCCTGGTCGAGGCGGAACATCCGGAGGGATTCCAGGGGCAGCATGCGCGGGTCGGGCACGAGGTGGTGGAACGGCACGCCCTGGAGCAGGCCGAGGCGGGCCTGCCAGGCGGCGATGGCCTCGGCGTTGCGTTCCGCGGTGGTCCGCAGCAGGGAGACGGCGCGTTCTTCCGCGAGCACGGACCATGACTGTGCACGTGTCACTCGCGGCTGCGGCGTCCTGCGTCCGGCGTCGTCCGGGAGCTGAGGGCTCTTGAGCCCGGTGCTGAGCCGCTCGCGGAAGCCTGCGGAGGCGAGTTCGCGCAGCGCGCCGAGGGCGGGCGGGGCATCCGGGTCGACCGAGGCGCGCGCCGGATCTCCGGCCAGCGCCATCAGCGTCGTCGCCCGGTTTGCGAGTTCGCGGCGGGCCCGGCCGACGGCCGTGGTGTATTCGGGGTCGGCCAGGCCGATGGTGCGACCGAGAGTCCAGGCGACGGCATAGCTGACGTCGAAGATCCCGTGCTCGGGCTCGTAGATGAGCGCGTGGTCGGAGGTGGTGTGCGGGCCGGGGCTGTGCTCGGTGGGCACGTCAAAGGCGGTGACCGGCGTGGCCGGGCCGCGGTACCAGGCGAAGGTGCGTTCGCCGGAGAGGGTCAGCTGCGGGACGGCGGTGTAGCCGAGTGCGAGGCGGTCGCGGACGTAGTCGTCCTCGGTGTCGTCGGTGACCGGTGCGGTCACCGGCAGGCGCAGGGCGAGCTGTTCGGGGTCCTCGGCGCCGGGGGCGACGAGGTTCTCCAGCAGCGCTCCGGGGTCGGCGGCGGGTCCTTCGCTGCTGGTGAAGCTCCAGCTGTGCAGCGAACACAGGCGGACGGCCGTGGTGCCGCCGGGCAGGGTGCCGGACAGGCGGCCCTCGAAGCCTTCGAGGGAGACGAGGTGGACGGCGTAGTTACCGGGGTTGTGGGGGAAGCGGTTGGCGTTGACGACCGCGTACTCCCCTTCTTCGAGGACTTCGCCGTCGGCCCGGGTCTTGTTAGCGTCGACGACTTTGCGGACGTGGGCGAGGTAGTACATCTCGTCATCGCGCGGGGCTACCGCGTTGAAGAGGTCCGCCGGGACGTCGATGGTCTGGCACTTGCTCCGGGCCTCGGCCTCGTCGACGCCGCCGGACGGCAGGTCCGGGCCCTTGACCCCTGCCTCGGCAGGGTTGCGGAGCTCCTCGACGGTGCGCAGCGCGGTGTCCCCGGACGCGGCGGGGTCGTCGGGCAGTTCGTTCTCGCCGAAGACGAGCAGGGCGAGCCAGGGCGGTCGGGCCGGGGGCTGCTCGGCGCGCGTTCCGGCGAGGTTGCGTTCCCAGGGCAGGATCGACCGGCTGAGGGTGATGTGCGGCAGGGTCCTGGTGTAGGCGCCGGTGCTCTCGCGCGGCGGGTAGTAGGCGTGGACGGACGCTTCGCCGAGGACGAAGCGGACGGCCTTGATCTCAAAGGTCTCCTCGGACGGGAGCAGCTTGTCCTGGGCGTCCAGTTCGCCGCCGGGGTCGCTGAGGGTGTTCTTGACGACGACCCGGTAGTCGCCGGGGGTGGCACGCGGGATCAGGTGGTCGAGGAAGTGGATGCGCAGATCCGGTTCAGCGGTCACGGCCGGTCACCTCGTCGCGGTGGTGGTCAGGGGCGGGGTGGTCAGGCTGCGGCCGGCGAGCGCGGCGTAGCCGGTGAGCGGACTGTCGGTGTCGGCGCCGGGTCCCGCGCCGAGCCGGGCGAGGGTGCTGAGCACGGCGGTGCGGCGGTCCTTGACGGTGTCGGCGGCGACGGTGTCGACGATGGTCCGGACGCTCTGGTCGTCGGCCCGCGGCTCGGGCCCGGCGGGGTCGGACACGCGCAGGGGCATGCGACCGTCCGGGAGTCCTTCGTACGAAAGCGCCTGTGAGGTGACGGGCCCGGTGTCGGTGCCGTAGTCCGGCTTGGGGAGGGTGATCCTCAGTCCGGTGAGGCGGTTTTCGAGCAGTTGGTCGCCGTCGAGCGCATCACCGGGTTTGGCCAGGGGCTTGCCCCACAGGCCGGGGGCGACCGTGCCGGTGACCGGCTTGACCACCCAGTGATGGTCGGTGGGGTGGAAGGTCGTGCCGTCCTTGGTGATGGTGACCCGGTGGGCGGAGGTGACACCGGTTTTCCGCATGGGGCGGATGTCGATGGTCCCCTCGTCGGACTGCTTGATCAGCCGTTCGTTGATGTAGAGGTGCGAGGCGGGGATGCCGGCTTCGGTGGTGAAGGTGAATCCGGCCGAGGAGACGAGGGTCGGTTCCTTGGCGGCCGCGCGCCGGGCGATCTCGCCCTGGTCGGCGTCGGCGAGCAGGCCCTCGTTGGGGATGACCCGGGCGGGTGCGGGGATCTGGGTGCGGAACTCGGGCCAGTCCACGGTGGGGGTGTTGTCGCGGGAGGAGCCGAAGCCGAAGCTGAAGGAAATGAACCAGAGTTTGACGGTGGCCCGGCCCCCGAAGGGCGGCAGCCACAGGTGGAGGTCGATGCCGACCTCGACGGAGATGCGGACCCGGACGAACCAGACCTTGATGGTGGCCGCGACGCCGATGCTGATGCCGAGCCGGACGTCGAGGTAGAAGGGTTTCCACTGGACCAGCACGTCGAGGTGTGCGGTGAACCACGCGGAGAAGATGCCCTTGTCGTAGACGGCGGCCAGGCGCCCGCCGAACATGAACGCGGCGGGGGTGATCGCGGCGTAGGCCTCGGCCCGCACGGTGATGTCGCTGGCCGGGGACCACACGAACCCGAGTCGTTTGGGCCGGGGGTAGTGCGTGGGGACGTTGTAGTCGGGGTGGTAGCCGCCGAGGCTGATGGCGAAGTCCCCGGCGCGGCCTCCGCCAGTCCAGACGTAGACGGCAATGCCACCGGTGAGTTCGATCGACGGATCGAGCACGTAGCTGCCGGGCAGCAGGGCCACGTCCATGGACAGGCAGTGCTCGGCGGAGCTGAAGCCGAGGCTCAGGCCGATGTTCACCTTGGCGATGGCCCGGGCGTTCGGGTCGAGGGTGCGCGGCAGGCTGACGGAGGTGCGGCCGAGCAGCATGGCCTTGACGGAGTCGCCGAGTTCGATGACGGCGAGGGCTTTGGTCTCGATGAAGCCGAAGCTGGTGAACTTCACTCCGGCGGCGATCCAATACTGGCCCTCGGTGGGGCGGATCCAGCCGGTGGGTCCGGTGAGGGCCTTGAGCGCGTCCTCGGGGGTGTACGGCGTCGGGGCCGGCATGCCGGGCAGCGCTTGGGCCGCGTCCAGCCGTGCCACCAGAGGGAATTCGGCGATCTCGGCGCCGGTGGGGACCTTCTTGAAGGAGCTGTTGATCCCGAATCCGGCGGAGAAGCCGGTGACGGTGAAGGGCGGCGGGCCGAAGACCGAGGCGCCGCCGAGGAGGGAGACCTCGCCGTAGATGAAGACTGAGTGCCAGCCTTCGATGCTGCGTGCCCACACGGCCTGGGCGCCGAGTTCGACGGCCATCGCCTGGACGAGGATCAGTCCGGCGAGTTCGAAGTCAAGGGTGGGGTCGTCAGGTGTCTTGTTGAGCAGGCCGCCCTTGAGGCCGATGACCCCGTCGGCGGCGGTGGCTTCGATGTTCATGCCGTGCAGGAAGGGCAGCAGCGGGAAGCCGCCGCTCATGCCGACGTAGAAGCCGAGTCCGGCGACCTGCCAGGTGAGAGAACCGATCGTGACCTGGCCCTGGAGCTCGATCAGCAGGCCTTTTTTGAAGTCGTGGCGGAATACGATCGACGAGAGGTAGACCGGTCCGAACTGCTTGCCGATCACGAACTCGTATTCGAGCTTCGGCTTGTCCGGGCTCTCCGGATCCGGTCCGAACTTCGGCGGGACGGTGATCACCAGTGCTGGGGTCGGCTTGCCCATGACCGCGAGGTAGACCGCCGCACTCACGTTCTTACCCAGCGGGACCCCTGCCGCCGCGTTCACCACCGGCAACTGCTGGAGCGGGCCGAGGTCGTACTCGGTGACGACCCGGTTGATCTTGATGACGTCTTCGGCGCTGAGGTTCTCGGAGACGTACATGATCTGGAGCGCGGGCAGGGACAGCAGCCCATTGCCGATCATGGGTCCGACCACCGGCAGCCCGGAACCGTTCCAGTCCGTGCGGGCCCGGACCATGGCGACGGTGGTGGCCTTGGGTTTGCCGTCCTGGCCGGTGCGGCCGAGCACCGTGGTCCGCAGCACCAGCAGTTCCACCGGGTTCGCGCCGGTGCCGTGGTCCACCGGCGCTTCGGCGGTGACCATCAGGTTGTCCATCTTGCCCATCGGGTGCTGGTGCAGCTGGACCCGCTCCAGCCAGTCGACCAGCGGTCCGGGCAGTTCGACGCCGTACTCGCCGAGGGCTTCGAGCAGCGGGGTGATCAGCAGCGGCGGTCCGTCGAGGGGCTGGGCCGTGCCGATGGACTCCTTGCGCAGTTCGGCGCGGAACTCCAGCGGGTCGGCGACCGCCCCGCCGAGCTGGAAGCCCACCCAGGGCCCGGTGCCGGGGCACCGTCCTGCCGCGGCCGCGGCCTGTCCGGCGGCCAGCAGGACCCGCAGTGACCGGCCGCCGGACAGTCCGGACAGGTCGACGCGGGCGACGGCGGTCTGGAGTAGCCAGGTCGCCGGGCTCGCCTCGAAGAGCAGCGCGTCGACCGCCGTGCCGGTGGCGAAGAACCGGGCGCTGGCCGGCATCTCCTCACCGGCCAAAGTGACTTTGCCGGTCAGTGTCAGAGCGGCGCTGTCGGCAGTCGCCTCAGTGAGGGTCAGAATGCCGCTGGGCAGGTGCTCCAGGGACTCGGACTCGCCGCTCAGCCCGAGCCGCCCGGTGTCGAGCTCGAACGTACCGGCACCCCCCGCCGGGAACAGTGCAACCAGTTCATCGACCGTCAGCGCCATGGGTGACCCCCGCCTGTGGACACGGTTGGGTGAGGCGCCCGCGGAACTGCGGGGCCCCTGTGCCGTTATGTGCCGTTACGGAAAATAAAATAGGCGAGGGTCACGGAAACATCAATACGGAGCGTGTGCGTGGCACAGCCATCCGGCCATTACGTCTGGAAAACACTGGCCAGGGCCCTGGAAATGGACACCTCTTTCCCGCCAAACGCGCTTTCACGTGAGGGGATTTGGAATATTCTACGGGCCACCGGAAGCGGATATCTGACCGAAGGGCCGTTCGGAGAATCGATTCGGTCAGCGCATTTTCAGACGACCGAATCCGCTGCCCGCTGCCCTCCCCACTTCGCGATCCGCCGTCCCGAATGAATGACCGAATTACAGGATTCAGCCATGCACCCCAGGACAGCATCAAAGTCAGTTGATCAGGTAGCGGGGCGGTCCAGACCGACGGGCGGATAATGCGACCGTGGGAACGCTCGGTTTGGACGTGCTCCTCCGCTTCGGGGACCGCGGGTAGCAGAGCTGCGTGGACCCAGGCGAGCGGGGCCGCCTGGTTGCCCTTGGCCGACAGGGCGTAGTCGGCGTGACGCTGTTCCAGCAGGTAGGCAGCGGTGCCGCGCAGGTGCGGGCGGGGTCGACGTTCTGGAACATCCGTCGGGTGGTGGGTTCGCTGGCCGCGCGGCGCCGACGGGACTCGGCGGCCGGCGGGCGCCGAGGGCACACTTCATTGTTCCAGTTGATGGGCTGCCGCCGTTCTGCGGGTCAGAGGTCTCCCGAGCCGTCCTCGGTCAACTTCCTGCACGGCCAGCGGATTGACGTTGCACTGCGTTGCGAGGGTGGAATAGGTCGGTGGGTCATTGACTAACTCACGATGGAAATCGGGCGGAATGGCTCACACGGCGGTCATGCAAGTGAGTCCCGGACCGACTGGTTCGGGACTCACGGCAGTGCGGGACGCGGCTGCTACAGGTCAAACTCCAGGTGCTCGATGTCCGTGAATCGGGCCTCGTCCACGCTGTCAGCATTACCTCGGGTGCGAGAGAGCGACAAGCGCCTGGGAGGTAAGTAGCCCGCAGCGAACCGTGCCTGACAGGCATTTACTGATTGTTCATTGGCTCTGCAGCGCCTGCGGCGATCAGCCGGCTGTTCTCGACCATCAGCCGCTGGTTGACGTACGGTGGTCGGCAGCCCGCGAAGCGGCCCGGATCCGAGGCTTAATGAGAAATGGGTAAATAGCTACAGCGGCAACATCGGTCAGCAGGGAATTGAAGCAACCTACGATTATGGATTCCTGGAAATGGTGGTGCGGGCACCGAATGTGGAAGGGGTTCCTAGGGGGGTCGCGGATGATCGGTGAAGCTGTAGCGGCATTTGAGGGTGCGGGCCTGCCGGTGGATGGAATTCGTGGAGCCTGGGTTGCCCGGGGCGGCCTGCCTGATAATTTGACATCTCTCAATGCCGCCGTGCAAATGGGGATGACTGCTCGACAAGCTGTCTGGCGAACGGCTACCGGGAAGTTTGCCGCTCGCAATGGATTTATAGACGCCGTGATCGACTGGGATAGTCGCAAGGGTAATCCGGGAAATTACGAAGAGTTTGTTGTCAATTTCACGTGTCCGGGAGGGTGAATGGATTCAGAGGAATATTTCGCGAAAAGGAGGGGGATTGTTCGGAACCTTCAAGGGTGCTGGGAGCGTGAAAAATCTGGCATTTCTGTAATGTATTTGCTGGTGTCGTTGATTGGCCCGCGTGATGATATCGGCGAGGTGGCGTTTGCGCTGATAGGGTGCATGCATGATGCATTTGATATGTCGCTTTGGGATGCTAAACGGTTGTCGCGTTGGCATGTAGTTGGTGGGGATCTCTCAGATGCGGAGATCCAGGAACGGATCGGCTCCCTCGTTCCTCGTGAATTGCAGTAAGATCTTTCTGTGAGTCAATTGCGAATGCTAATAGGACTCCGTTAGGTTGTTCTTGATCTTGGTGTGGTGTGTGGTCTGTTCGGGAGGGGCTGGCGGCAGGTGGTGCAGACGCCGGTCCAGCACCTCAGGATGTCTTGGAGGGTGTCGAGGGTCTGGTAGAGGGTGAGGCCGGTGCTGGGACTTTTGGGGCCAGCCTCTGTTCTGTGAGGAAGGCCTGGGCTGCGGTCACGAGGGTGACGTGGTGGTGCCAGCCCGGCCAGGACCGTCCCTCGAAGTGGTCGAGGCCCAGGCCGTGCTTGAGTTCCCGGTAGTCGTGTTCGATGCGCCATCGGACCTTGGCCAACCGGACCAGCTCGGCGATCGGGGTGTCGGCCGGGAGGCTGGAGAGCCAATAGTCGGTAGGTGACTCGGCGTTCTCCGGCCATTCGACCAGCAGCCAGCAGTCCGGCAAGACCCCGTCCCACCAGCCCTGAGTGGACGAGGCCGCGGCTTTGATCGGACGCTCGACGGCCTTGCCGGCGGGCCGGACCCGCACGGCGGCGAAGCGGGACGTCAGCCGGCCTCGTGTCCCCTGCCGCCACGTGAGGGTGGTGAACGCCTCCGGCCCGAGACCGGCGGCCAGGGTCGCCACCGACGGCGCGGGGTGCCGGTAGCGCGGCTGGGGCCAGCAGCCGACCGTCCCTTTGCGGGGCGGAGCTTCGGGCTCGGCGTCGAACGGATAGACACTCACGTCCGCCCGAACGGCCAGGACATAGTGGATTCCGCGGTCGGCAAGTCCGGCCCTGAAGGGTGCGTTGGTGCCGTAGGCGGCGTCCGCCACCACGACCGGAGGCCTCATGCCCCAGCCGACCAGCGTGTCGAGCATGTCCAGGGCCAACCGCCACTTCTCACGGTGGGTGACCTCGGACGGGACGCGGGTGGACGTCCTGCGATCGTCGTCCGCTTCCCACGCTCGAGGCAGGAACAACCTCCACTGCAGCGGGCAGGAGGCGGCGTCCGTCGCGGCATGAACACTGACCGCGACCTGGCAGTTGGCGCGTTTCCCCAGGGCTCCGCAGTACTGCGGAGCCACCCCGACCGACATCTTTCCGTCCTTGGGCAGCGAAACGTCGTCGATCACCCAGGCCGTCGGGTCGATGAGCGGGAGCATGCGTTCGCAGATCCGGCGCTGCACCGGCACCGGATCCCAGGTGGACTGGTTCACGAACTGCTGCAGGTTCTGCTCGTTGCCGTCCGGCAGCCGCCCGGCCATGGCTTGGATCGACTTACGCCGACCGTCCAGCATCAGTCCCCGCAGGTAGCAGTCGCTCTTCGCTCGCTGGTCCTTACGCCTCAGCGAGGCGAAAACGTCAGCCACATACGACGCCAACTCGGCACGCATACGGTCCACTTCGCGCGCATCCACACATCCGGCATGCCCACACTGAAGCAGCCCCAATCGGAAGACTTAACGGAGTCCTACTAAGGGTTGTCCCGTAAATGATCTCCGAGTCGTCTTTGGCGTGCTCGGTGGTCGTGTGGCCCGCTCACCTATCCGGCGAGGGTGAGGTTGTGCAGGCGGGCGATGCCGAGCATGGCGTGGTGGACGCCGTCGCCTTTGAGGCTGCAGTCGCGGAGGATCTTCCATGTCTTCATGCGGGCGAAGACGTGCTCGACGCGGGCCCGGACCTGCTTGTGGGACTTGTTGTGTTCCTCCTTCCAGTCCGGAAGTTCAGCCTGGCCACGCTCACGGCGGTGTGGGATGACGAGTCCGGTGCCGGGGTAGCCGCCGTCGGCGATCGTGAGGGTCTTGCCGACCGCGGCTTTGGCGCCGGATTCCTCCCACGCCTTGCAGTCGTTGCGGTTCCCGGCGAGTGGCCGGCCGACCACGACGACCAGGCGGGTGTCGGCGTCGATGACGACCTGGTGGTTGGTGGAGTACCGGTAGTTCTTTGACCGCGCGGCGATGGTGTGATCTCGGGTGGGCACCAGGGTGCCGTCCACGATCAGCACGGCGTCCTTGGCGAACCGCTTGCGGGGCTGGAGAACGAGCATCGGCCCCAGGTGGTCGATGATCCGGTCTGCCGCCGACTTCGACACCCCGAACAACGGCGCAAGCTGCCGCATCGTCAGGTTCATGCGCCAGTACGCCGCGACCAGCAGGGCCCGGTCCTCCAGCGGAAGGCTCCACGGCCGGCCCCTACGTACCGCGTCCGCTCCCTCGCGCCGCAGAACCGTCACCAGCTTGCCGAACTACCGGGGGCTGAGCCCACTGAACGGGGCTATCCAAGACGGCTCCGACGCCGTGATCACATCAGCCACGGCGAGATCGTCTCACCTTGATCACGCTGCGGGGCCCGCCAGCCTCTGGCCGTACACATCTCGGTCGCCCGGACGGACTCGGCATGAGAGCCTCACGTCCGTGGCTACTGAATCTGAGGTGGGAGAGCTGTTGCACCAGCGCGGCTGGCGGACGGCATTCACGGTCGCTGAACGGGTGAACGCGTGGGCCGCCCTGGTAAGTGCCATCGAGCGGGGCTACGGCGACGACATCTCCGAGTACACCAACGACCTCTACTGCCGAAACTGGCTGCACGAGGCGTGGCTCCTGCTGGACGAACACATGGTCCAGCTCTGGACCCCGCAGATCAAAGCCCTGGACGACCAGTACAAGGCCGCGACGACCGACGACGACGGCCAGGCACTCGACCAGTTCCACAGGCTGCCCGGCCCCGACCTGTGGTGGTGGCGGAGACACCCCCGCATCCTCACCGGAGACCTCGGGCGTTCGCTTCGTTCCGCTGGTGCCATCGGCGCCGACCTGGACACAGCATGACCCTCAACCTACTGGGATTACGGGACAGCTCTTAGCGGCGTCCTGGCGCGGTTGTGTGCGCGGCGTTGCCGAATGTCATTTGATGGGCGGTTATCTCTTTGAACTTCTCCTCCGGCAGATCTTCCTGGCCCACCATGCCGTCGGAGACATGGATGCCCTCCGCGACGCTGCTTCACGGCTGGCCCGCATCAATGGAGGTCTCGGAGGCGGAGTGGACATGGAAGCTGAGACGGCCCAACTGCTGAGCACACTCCTGCCAAAGAGCGGCATCCTGCGCTGATATTTGGGACCCAAGGCTTCGTAACCTCATCGGTGGATCATGAATGCTGTTCGTCCGGTTCAATTCGAGCGATGTGGACATCGGTGGCGTGCCGTAGGTGATGAATCACAACCAGCGACCGAATGTCTAATTTCGTAGAGAGTTTGAGGTTTCGATGAAGGCAAAAATAATGGCAGCCCTGATGGTCATCATCTTTGCTGTCTCCGGCTGTGGATCGAATGGAGAAGCGAACAGAGGAGTAGACGGATTCAAGGAGCCTTGGGATCCAGGCCAGGTTCCTGGAGAAGCTGGCGCCACTGACCCGATGCTCAGGGAACTTGGTCAGACCGTGACTCTAAGAGACGATGGCGGTCATCCATTGCAGGTCACTCCCACTGGCGTGGCTTACAGAGACGCTTTTGCGAAAGATAAGACTCTTCCCTTGGAAGGAAAGTACGCACTGGTTGTCGCCTTCACGATGAGGTCGGAGACGGGAGGTCGCCTGCTCGGTAGGATGGATAACCATCTCAAATGGTCCCGAGGTCCTGAGATGGTGGAAGCTTGGGATTACGAGGATGCTCCATGGCGAGGATGCATTGATGAATACACTCCATTTGTCAAGATTAAGGCCGGTGAAGAATATAAGGCGATCGTGGACTTCAATGTGCCCGCGCAGGGTGGAATTCTTCTGATCGAGGACAAGTACGGCAGCCTAGCCCGCTGGAAACTGCCGACCACTGACACCGGAACTGGCACCGAACCCGCTACGAAGTACACCACCGAGAACTGCTAAGAGCTCGTAACAGGATCTTGTTGAAATGTCCTGGTCGGGCGTAACCGGTGTGATGATTCGGCCGTTCGTGAATGCGTGAGCACTCGGCCGTGGATCGTGGACGACGACTTGTGGGCATTGATCGAGCCGCTGCTGCCGCCCTGGCCGACGAGGTCGCCAGGGCCGCGGCCGGTGGCAGACCGGTTGTGTCTGCAGGGCATCTTGTACGTGCTCTGCAATGACATCGCGTGGCAACTTCTACCCCCTGAGCTGGGGTTCGGCTCCGGGCAGACCTGCTGGCGGCGCCTGGAGCGGTGGCAGCAGGCCGGGGTCTTCGACCAGCTGCACCGGATCCTGCTCGCCGAGCTGAACGCGGCCGGCCGGCTCGACTGGTCGAGGGCGTGCGTGGACGGCTCCCACATCCGCGCGAAAGGGGGGGAGCCGACACCGGTCCGTCGCCGGTCGACCGGCGGACGACGGGCAGCAAACACCACTTGATCTGCGACGGACGCGGCACCCCGCTGAAAGTCATCACGACCGCGGCCAACGTCAACGACGTCACCCAAACCCTCGCCCTGGTCGACGGCATCCCGCCCGTGGCGGGCCGCCCCGGCCGGCCACGCCGACGCCCGGACGCCCTGCTCGGCGACAAGGGCTACGACTCCAACCCCAACCGCGATGAGCTGCGCAAACGCCGGATCCTGCCGGTCATCTCCCGCAAGGGAGCCCCGAACATCAAGGGCATGGGCAAGCTCCGCTACGTCGTCGAGCAGACCTTCGCCCTGCTCCACCAGTTCAAACGCCTCGCCGTCCGCTGGGAACGCCGCACCGAACTCCACGACGCCCTCGTCTCCCTCGCCTGCGCCCTCATCTGCTGGCGACGCCTCAACAAGCCCGACTCATGATCGTGTTACGAGCTCTACTGATCTTTTCGTAAGTTCAGTGGGTGTGGTGGCGGTGTGCGGCCACTCAGCCGGTCCCGTCCATCACCACGGTGACCGACACCACGCACTACGGGACGGCCGTCGCCACTGCCTGGGACCGCCTGCACCCGTTGCTGGTCCGACGCTCGGCCTGGGCCGACCACCCCGAAGGAGAGCTGCCGGTCATCGAAGGCACCGTCATCCGTCTACAGGTCGACCACCTTCGCGGAGACCGCAGCCCCAGGCCCATCTGGTTGTGGTGGTCGTCCACCGCCGCTACCGCCGGGGACGTGGACCGGCTCTGGCAGGCGTTCCTGCGCAGATTCGACCTCGAGCACACCTTCAGGATGCTCAAGCAGACGTTGGGGTGGACCGCTCCCAAACTCCGCGAGCCGGCCGCCGCTGACCGCTGGACCTGGCTCATCCTCGCCGCGCACGCCCAGCTCCGACTTGCCCGGCCCCTCGCAGAAGACCTCCGCAAACCCTGGGAACGGCCTGCACGCCAAGGGCGCCTGACACCCGCACGCGTCCGTCGAGGATTTCGCCGCATCCACGGGAAAACCCCTCAGCCAGCCAGTGCACCGAAACCCACAACCGCAGGCCCCGGCCGGCCAACCGGCATGAAGAACAAGCAGGGTGCACGCGAGCACCCTGTCGGGAAGCAAGCCAAACCGAGCATCGCAACAGCCATCACAAGCAGCACACCTGCATAAACGCCAAGCTTAGGGGTGGTCGTGACTCATGCAACCCAGCAATAGACACCGCTTCCCTGTCCTTCGGCGGCACGGGCAAGACGGGCCAGATCGCCCAGAATCTCGCCAGCTACGGCCACGTCGAGGGACTCTCCGTCCTCATCTCGCAGCTGAGACCACAGCCCAGTCACCTCGCAGATCCTGGGCTCGTCGGCAGCACCCAACGCTGAGACCAAGCGGTCCGAGAAGGCGAAGACCACACTGCCATCGTTGTCCTGGCCAGCAACAATACGAGGCTCGTCGGCATCCACGAGCTCCTCGAAACCCCTGCCGGTGAAGAGGGACTCCCACTCGATCACGGCCTCTTCGGGGTCAAAGTTCCCGCAAGACACCGACTCCAAGGAACGGCCCGGTCCGCCTCGAAGCACAAGGGCAGCCACGACGTCATCAGGCGCTATGAAGAACTCCACCAGTTTGCTCACCCGGGCATGATGCCTCAAACCCCGGAAGCCGTTCCGCGCATGCGGTCAGCCTTCAAACTGGGCACGTTCGTCCGTGCTTGCCTGAGCACATTGACGAGTACGCCGACAGGCGACGCCAGCGCAGGCCAGCACCGTCGTGGCGGCGGCGTTGAAAAAGAGCGTGAACGTCCATACCCCGTCTGTCGCCCTGATCAAGCCGGTGCGAAGAAGTTCGTCTCCTGCGCCCTTGAGGATGCCGACCGTCTCATCGAGGCCGAGGGTCACCAGCCCGTGCCTTTGGGTGACCCGGCTGCGGATCCGGTAGGTATGGAAGTGCCGGGCGGCGGGGACTAGGCCCTCCCAGACATCGAATGCGCCTCCCGAGAGCAGGGCCTCTCTCGCGCGGCCATATGCTGGCGTCTGCTCGGCGAGCATCTCGCAGAGGTCATCTCGTGTCATGCGCCAACCACGCTGGGCTTTCACTCAACTGGCCAAGTAGAACGCTCAGTCCGCTTCGGCGGCTGGAGCCCTTACCGCTGAAAGGCCCGCTGAACACATCCGCCTCGGCCGGATTCCCGAGAGTCCTGCGGAGTCGGGCCGGTGATCGTCAGTGTTATGCCCTTCTCTGCACTTAATCAAGGCGAGTCGGTCGGGGGCAGCGAGGCTGCCACCTAATGGGTTGTCCTGTAACCGTGCCGGATCAGAGCACGGCGTCGGCTGCGGTGCATCGCAATGCGGAGGGGCGTCCACATACCGGGCGTGTTCGGGGCGTTCCGGCAACGCACCAAAGTGCCCGCAGTCGGCGTCGTGCACCCGCCAGGAAGGTGCTTTCCCTGGGTTACCCAGCGGTCCCGGAGAAGATGGGGGCGGAATGAAGTGCGGCGAGGTGCAAGCAGCCGTGGTGAACAAAGGAGGCGGCTTAGGCCGTTTCCTTCGGATCATCTCGCTGACCAGATGAAGATGGCGGCGAGGTGGAGGGCCTTGACCCCGGATCCTGAACACACGAGACACTGGATCCTGAGGATCTGAGAACGGACATCTCGTGGTCATGAAGCACTACCCGCCGGAGTTCAAGGCGGACGCGGTCGCGCT